>NZ_JASCAE010000030.1:0-60342 GCF_029967975.1 Pseudomonas sp. V98_8
CCAACGCATGGCAGGATCAAAACCTGCTGCCTTACCGCTTGGCGACGCCCCTGTAGCTGCTACCTGGAGAGCCGTGGATGGCCCCCTGCAGGAATGGGCGGCAATTTATCAACTTTCTTGCCGCCTGGGAACCCCCCTGCATCATTATTTTATTTTAAAACAGCGACTTACCATCAAGGGTCGACCTGTGCCATCAATTCAGGCACCGATTCAGGGCGATTGGCGAACCGCTGGGCCAGCACCGCACAGACCATCAACTGAATCTGGTGGAACAGCATCAGCGGCAGGATCAACACGCCGATGGTGCTGCCGGCGAACAGCACCTGGGCCATCGGTACACCCGTGGCCAGGCTTTTCTTCGAACCACAGAAGAGGATGGTGATGCGGTCTTGCTGGTTGAAACCCAAGGCCTTGCCCAGCACGGTGGACGCCAGCAACACCAACCCCAAAACCACACAACAGGCGACCACCAGCCCGGCCAGGTCGCGCAATGGAATCTGGTGCCAGATGCCTTCGATCACCGCTTCGCTGAAAGCGCCGTACACCACCAGCAGGATCGAGCCCTGATCGACAAATTTCAGCCAGCCCTTGTTGCGTGCGACCCAGGCGCCGATCCAGCGGCGAGCGATCTGCCCGGCAATGAACGGCAGCAACAACTGCACGCTGATCTTCACGATGGCGTCGAAAGTCGAGCCGCCCTCGCCGTGCACGTCCAGCAGCAAGGTCACCAGTAATGGCGTAAGAAAGATCCCGAACAGACTGGACGCTGCCGCACTGCAAATCGCCGCCGGAATGTTGCCTCGCGCCAACGAGGTAAAGGCAATCGCCGACTGCACCGTGGCCGGCAACGCGCAGAGGTAGAGCATGCCCATGTACAGGTCGGCGCCGATCATCGGCGACAGCACAGGCTTGAGCGCCAGGCCGAGCAGCGGGAACAGGACGAACGTCAGGCCAAAGACCAGCAAGTGCAAGCGCCAGTGGCCGGCGCCGGCAATGATCGACTCGCGGGACAGCTTTGCGCCGTGCAGGAAAAACAGCAGCGCGATAGCGCAATTGGTCAACCAGCCGAAGCCCACGGCCACCTGGCCACTGGCGGGCAGGAGGCTGGCGAGAAGGACCACGCCGATCAGGGTCAGGGTGAAGTTATCAGGCAAGAAACGGGGGCGGGTCATCGGGATCATCCAGGCGGCCGGGAACGTGCGACCACAATAGCGCGCGCCCTGATTGCCGGCTAACGCTAACAAGCCAGGAGATATCGCCTAACGGACAGGGCGACGCGCTGATCTTCTGTAGGAGCGAGCATGCTCGCTCCTACAAGCCATATCATTTAGCCGTCACATCGGCCGGTGCCCTCTCGATCGTGCTTGTAGTGCCGTGCGAGCGGGAACGCCGGCAACCAGGACTCGCGCCGCACCGTCCAGCTTTCATAGGTTGGCTTCAACTGGTCAGGGGCATCGAGCGAGCCCAGGTTCACTTCGATTTCGTCGTCGCTGCGGGCAAACACCGACGAGCCACAGCGCGGACAGAAATAGCGCCCGGCGTAGTCGCGCGTTTCGCCCTCGATCATCACCGCGTCCTCAGGGAATATCGCCGAGGCGTGAAAGAGCGCACCGTGGTGCTTGCGGCAGTCGAGGCAGTGACAGAGGCCGACCCGATAGGGCTGCCCCGACGCCACAATCCGCACATTGCCGCACAGGCAACCGCCAGTAAATCGCTGCATGCCGCACCTCCTCTTCAACAATTTGAAAGTCGATCGTAGAGGGTCACACACCCTGCGCAGCAAAAACTTGCGAAAAGCGACAGTAGGCTAAGCTTACCTCAGCTTATTGCCTACGATGCTCGCGGCGGCAGTTGTTGGTTTTATCTGGAGAGCGTCTGCAACAGCTATCTCAGACAGGCCCAAACAATTTGCGCAGGATTGCCGTGATGACCGAGCCGTTCCTCAGTTTTGACCAACTCAAGCGTGCTGCCGCCTCTGGCGAGATCGATACCGTACTGGTGTGCATGGTCGACATGCAGGGGCGCCTGGTTGGCAAGCGCTTCCAGGTCGAGTTTTTCATCGACAGCGGCCATGAAGAAACCCACTGCTGCAATTACCTGCTGGCCGACGACATCGACATGGAGCCGGTGCCCGGCTATGCCGCCGCCAGTTGGAGCAAAGGCTACGGCGATTTCGTGCTCAAGCCCGACATGCGCACCTTGCGCAAGGTGCCCTGGCTTGAGTGCACGGCGCTGGTCCTGTGTGACGTGCTGGACCATCACCATCGAGAGGACCTGCCCCACAGCCCGCGGGCGATCCTGAAAAAACAGGTCGAGCGCCTGCGTGAACGCGGCTACACCGGCATGTTTGCTTCCGAACTGGAGTTCTACCTGTTCGACGAGAGCTACGAGGCCATCCACAAGCGCAACTATCACAAGCCGAAAACCGCCGGGCACTACATAGAGGATTACAACATCCTGCAGACCACCCGCGAAGAGCCGGTGCTGCGGGCGATTCGCAAGCATCTGCAGGCCAGCGGCATTCCCGTGGAAAACTCCAAGGGTGAATGGGGCCCGGGCCAGGAAGAAATCAACATCCGTTACGCCGACGCGATGACCATGGCCGACCATCACGTCATCATCAAGCATGCGTGCAAGGAGATCGCTCAATTGCAGGGCAAGGCGATCACCTTCATGGCCAAGTGGCGCTATGACGCCGCCGGCTCCAGCAGCCACATCCACAACTCGCTGTGGGACAAGAACGCCAAGAAACCGCTGTTCTTCGATGCCAAGGCCGAGTTCGGCATGTCCAAGCTGATGCGTGCCTGGGTGGCCGGGCAGCTCAAGTACGCCAACGACATCACCTGCTTTCTTGCGCCCTACATCAATTCCTACAAGCGCTTCCAGGCCGGCACCTTCGCCCCTACCCGCGCGGTGTGGAGCCGGGACAATCGCACCGCGGGCTTTCGCTTGTGCGCCGAGGGCAGCAAATCGATCCGTATCGAATGTCGCATTGGCGGTGCCGATCTCAACCCTTACCTGGCCTTCGCCGCCTTGATCGCCGCGGGGCTGGCAGGCATCGATGAAAAGCTCGAGCTCGCCGCGCCCTTCGAGGGCGATGCCTACGTAGACGAGCATTTGCCCGAGGTTTCCAAGACCTTGCGTGAGGCGAGCGCCGCATTGCAGAAGTCGAGCATGTTGCGCGAGGCGTTCGGTGACGAGGTCATCGATCACTACGTACACACCGCCGAATGGGAACAGAAGGAGTACGACCGGCGGATTACCGATTGGGAACTGCAGCGCGGTTTCGAGCGCTATTGAGATTGCCATGACCAAGACGATTCAACTCATCTCCCCGGTCGATGGCCGGGTTTATGCTGAACGTCCCTGCGCCGATACCGGCCAGCTCTATCGGGCACTGGAGGCGGCGGCCGATGCCCAGGCGCAGTGGAAACGCCGGCCACTGAACGAACGCGCGGGCATTTGCAGCGCAGCGGTGGACGCAATGCTGGCCATGAAGGATGACATCGTCCCGGAACTGGCCTGGCAGATGGGCCGACCGGTGCGTTTCGGCGCCGGCGAACTGCGCGGTTTCGAAGAACGCGCACGGCACATGATCGCCATTGCGCCTGATGCGCTGGCAGCGGTGGAGCCGGTGCCTGTCGCGGGTTTCAAGCGCTATATCAAGCGCGAACCGCTGGGTACGGTGCTGGTGATCGCCCCGTGGAATTACCCTTACTTGACGGCAGTCAACTCGGTCATTCCGGCGCTGATGGCTGGCAACGGCGTCATCCTCAAACACGCTTCGCAAACCCTGCTGGTGGGTGAGCGTTTCGCTGAAGCTTTTCGTCGGGCGCATCTGCCTGAAGGGTTGTTCCAGAACCTGGTGCTTGAGCACGCCTCGACTGCGCTGGCCATTGTCTCCGGCGACATACAGCAGGTGAATTTCACCGGCTCGGTGGAGGCCGGCAAGATCGTCCAACAGGCGACACTCACAGGCTTCATCGGCACCGGCCTGGAGCTCGGCGGCAAGGACCCTGCCTACGTTCGGGCCGATGCCGACCTCGAACACGCGGTGGAAAACCTGGTGGACGGCAGCTTCTTCAACTCGGGACAAAGTTGTTGCGCCGTGGAGCGCATCTATGTCGATCAGGCAATCTATCCTGCCTTCATCCAGCGTTTCGCCGAATTGACCCGCCAGTACGTGCTGGGCAATCCATTGGACCCCGCCACCACCCTCGGACCGATGGTCAATCCACAAGCGGCCGATTTCGTGCGCGGGCAGATCGCCGAGGCATTGAGTGAGGGCGCCACGGCGCTGATCGACGCGCAAGCCTTCGCCGCCGATGTGCCCGGCAGTGCCTATCTGGCCCCGCAAGTGCTGGTGGATGTGAACCATCGGATGTCGGTGATGCGCGATGAAAGCTTCGGGCCAGTGGTCGGCATCATGCCAGTTGCCGGCGACGACGAGGCCGTCGCCTTGATGAACGACAGTGAGTTCGGGCTCAGCGCGTCCATCTGGACCCGGGACCTGGCCGCCGCCGAACGCCTGGGCGAGCAGATCGAAACCGGCACCCTGTTCATGAATCGCTGCGACTACCTGGACCCGGCCCTGGCCTGGACAGGGGTCAAGAACAGTGGGCGCGGCGTGACCCTTTCCCGCTTGGGATACGAACACCTGACCCGCGCCAAATCCTTCCATCTGCGCCACGAGATCTGAGCCATGAGCCTGACTGGAAACTGGAACTACCCCACGAGCATCCGCTTCGGTGTCGGCCGCATCGCGGAACTGGCCGAGGTCTGTCGCAGCCAGGGGATCCAGCGCCCGCTGCTGGTCACCGACAGCGGTCTGGGGCGTGCGTCGATCACCACGGCTGCGCTGGACGCCTTGCGCGATGCAGGGCTGGGCGCCGCGCTGTTCTGCGACCTCAAGCCCAACCCGGTCGAAGCCAACCTGGCAGGCGGGCTCGACGCCTGGCGCGCGGGCAACCACGATGGCGTGGTGGCCTTTGGCGGAGGCAGCGGCCTGGACATGGGCAAGCTCATCGCCTTCATGAGTGGCCAGACCCGCCCGGTCTGGGATTTCGAAGACATCGGCGACTACTGGACCCGCGCCGATGAAAGCCGCATTGCCCCGGTCATCGCGGTGCCGACCACTGCGGGTACGGGCTCGGAAGTGGGCCGCGCGGCGGTGATCATCGACGATCGTACCCACACCAAGCGCATCATCTTCCACCCGAAAATGATGCCGCGCGTGGTCATCAGCGATCCCGCCCTGACCGTCGGCATGCCGGCCAAAGTCACCGCAGGCACAGGCATGGACGCCTTGGCGCACTGCCTGGAGTCGTACTGCGCCCCTGGTTTCCATCCCATGGCCGATGGCATTGCGGTCGAAGGCATGCGCCTGGTGAGCAATGCCCTGGTGCGCGCCGTCCACACCCCTTCGGACCTCGGTGCACGCGGGCAAATGCTGGCGGCGGCAGCGATGGGCGCCACTGCATTCCAGAAAGGCCTGGGCGGGATGCACGCCCTCGCGCATCCGATCGGCGCCCTGTATGACACCCACCACGGCATGACCAACGCCACCCTGATGCCCTACGTGCTGAAGTTCAATCGTCCGGCCATCGAGGAACGCATTACACGCCTGGCGGCGTACCTGCACCTGCCCTCCCCGGGCTTCGACAGCTTCCTGGCCTTCGTCCTCAAATTGCGCAAGGACATCGCCGTGCCACATACGCTGTTCGAGCTGGGGGTGGACGACCAGCAAGCCGACCTGATCGCCGACATGGCGGTGGTCGACCCGTCGGCCGGCGGCAACCCGCTGCCTTTGACCCGGGCCGGTGTAGCGGAAATTTTCCAGGCGGCCCTCCACGGCCGCCTTCTGTAGGAGCGAGCACGCTCGCGATGGACCTCAACGATAACGCGGGGAACCTGACGCCCCGAGTAATCGTTAACCTCCATCGCGAGCATGCTCGCTCCTACACAAAAGCAGGCAGGTTTCACCAATAGGAAACAGGAGCAGTACGACAAGGGGTTGAAAGCCAATCCATCCGGAGCGCCGGATGGCTGCGTATCAAAACCTGAAGGGGCACACGACAATGAACCCAGCAAGCCAGCCCGGCACCGACGCGCACGACGATGACGTCAAGGTGCTGCACAGCATGGGCTATGCCCAACAGCTCTCGCGACGAATGGGGGTTTTCTCCAACTTTGCGATTTCCTTTTCGATCATCTGCATCCTTTCCGGTGGCATCAACTCACTGGCCCAGGGCACCTCGGGCGCCGGCGGTGCCTCGATCGGTATTGGCTGGCCGATCGGTTGCCTGATTTCCGGCGTGTTCGCCCTGGCCATGGCGCAGATTTCCTCGGCCTACCCCACCGCAGGCGGCCTGTATCACTGGGGCTCGATCCTCGGCAACCGTTTTACCGGCTGGCTCACGGCCTGGTTCAACCTGCTGGGGCTGGTCACGGTGCTGGGGGCGATCAACGTCGGCACCTATTACTTCTTTTTCGGCGCCTTTGGCCCCACGCTGGGCATGGAAGACACCACCACGACCCGGGTGATTTTCCTGGCGATCCTCACCGGTCTCCAGGCCCTGTGCAATCACCTGGGGATCGGCCTGACCGCCAGGCTCACTGATTTCTCCGGCTACCTGATCTTCGCCACCGCACTGGCGCTGACCATCGTCTGCCTGATCTCGGCCCCCAGCTACGAATTCTCGCGACTGGTGACCTTCGGCAACTACTCCGGCGCAGCGGGCGGCGGTGTCTGGCCGGAAGTCTCCAACGGCTGGGTCTTCATGCTCGGCCTGCTGCTGCCGATCTACACCATCACTGGCTACGACGCCTCTGCCCACACCTCGGAGGAAACCCGCAATGCGGCCATGTCGGTGCCGCGGGGCATGGTCATGTCGGTGGTCTGGTCGCTGCTGTTCGGCTGGGTGATGCTCAGCGCATTCGTGCTGATGTTGCCGAGCATGGACGAAGCGGCCAAGCAGGGCTGGAGCGTGTTCTTCTGGGCCATGAATACCCAAGTCAACCCGCTGCTCAAGGACGGCTTGTACGTGGCGATTTTCATCTCGCAGGTGCTCTGTGGCCTGGCGACCGTAACCTCGGTTTCACGCATGATCTTCGCGTTTTCCCGCGATGGCGGCCTGCCTTGCTCCAAAGCCTTGGCCTCGGTTTCGCCGACCTTCCGCAGCCCGGTGGCAGCCATCTGGACCGGTGCCACACTGGCGGTGCTGTTCGTCTGGGGATCGTCG
The DNA here is from genome assembly GCF_029967975.1 of Pseudomonas sp. V98_8. Taxonomy (NCBI): domain Bacteria; kingdom Pseudomonadati; phylum Pseudomonadota; class Gammaproteobacteria; order Pseudomonadales; family Pseudomonadaceae; genus Pseudomonas; species Pseudomonas sp. V98_8. The sequence goes on from NZ_JASCAE010000030.1 coordinate 7,242, forward strand.
GTGATATCGATCGGCGAAACACCGGTCTACACCATCGTGGTCTCCTGCACAGTGATCTTCCTGTTCTTCTCATTCATTATTCCCATCGTGCTGGGCCTGTTTGCCTACGGCACCTCGAAATGGCCGACCATGGGGCCGTGGAACATGGGGCGCTTCTGGTACACGCTGTTCGCCCTGCTCTCGGTCCTGTCGATGGTGATCATTTTCGTCATCGGCATCCAGCCACCGAACGACTGGGCGCTGTACATCACCATCGGCTTTTTGGTGTTGACGGCTATCGTCTGGTTCGGTTTCGAAGCGCGACGCTTCCAGGGACCGCCGGTGGGCGACGTGATCCTCAAGCGCCAGGCTGAAATCGCGGCGGCGGAAGCGGCGTTGAACAAACGCTGAAACAACCGCGACTGCCTACCTGTAGGAGCGAGCATGCTCGCGAAAAACCAGAGGGCGCCGCGGGGCATCTGGTTCAACGCGTTATCGTTCACGACCATCGCGAGCATGCTCGCTCCTACAGTGAACCTTGCGCCTGTTCGACAGTAGGCGCCCTCCCGCAGCGCGACGACATGGACGGTCGCCATTTCACGCCAGGCTCGCCCCTGCCGATAAGCCTGATCCTGGCGCAACAGCAAAATCATCATGTGCTCCCTCCGTTCTTTCATGCGTCGCAGACTTCACTGCCCGTATCCCCCTGTCTGGAGTTTTCTCAATGCCCTCGCCCCAATCCCTGTCCGCCGCGTTGCTGGGCCTGGCCCTTGTCTGTCCGGCGATCGCCCAGGCCCAGAGCCTGGAGTTGGGGCAAGTGCTGATCGGGGCCGACAACCCGAGTGACGAGGACCAGGGGATCGAGGACGCCAAGGCGCGGCTCGAACAGGTACCCGGCGGCACCAACGTGGTCGACATGCGCCGCCCCCTGCAGGGCCGGGTAGCGAGCAATCAGGATGTGCTGGCTTATCAGCCAGGCATCTATGCCCAGTCGGCAGGCAATGAAGGCGTGAAGATCTCGATCCGCGGGTCGGGCATCAACCGTGCGCCGGGCGCCCATGCCTCGGGCCTGTACGCCATGCTCGACGGCCTGCCGCTGACCGGTCCCGGCGGCACACCCTATGAGCTGCTGGAACCGCTATGGCTTGACCATGTGGAGGTGCTGCGCGGCGCCAACGGTTTCGACCGCGGTGCCCTGGCCTTGGGCGGGGCCATCGATTACGTCAGCCATACCGGCTACAACGCACCGCGCTTGCAGGTGCGCTATGCCACGGGCAGCCACGGTTATCAGCAACGCCAGGTCAGCTCCGGGCAGGTGCTGGGCGATTTCGACTACTACTTGGCCTTGACCGACGCTCGCGCGGACGGCTATCAGGATCACACCGCCAGCGAGAGCCAGGGCGTCATCGCCAACTTCGGCTATCGCTTCAACCCGAACCTGGAAACGCGCTTCTACCTGCGCTACCGCCAGACCGACAACGACCTCGCCGGCCGGGTCACCAAACACTCCATCGAGCACGACCCGCGCGCGGCCAACCCTGCCTACGTGGCGCGCGACGATCGCCGCGAACAGCCGGGCAGCACCTTTATCGGCAACAAGACCACCTGGTTCATCGATGACGATTCGAGCATCCAGGCCGGCCTTGCCTACCATGACTACCCCATGGACTTGCGCGAAGGTCCCAACCGCCTGAAGGTGGCCTACACGGATGTCAGCGGCACCCTTGACTACAAGCGTCGCGACACCCTCTGGGGCCTGCAGAGCCAAAGCACCCTGGGCCTGCGCGTGACCAAGCACCTGCCCAACGCCGGCGCCAGCGAACAGGTGCGCATCCCCACCGGCAACACGGCCGGTTATGCGCCGGGCACGCCCATGCGCAACTTCACCTACCAGGGCTCGGACAGCGTCCTGCACGCGGGCAATGACCTGGAGATTGCCGACGACCTGTGGCTGACCACGGGCCTGGCGGCCATCTACACCCGCCGCGAAAGCGCGGTGACCTACCCGCAAGGCGGTGGCAAGACCAGTCAGGGCGACTGGGACTATGCCCCGCGCCTGGGGCTGCGCTACCAACTGACACCTGACCTGCAACTGTTCGGCAATCTCAGCCGTTCGGTCGAGGCACCGCACCCCTGGTCGCTGATCTACAGCTCCAACATTCGCTTCCCGGCCGGCGGCGGCCCCGCCACGGGTACCCAGCGCGATCCTATCGAGCTGCAAAACCAGACGGCGACCACCCTGGAGCTGGGCGGTCGCGGCGACAGCGCGATGGGCCAATGGAGCCTGGCCTGGTACTACGCCCAGGTGCGCCACGAATTGCTCTCGGTGTTGCCGGATGCCAACGCCACCACGCCTTACGAACTCAACGCCAGCCCCACCGTGCACCAGGGCGTGGAAGCCAGCCTGTCGAGTAACCTGTGGTCGGGTAACGATGGCGGTCAACTGAGTCTGCGCCAGAGCTATACCTTCAGTGACTTCCACTACGAGGACGACGAACGCTTCGGCGACAACCGCCTGCCAGGCCTGCCGATGCACTACTACCAGGGCGAACTGCGTTACGACTGGCCCCAGGGATTCTTCGCCGCGCTCAACGCGCAATGGGTGTCCAAGGTCGCGGTCGATTACGCCAACAGCTACTACGCCGATCCCTACGCGCTGTTTGGCGCGACCCTGGGCTACAACGCGCCCAAGGGTGACTGGCAGACCTGGGTGGACATGCGCAACCTGACCGACAAGCACTACGCCGCCACTGTCACGCCGGGCTACGACGACAAAGGGTTGGACGCGGCGCGGTCGACGCCGGGTGAAGGTATGGGGGTGTATATCGGGGTGTCGTGGAGCCTGCTGTAAGACATTGGCAGGAAGTCCGGCCCCCAGCTTTTGTAGGAGCTGGCTTGCCAGCGATGAGGCCAGAAAGGTAAATGCAATATTCGAGGACGCCACCGCCGGCAAACCGGGCTCCTACAGGCCAGCGGTGATCACGACGCCTCGCCCGGCGTTAACAAATACCGTAGGAACCAGGCTTGCCGGCGAAGCGGGCCGAAACGTCAGCGCAACATTCTACGCAGCCTTCGCCGGTAAGCCGGGCCGTTACAGATCAGGCTAAGAGGTTCTCGCCCCCGGATTCTGCCAGAACGCAGGATCGGCACTCTTGAGCCGCTCGACCGCATTGTTGATGTGGTTGAGGGCGGCATGGCGCGCGCCTTCAGGGTCTCGTGCGGCGATGGCTTCGTACACGGCAGAGTGTTCGACATGCACCGTCCTGGCCAGGTCGTGGCGGCGTTCCTCGTTGGAGCGGGTGATGCGGATCGCTTCCTTGATGTACTGAGCGATGAACTCGTGCAGTGACGGGTACAGCGGATTGCCCGTTGCCCTGGAAATGGAGTGATGGAACGCCAGGTCTTCCTCGACGCCATCGCGCCCCGCCTGCTCGGCGGCATCGATGGCCTTGAGCGCTTGGTGGATGGCCTCCAGTTGTGCTGGTGAATGCCGCTGTGCCGCCAATGCTGCTGCCTCCCCTTCTATACCGCGGCGCAGTTCGGTAACCCGCAATACCGCCTCGATCGAGCCGCTGACATCCAGGTCGATGGTGAACGCCTTGATGTGCGCGCCTTCGCTGACGACGGTACCGCTGCCTTGGCGGACCTCCACCAGCCCGGCTGATTTGAGGCGCGAGATCGCCTCGCGGATGACCGTCCTGCTCACCCCGAATCGCTCCGAGAGCACGGGCTCGGTGGGCAGGCGAGCGCCCGGCAGCACTTCACCATTGGCGATATAAGCCTTCAGGGCCGCCGTCACCTGATCGGACAGCGTGCCCTTGGCGGAGTCCTTCAGAACGGCCAGCGCCTCGGCGGAACAGGGGGATTTGTCAGGAGTGGGCATAGGCATCTCTGGGCTCAAATCGGTGAACGGTACTGCATTTTAGATCCGTCGTCCTCTTTGGATTCTGCGCCTTGAATTCGTATGACGTATTATGATAAAAAACCGATCTTCATGTAAGTCCGATAAAAACAACGTCACCCACTACAAAAATAAGGATGGGGGAAACACATGACTGAATCTGTGATTCAAACCGGTGCCATCGCGCCCGCCGATCGCTTCGAGGACCTTGCATATCGCAAAGCCGCGTGGCGGATCCTGCCGTTGTTGTTGCTGTGCTACCTCGTCGCTTATCTGGATCGGGTGAACGTGGGTTTCGCCAAATTGCAGATGTCCGACGATCTGCAATTTTCCGAAGCCGTCTACGGTCTCGGCGCAGGGATTTTCTTCATTGCCTATTTCCTCGTGGAAATTCCCAGCAACCTGATCCTGCATCGTGTCGGTGCGCGGTTGTGGATCGCGCGCATCATGATCACCTGGGGCATCATCTCCTCGGCCATGGCCCTGGTCAGTACGCCGATGTCCTTCTACATCATGCGCTTCCTGCTGGGCATCGCCGAGGCCGGGTTCTACCCGGGCGTCATCCTTTACCTGTCCTACTGGTTCCCGACCCATCGCCGCGGCAAGATGTACGCCCTGTTCGCCACGGCCGTGCCGCTCTCGGGACTGATCGGTGCGCCCCTGTCCGGCTGGATCATGAGCGCCTTCAACGGTGACCATGGGTTTGCCGGCTGGCAATGGCTGTTCTTCCTTGAAGGGCTGCCCTCGATTGCCGTCGGCATCCTAGTGATCTTCTGTCTCAGCGACCGCATCTCCAGTGCCGGCTGGCTCACCCGGGAAGAGAAAACCCTGCTGCAGACCCGTATCGACGCCGAAACCGCTGGCCATCAAACCCACAGCCTCAAAGAGGTGTTCCTGCAGCCGCGCATCTGGCTGCTGACAGGCATCTACTTCTGCATGATTGCTGGCTTCTACACCGTGGGCTTCTGGTTGCCGACACTGATCCGCCAGGCCGGCGTCAGCGATGTCTTGCAGGTCGGCATGCTCACCGCCATCCCTTATGCCGCCGCCGCGATGACCATGATCCTGGTGTCGCGTAGCGCCGACCGGTTGCGCGAGCGTCGCTGGCACCTGGCGCTGACTGCGGTGCTGGGCGGTGTCGGCCTGTTCATCTCTGCCACCTGGAGCGACAACTTCACGATTTCGATGATCGGCCTGACCCTGGGTTCCATGGGGGCCATGAGCACCCTGCCGCTGTTCTGGAGCCTGCCAACGGCCTTCCTCGGCGGCACCGCCGCAGCCGCCGGCATTGCCCTGATCAACTCCTGGGGCAACCTGGCGGGCTTCGTCTCGCCGTACCTGATGGGCTTCCTCAAGGACACCACCCACAGCACCACGATCGGCATGTATGTGATGGCAAGCGCGTTGTTCCTCGGCGCCCTGCTGGTCTTCAAAATTCCCGGAAAACTCGTCAACCGCTGACGTTTGGAGCAACTCATGAAAATTCTCGTGACCGGTGCAGCCGGCTTCCTTGGCCGCCGTCTGATCGAAGCCCTGCTGCTGCGCGGCTCGCTCACCGACCGTGCAGGCCAGCCCCAGCCCATCGGGCAAATCGTCGCCTTCGATATGGTCGCGCTCGAGGGCATCGATGATCCTCGGGTAACGGTGGTGTGTGGCGACATCGCCAACCCTGAAGTGCTGGACAGCCTTATCGACGCCAGCACCGACAGCATCTTCCATTTGGCTGCGGTGGTTTCCAGCCAGGCGGAGGCCGACTTCGAACTGGGCATGCGCATCAACTTCACCGCGACCCAGAACATGCTCGAACGCATTCGCCTGCTCGGCACCTGCCCGAAATGGGTGATGACCAGCTCCGTCGCGGTATTCGGCGGGCAACTGCCGGAACGCGTGCGCGATGATCAGGTCTGGGCACCGCAGAGTTCCTATGGCACGCAAAAAGCGATGAACGACCTGCTGCTCGCCGACTACAGCCGGCGCGGTTTTGTCGATGGCCGCAGCCTGCGCATGCCGACCATCGTGGTGCGCCCGGGCAAACCCAACCTGGCCGCTTCCAGCTTCGCCAGCGGGATCATCCGCGAACCGCTCAATGGCCAATCCAGCGTGTGTCCGGTACCCCTCGATACGCGGCTCTGGCTGATGTCGCCAGCGCAAGCGATCGCCAACCTGATCCATGGCCATGAACTGGCCGGCGAGCAGATGACCGAGGGTCGGGTGATCAACATGCCGGGCCTGTCGATTACCGTCGAACAGATGATCGATGCCCTGCGCGAGGTCGCTGGTACGGAAGTGGCCGCGCGGATCAGCCTGGAGCGCAATCCGGCGATCGAGCGCATCGTCGGTTCGTGGCCGGGGTCCTTTTGTGCCACCTATTCCCGGGACCTGGGCTTCACCGCAGATGAAGATTTGCGCGCTGTGATCAAGCAGTACATGACTGATTATCTGCCCGGATGAGGAACCCGACATGTTGAATGCCCCTGCCCGCCCTCTGCTGGGCTGCATCGCTGACGATTTCACCGGTGCCACGGACCTTGCCAACATGCTGGTGCGCGGCGGCATGCGCACCGTGCAAAGCATCGGTATACCCGGCGCCGAGGTTGCCGAACACCTCGACGCCGATGCGATCGTCATCGCCCTGAAGTCTCGCACCGTGCCGGCCGCCGACGCCGTTGAGGCGTCGCTCGAAGCGCTGCGCTGGCTGCGCGAACGTGGCTGCGAACAGATTTTCTTCAAGTACTGCTCGACGTTCGACTCGACCGCTGACGGCAACATCGGCCCGGTGAGCGAAGCCTTGCTGGAAGCGCTGGACAGTGATTTCACCCTGGCCTGCCCCGCCTTCCCGGAAAACGGGCGCACGGTCTTTCGTGGGCATTTGTTCGTGCAGGACCAGTTGCTCAGCGAGTCGGGCATGCAGCATCACCCGCTGACACCGATGACCGACGCGAACCTGGTTCGGGTGCTGCAAGCGCAGAGTCAGGGCAAAGTCGGCCTGTTGCGCCATGACACGGTGTCCAGGGGCGTGGGGAGCATTCGCGCCCGCATGACGCAGCTTCGCGCCGAGGGTGTGCGCATGGCGATCGCCGATGCCGTGTCCGATGCAGACCTGCATCTATTGGGCGAAGCCTGCGCCGGTCTTGCCCTGCTGACGGGCGGTTCGGGACTGGCGCTGGGCTTGCCGGACAACTTCCGTCGGGCGGGTAAACTGCGCGACCTGGACGCCGCTCTAGTGCCTAAGGTCGACGGTGGCGAAGTGGTGCTCGCGGGCAGCGCTTCGCAAGCCACCAACGGGCAAGTGGCGAACTGGCTGCAGGCCGGTCGCCCAGCCTTTCGGATCGACCCTTTGGCCTTGGCGGCGGGAGCGTCGGTCATCGAACAGGCACTGGCCTTCGTCGCTGACACGGCGGAAACGGTGCTGATCTACGCCACCAGCTCCCCGGATGAGGTCAAGGCCGTACAACGTGAACTGGGTACCGAGCGCGCGGGGAATATGGTCGAGCAGGCCATGGGCAAGATAGCCAGCGGGCTGCGCCAGGCCGGTGTGCAGCGATTTGTGGTCGCCGGCGGGGAAACCTCCGGGGCCGTGGTGCAAGCGCTGGATATCCAGCTGTTGCAGATCGGTGCGCAAATTGATCCGGGGGTGCCCGCTTGCGTCAGCACGCCTGGGGAACCATTGGCCCTGGCGCTCAAGTCCGGCAACTTCGGTGGCCCTGACTTCTTCGCCAAGGCTCTGAAACACTTGGCGGGAGTTCAAGCATGAGCAACGAAAACGCCCTGCGCGAAGAAATCTGTGACGTAGGCGGCCTGTTGTACCGCCGTGGCTACACAGTAGGCAGTGCCGGCAACATCAGCGCCCGGCTCGACGATGGCTGGCTGATCACGCCCACGGACGCGTGCCTGGGCCGCCTGGATCCGGCCGCCCTCTCCAAGGTCAACCTGGCAGGGGAATGGGTCAGCGGCGACAAACCGTCGAAGACCCTGGCCTTGCACCGGGAGGTTTATGATCGCAACCCGGGGGTCGGCGGCGTGGTGCACACGCACTCCACGCACCTGGTGGCGTTGACGCTGGCCGGGGTCTGGCAGCAGGATGACATCCTGCCGCCGCTGACGCCCTATCAGGTGATGAAGGTCGGGCATATCCCGTTGATCGGCTATGAACGTCCCGGCTCGCCGAAGGTAGCCGAGCGGGTGGCGCAACTGGCCACCAGCGTGCGTGGGGTCATGCTCGAGCGACTGGGGCCGGTGGTGTGGGAAAGCTCGGTCTCGCGGGCCAGCTATGCCCTGGAAGAGCTGGAAGAAACGGCACGCCTCTGGCTGATGAGCAACCCCAGGCCGGCCCCGCTCGACCAGGCCGCACTGGATGAACTGCGCGAAGTCTTTGGCGTGCAGTGGTAACCCCTGTAAGAGCAAGCTTGCTCGCGATGGACGACAACGATAACTCGGGCAGCCTGACACCCCACAGCGCTCTCAAGCTCTTCGCGAGCAGGCTCGCTCCCACAAGAACTACGCGGTACCTGTAGGAGCAAGCTTGCTCGCGATGGACGCCAACGATTATGCGGGCAGCCTGACACCCCACAGCGCTCTCAGGTTTTTCGCGAGTAAACTCGCTCCTACAATAATTTCGATTTCAGGAGTCACCATGCCTCGTTTCGCTGCCAACCTCAGCATGCTCTACCCGGAGCACGATTTTCTCGACCGCTTCGCCGCGGCCGCCGCCGATGGTTTCCAGGCGGTGGAATACCTGTTCCCCTACGACTACAGCGCGCAACAACTTAAACAACGATTGGACGACAACGGCCTGGTCCAGGCCCTGTTCAACGCCCCGCCCGGCAATTGGGCGGCAGGCGAAAGAGGGGTCGTCTCCTTGCCTGGCCGTGAAGCGGAGTTTCGCGAAGGTTTCGACCAGGCCCTGGAATACGCCGCGATCCTGGGCAATGACCGCATCCACGTGATGGCCGGACTGCTGGCGAACGAAGCAGACCGTGCCCGACACCACGCGACTTACCTGGAGAACCTGAGTCACGCGGCGACGCAAGCGGCCAAGGTCGGCGTCACCGTGTTGCTGGAGCCGATCAACACCCGCGACATGCCGGGCTTTTTCCTCAACCGCCAGGACCAGGCCCAGGCCGTCTGCAAAGCCGTCGGCAAGGACAACCTCAAGGTCCAGTTCGACATCTACCACTGCCAGATCGTGGAAGGTGACGTGACGACGAAGCTGCGTCGGGATTTCGCCGGCATCGGGCATATCCAGATCGCGGGCGTACCGGATCGCCACGAACCGGACCTGCACAACGAGTTGAATTATCCCAACCTGTTCGAGCTCATCGATCAACTGGGCTACAACGGTTGGGTGGGTTGCGAGTACCGGCCGCGCGGCAACACCAGCGAGGGGTTGCAATGGATGCGCGATTGGCAGGCCCGCTGAATCATTAATGCGCAGCGTGGGATCCCGCAGCACCTTTTTCAATGCGTCGGGATCTGCGAAAAACCAGCCCAGCCTTTACAATCACGCCTTTCATCGCAGATCAGAAAGGTTTTTCAGGCTATGGCGCTCGACCCTCCCACGATGTTGACGATTTCGACCGCCCTCGCAGCCACCGCCGCGCTGTACCTGGCGATCGAATGGCGGAGCATTCGCGAACCCTCGCTGCTGTTCTGGAGTGCGGGCTTCGCCACCATCACCCTGGGGTCGACCCTCGCCTTGCTGCGCGGGGCCGGCCTTCTGCTGGTCGGCATCTGGTTCGCCAATGGCCTGCTGGTGGTGGCCCACTGGTGTTTCCTGCTGGGCGTCGCGCGCTTCACGCAGACGCGGCTTTCGCGTGCCTGGTACCTGATCTTCGTCGCCTGGGCGGCCTTGCTGTTGTTGCCCGACGAGCCGTCGTGGTCGAAGGTCATGCTGCTGGCCAATTCGCTGCTGGTGGCCCTGGTGACATTCAGGGCCAGTTTCCTCCTGCGTCCCCATGGCAAGTCGTTGAGCGTGGGGGCGGTGCAACTGCGCTATGTGCTGCTGGTCCATGGACTGTTCTATCTGGCCAAGTCGATCACCGCCATCGTTCCCGGCACGCTGATCGATCTTGCCGCGTTTCGTGGCGAGATCATTCAGATTTCCCTGGTCGAGGGCGCGATGGCGATCATGCTGATCGCCCTGTCCATGACCGGTACCGAACGCTACAGGCGTGAGAAACGCATCGCCCGGTTGGCCGCCCGTGATCCGTTGACCGCCCTGTACAACCGCCGCGCCCTCGAAGTGCGAGCAGCGCGCCTGCTCGATAACGTCTCCACGGCAAGACCCGGTGCCTTGCTGTTGATCGATATCGACAACTTCAAACAGGTCAACGACCTCTACGGGCATACCGCTGGCGACCGCCTGCTGGTCACGCTGAGCGAAATAATCCGTTCGGTCCTGCCTGAAGGCGCACTGGCAGCGCGCCTGGGCGGTGATGAATTCGTGATCCTGCTGCGCAACGCATCGAATGAGCAAATCGTCGGGCTGGGCAACGCGCTGCGTGAGCAGTTCCACCACGCTGCCGCACAGGCGTTCGCCACACCGCAAGCGGTAACCCTGAGCATCGGCGCCAACCTGTTCGACCATCCGCCAGCGAGCCTCGCGGCATTGATCGAGCAAGGCGATGCGGCGCTTTACCAGTCCAAACGTGGCGGACGCGACAGCATACGGTTGGTCGATCAGACCTTTGCCAGCAATGAATCGCTCTGATTTACAGGCCTAATAATCAGGGAAATCACTCTGATAACACACTGGCGAGCTAAATTCTGCCTGTTCCTTCGAGTCCCGCACCGGACGAGCATTGGCAGTCAGGAACTCAAGAATATGGGGAAAGATATCGCGATCAACATGGGTGCCCATGAACACGTCCTGATGCCCGTACCCTGGAATGACGCGCAGTTGATGACGGCCTGGCACCCTCTGCTCGAGCCTGGCATGGCAGAGGATGTTGGAATCACTGAACACATGATTCTCCTGGCCCGTCATGAACAGGACAGGTGTTTCAATCTCGTGAGCATACGCCATGTAGTTGTCGGGTAACGCGCTGTGCTCCGTATTCAATGGGTCATACTTGACTGCGGTGTTGTCCGCTTTCACCATCTTCAGCACATGGCGGTAGTAATGCACACTCGTCGGGCCATAGAGGTCGCCCCCGCGCCGGTGGGTGATGTCTGCGAGGTTCTTGTGGTTGTAGAGCGCCGGGCTGCCTGCACCCCACATGAGACTCAGCATATGGCACGCAGGTACATCGCACTCGCGGTGAAAACAGCTCGTGACTTTGCCCATGATCTTGCCAAGGGTCAGCCCTGGTCGCTCACTGAACAAAGGGTCCAGATAGGTCATCCCCAAAATGTACTCGGTCACGAACGGCGCGATCGTCAGTTTGACCCTGGACCAGCCGGGGACCCGTGGTGTCAGTGCCGCGCTATTGGCCACAACGCTGCTCACACCCGTCACAGCCTTGCCGAAAAGACTCATGGTAAAGGACACGGCCCCCAGACAATGGCAAATGACATGGATCCGTACCGACGACCCCACCGCCTCCCTGATCCGCTCAAGCGCTGGCGGGTAGTCAAACAGGGCGACGTCGTCCATCGTGTAGCGGTGCCGCAGCAAGTTGTAGGGCAAGCGATTGCTCATTCGGCCATCGAGCGTCCAGATGTCGGTAAACCCATGGTCCAGCAGGTAGCTGACGAGGTTGTAGTGCTCCGGCATGATGAACATGTCGCTGGAAGAGGTCAGCCCATGTATCAGCAGCACCACGTCATCGCACGCGGCACGCGTGAATCGGAGCATTCCCAATCCGAGTTTATCGGCCGTGGTGATGGCGTGGTGGGTGCACTGTGCATCCGGCACGCCTTCTGTGGTGAACAGCGCAATCTCCCGCTCGTACCGAGTGTTTGTCAGCGAAAAATCGGGGCGACCGTACACGCCCCACAGGTTACCCAGAAAGAAGCGACCGAAGCGTTCCAACGCTGCCCAGCGCTTGGACCTGGTGGCGGCGAAACAACGAAACGTCGCCATCTGCTTCATGAAATCAAGCGCGCCCAGGTGCATGATGCCTGCGGCAACAACATCAGCCTTCGAGTCATCTGCCGGTTCCACGTGCCCACGGAGAATCGACACGTAGAGGGTCGTCGTGTCTGACCACAGGTCAGGACCAGGGTCATCGAAAATGTCTTTATGACCTGCAATCGTCAACGGCTCGTTCTGCCGGTTGCGCACGAACAAACGGTACAACATCTTTTTGCGCAGGCGATCACCGACACTGTCCACGAAGAGGTTGAAGCGCCCCCTCTCTACAGGCACACGACCACCCAGCAAACCACAATTGAGGTGACCAGCCGCATCGGCCTGGTGCAAAGGCGAGTCTATGAAGCGCTCGACGTCATCAATGCTGATAGTGAGCGTAAAGGCGATAGAAGACGAGACGCCTTTACCTGCTTCATAGCCACTTTGGAAGTCCTTCTGCCCTGCGCCTGCATACCCTTTCATGGTCTCGGTAAACTGCAGTGACGACGTGGCCGAACCTTTGTCATTGGTCATGGCGCAGGCCCTCCTGCGGGGTGTTGCTACCGTTCCTGCGATCGATGATGCCCTGGGCAATGAGGCGCGACATCGCTGCAATGGTGAGACTGGGATTGGCGCCGACGGGGCCGGGCATGATCGAGCCGTCGGCGATGTAGAGATTGGGATAATGGAAGACTTCACCATCAGTACCGACCACCCCCGAGTGGGCATCCTTGCCCATCGGACACCCACCGAGCGGGTGAACGGTAATGATGCGTTGCAGATATCGGGTCAAGGGATTTGAAGCGAGCGTGCCCCCCATCTCCACGGCGATCTTGCGACACCATTCGGTCAGCGTATCGAAGCACTCGGCCGAGTGGCGCGACGTCCAGTCAACATCCAGATAAGCGCTCCCGCGTTGCGCCTTGCGCAGCCTCAGACGACCATCTGCCTTATCACACCCCATGCCCAGTAGCGGGAGGGAACTGCTACTCAACGCCGCTGGCCCAAGCAGCTTCGCTATCTCGAAACCGAACTCGCTGCGCGGGCTGGCCGACCACCATGCGTGGATCCGGTTGATGACGAACCGCAGCGCTCGCGGCATGACTCCACCCATGTCGCTCGCTTCGACCAACCAGTTGACGAACTCCGGATAGCCGGCGTCCTGGATCATGCCTCCCCGCCCCGGGCCGAAGTCGATTTGTGCAGACGTCGTGATTACCGGGCCGCGGCTTGGATCGAGAACGCGTGGTTGCGGCGGGCGGGAGGTGCCGTCGCGGCAGCGCATGACAAAGGCCAGGAGGTCGCCGTTGGTTGAGTATCCGCTGCCAAGCAGGTGGCTGATTCGCGGGAAGCGATGGTGGTTCTTGAGCAACAGATAGCTTGTCCCCAACGTCCCGGCGCAGAGTATCAACCGATCACAGGTCATCACATCAAGGGGCAAATGACTCGAAGGCATTTGAGCCAAAGGTGTGTGTCGAACGTATGAGACCTCGTAGCCTCGCGAGGGATCGCTGTGATCGATCGGGCTGATACTTCGCACTTCGCACAGCGTTCGACAATCCGTACCCAAGCGTTTCGCCGCACTGAGGTAGTTGAAGTCGAGTGAATTCTTGCTTCCATAGTTACAGCCAATATCGCATTCACCGCAGTGCCTGCAGGTGGAACGAGGTGCGTTGTGCAGGTTTGGCTCGGTCTCCCTGATTGGCTCGCCCATGGCCGGCCGTCTGCCTGGATTGGCAAATGACACGCCCAACAATGGGTAATATGGATTGAGCCCGACCTTGGCAGCCGCCTCAGCGAACGCTCGCGCCTTGGTCGTTGCCTCCTTCGGCAGATCGCTTGATGGATACACCTGCCCCCCCAGCATCCGCTCGACTTCTTCGTAATGCGGTTCGAGCGCCGTGTAGCTCAAGGGCCATGGCCCCCGCGCCCCACCCGCCAGGTCACGCTCGAACCATGCCGCAGGTTTGCGAATCAGCACGTTGGCGTAGATCAGGGACCCGCCGCCCAGCCCACTCGCCACCACGGCCTCACTCTTGCGGAATGACCAGAGGTCAAACATGCCGTAGAGACGCTCGCTGGGGTCCCAGAAATTGCGCGCCACTTCACGCGGGCTGCGCGGAAAAGAGCCTGGGGGAAAGGCCTGGCCACGCTCCAGCAGGCAAACCTTCATTTTGGCTTTAGCCAGTTCGTAGGCCATTACCGATCCACCGAAACCAGAACCCACAACCACCACGTCAAAATGTTCGGACATGTCTTCACGCTCCGGTGGATGAGTTTACGTGGCAGGCTTGTGTATCCAGCGTAGACGACCAGCCGCTTGGAAAAACCAGGAAAGGCATCTCTGACAGACGAAAATCGCCGAATGAAGGTATTTACCTGGGGAAAAAGCTCATTTCATCTCATTGCTGTAACGGCGGTTCCTAGCTACTTGCCAGTCACCCGACCTGTTCTACACTGCGCAAAAGTCTCGCGCAAAACCAGTGGCTCACTGCGCTGGCTGACGGGAAATGACATGAACGAAAAAAAATCGCCGGTCAGTTTGAATGAAGATATCTGCGTGCATGTCTTTACCGCTTCAGCGGCCATGGTGGGCGTATGCATTACGGTCATCGGTATTTTCCAGGTGGTTACCACGCTGAGAAGTGAAGACTCCCTGGGTGATGACTTTCTTGCGATAAACGCCATCCTGTATTTGATTACCACGCTGCTGTCCTACTGGGCGTTGCGCACCAGCAACGTGAACCGCAATCACTTCCTGGAAAAACTGGTCGACATTCTTTTCCTTATCGCCTTGACCTGTACCACGGCCATTGCAGGGTTCATCACCTGGGCGATCACTGTGCATTAGTGTCTGGAACAAGCGCGCGGACGAATCGGCATTCGGCTTCCGGTTCTTCGTTGCTGCGGGGTTGTTCAAGCTTGAATCCGCACCGGGACAGCACTTTTTTTGAGCCCACATTTTCCTTGAATACATAAGCCACCAGTTGCGTCAGTTGCCAACGCGCCTGCGCTTGCTCGATCAGATGCCTGAGCGCCTGTGTCGCCAGGCCCTGCCCGCAGGCGTCGCGACCGATCCGATAGCCAACCTCTGCGCAACCGGTCGATGGGTTTATGCCTTTCAAGTTTGCCCGCCCTACAATTGTTCCGCTGCCGTCCTCAATAACAAACGGATGCCAGGTGCCGATGGCAAAACCGGACAAGTAGCCTTCGATATGTTCGGCGACGCCTTGCGATGAGTAAAAAGAAGGGTCGCGCGCATCAATATGCGATTCGAACCATGCACGGTTGTGGATTTCGAAGGCCAGCAAGGCGTCCGCATCCATGCTGTTCAGCTCGCGAATCCTGAATCTGTTCATGCATCAACTCTCCTGTACATGAGGCCAAGCGTGAATGCCCGGCGCAAGGGGGTGGCGGAACAGAAGGATGCGTGGCCCGATAGTACTGGAGAGGATGACGGGGCAAGCCTTGTTTGGTGACATGGCGACGTCCTTATCGACAATGAGGCTCGCATCATACGGCGTTTGAAATGGCAGGGCGATGTCGCCTCGTATTCTTCCTACAGATATTGCCTGGATCGTGGACAGCCGCGGGAGATTGGTCGACTGTCAGGCCGCCTTCGCGGGCAAGCCCGCTCTCACAGGGGATCGGTATACCTGCAAAATCCGGTTCTGCGCAGTGGGCAATCCTGTAGGAGCGAGCATGCTCCGGGCGGCGTTCCGACGAAAAACCTGAGGGCACCGCGGGGTGTCAGGCTCCCCCGTGTCATCGTTGACTTCCATCGCGACGGTGCGACGATTCGACATGCTCGCTACTAAAATTCGGCAACCCAACAACCATTTCGGCTGACGCCATCTTTGGTGAGACCACCTTGCGCCAGGAGTGGACGGATGACGTGACCTGGATCGGCTGCCCCCTGGCACCCTTTCAGCAAGTTGACGGGCGCCCCTCACGCCAACTTGATCCCACCCCCCTGAATCTCATCCCGCGCAATCCGCAAGTCAATGGCGTCCTGGTTGAGTCGATGAATCAGGTTGAGCAAGCGTTGGCGCAACACTTCGTCCTTGAGCTGTTCAGCTGCACGCATCACATCCAACGCCGCGCCTTCATTGTTGGTGGCGACGGCGTCGAGCAGTTTGCGCAGGCTTCTTGATGGCCGATTCATGGGTCGTTCCCTGAGTTTTGGTTGAGGCGGATCATAGGCGCGTTATGTTTCGTCCATGTTGCAGCCACAAACAGTTTGAATGGCATTTTCTGCAGGGATGCGATTGCATGGGCTAATCTGCGTTCACGCTCGACAGACGTCACCGTCCCTCATCAGCCCGAGGCATCGGCCATATGATCATTTCGTCCGCATCCGATTATCGCGAGGCAGCGCGGCGCAAGCTCCCGCGTTTTTTGTTCGACTACATCGATGGCGGAGCCTATGCCGAGCATACGCTGAGGGCCAACAGCGCCGACCTGACGCAGGTCAGCCTGCGCCAACGTATCCTCAAGAACGTCGAAGCATTGAGCCTGCAAACCACCCTGTTCGATCAACCACTGTCGATGCCCATCGTGTTGGCGCCGGTAGGCCTGACGGGCATGTTCGCCCGCCGGGGCGAGGTGCAGGCGGTCAAGGCTGCCGAGAAAAAAGGCATCCCGCTGTGCCTGTCCACTGTCTCGGTATGCTCGATCGAAGAAGTCTGCGCCAACAGTCGGCAGCCCATCTGGTTCCAGCTGTATGTGCTCAAGGACCGGGGCTTCATGAGAAATGCGCTGGAACGCGCCAAGGCTGCCGGCGTGCAGAACCTGGTGTTTACGGTCGATATGCCCACACCCGGCGCTCGCTATCGCGATGCCCATTCGGGCATGTCCGGTCCCTACGCATCGTCCCGGCGCATACTGCAGGCCATGACGCGACCCGACTGGGCTCTCAACGTCGGCCTGCTGGGCCGCCCGCATGACCTGGGCAATGTCTCGAAGTATCTCGGCAAGGCCGTTACCCTCGAAGACTACATCGGCTGGCTGGCCAACAACTTCGATCCCTCGATCAGCTGGAGCGACCTGGAGTGGATTCGCGATTTCTGGAAGGGCCCGATGATCATCAAGGGAATTCTCGACCCTGAGGATGCCAGGGATGCGGTCAGTTTTGGTGCGGACGGCATTGTCGTCTCCAACCACGGCGGCCGCCAGCTGGACGGCGTGCTCTCCACGGCCCAAGCCTTGCCGCCTATCATGCAAGCGGTCGGCGATGACCTCAAGGTGCTGGTCGACTCGGGGATCCGCTCGGGACTGGACGTGGTGCGCATGTTGGCCCTGGGAGCAAAGGGGGTACTCCTGGGACGCTCCATGGCCTATGCCTTAGCGGCCGACGGTCAACGCGGGGTGGAAAACATGCTGGATATTTTCGCCAAGGAAATGCGCGTGGCGATGACCTTGACAGGCGTCACCGCCATCGACCGGATCGACGAATCGATTCTGGTGCGTCATCCTCTCAAGTAACCAGCCGACGACGTTCAATCCTGTCAGGAACCGTTCCATGCGCATCGCCTTGCTTTCCGATATCCACTTGTCCGTAGACGCCATGCCATTCCCGGCTGTGGAGGCCGATATCGTGGTCCTGGCCGGTGACATTTCCCGACCGGCCGCGGCCATCGACTGGGCCAGGTCAAGCCCGGCCCCGGTGTTGTATGTGGCGGGCAATCACGAATTTTATGGCAGTGACCTGATCTCTACCTACGAGCAGTTGCACAGGTTGTCGCAAGGCACTCCGATCCACGTCCTGGAACGCACCGCATACGTTCATCACGGCGTACGCTTCCTGGGCTGTACCCTGTGGTCAGACTACCGTCTCTTCGATCGAGCGGAAGATCGGGCGCAGGGTATCGACATGGCCACCCGGCTGATCCGCGACTTCAGCCGCATCAAGGTTGCGCCTGACTTCCCAGACCTGTTCACGCCGGCCCTTTCCCAGATGCTGTTCATGCAGACGGTCGCCTGGCTGGAAGAATGTTTTGCCGCCGACCCCGGCATCCCCACGGTAGTGATCTCGCATTTCGCGCCGACCCGGTCGAGCATCAGCCCGGCGTTCGCCGATTCGCCGATCAACGCAAGCTTCGTCTCAGACCTGCAGGCGCGGATCGAGGCGTGGCAGCCCGCGCTTTGGCTGCATGGCCATACCCATGGCAGCTTCGATTACCGGATCGGCGACACCCGGGTCATCTGCAATGCCCGGGGCTATGCCAAAGAGGGCGTCAATGAAAATGCTCGATTCAATGCCGCCCATGTGATCGAGCTGAACCTGTGAAACCCGTTGCCATGCTCGGCTGGCGGCCCCTGCCCGCCTCATACCAAAGCATTACCCTGCTACACCCTTGTCCAGTGGTCGCGAGCAATGTTTACCCCTACATTGCCAGTACCTGAAGGGCACAGTGCCATAAACCCTGTGGGCCCTGCTCATGGACTCGGCGCAAAAAGCGTATCGCACCGCGCAATGCTGGATTTAGAATCGATCGTGGCCACCCCCACTCGCCCCCTTCGGCAGTTTCGCCAACGGACATAGACCCATGGACATCGCACCCCGTTTCATCATTCATGAAACCGCCCACTGGATCCTCAACCACCATATGTCTTCGGCGCTCCCCGGCTATCTGGTGCTGGGCACCCGGCACAACGCCAATTCGCTGTCCGACCTGCCCGAGCAGGCCTTGGTGGAGATGGGCGTGCTGCTCGCCAGCATCCAGAAAACCCTGCAAGCGGAGTTGAAGCCCAAGTGGCTCTATATCAGCCGCTTCGGCCATGACCCACGCTTCCCCATCCATTTTCATTACATACCGGTCTACCAGTGGGTCGAGGACCAGTTCTGGGAGGATGAGCGCTACCGGCTGCTGGAAAACTTCGGCACCAGCGCCGCCGCGCGTACACTGACCGATGGCGCTGAAATGACCCTGTTCATCTGGCGTGAATTTGGCGAGAACTCGCAACTACCGGCCATTGAAGGGCCTTCGATCGACCAGGTCATCGACCATTTGCGCACCTGTTTCAATCCGGTGAACCAGCGCCTGCGTCTTCAAGTCGATCGCTGACTTCGACGAGCGCGGTGCTAACATGACGGGCGTACCCGGATGCCTCACTCAGCGCATCCCCCATCAACACTCGGCAGTCACCGCATGATCGAAGTCACCGAAGTTTCCATTGCCCAACTGCGCGCTGCGCTCGAATCCGGCCAGACCACTGCCGTTGAGCTGGTCCAGGCTTATCTGGCCAGGATCGATGCCTACGACACGCCCCAGACGCCCACCGCGCTCAACGCGGTGGTGGTGCGCAACCCCGACGCCTTGAAAGAGGCACAGGCCAGCGATGCCCGTCGAGCCAAGGGCCAAACGCTGGGCCCGCTCGATGGCATCCCCTATACGGCCAAGGACAGTTATCTGGTCAAGGGGCTCACCGCCGCCTCCGGCAGTCCGGCTTTCAAGGACCTGGTCGCCTATCGCGATGCATTCACCGTTGAGCGCTTGCGTGCTGGCGGTGCCATCTGCCTGGGCAAGACCAATATGCCGCCGATGGCCAACGGCGGCATGCAGCGTGGCGTGTACGGCCGCGCAGAAAGCCCGTACAACGCCGACTACCTCACCGCCCCCTTCGCCTCGGGCTCTTCCAACGGCGCAGGGACGGCCACCGCCGCGAGTTTTGCCGCCTTCGGCCTGGCTGAAGAAACCTGGTCGAGCGGTCGCGGCCCTGCGTCCAACAATGGCTTGTGTGCCTACACGCCGTCACGCGGCGTGATCTCGGTGCGCGGCAACTGGCCGTTGACGCCGACCATGGACGTCGTCGTGCCGTTTGCCAGGACCATGGCCGACCTGCTCGAGGTGCTTGACGTGGTGGTGGCCGAGGACCCCGACACCCGCGGCGACCTGTGGCGCATGCAACCCTGGGTGCCGATTCCACCCGTCGCCTCGGTCCGCCCCGCGTCTTACCAGGACCTGGCCGCCAATGCCGCGGCACTGGCCGGCAAGCGCCTGGGCGTTCCGCGCATGTACATCAACGCCGACCCTGAAGCCGGCACCAGTGAAGCCCCTGGCATCGGCGGCCCGACCGGGCAGCGCATCCACACCCGGCCTTCGGTGATCGGGCTCTGGGAACAGGCACGCCAGGCCTTGCAGGCCGCCGGCGCCGAAGTCGTCGAGGTCGATTTTCCCCTCGTCTCCAACTGTGAAGGCGATCGCCCCGGTGCACCGACCGTGTTCAATCGCGGGATCGTGTCCAAGGAATTCCTGCATCACGAGCTGTGGGACCTGACGGCCTGGGCGTTCGACGATTTCCTGCAGGCCAACGGCGATCCGAAATTGAACCGTCTGGTGGATGTCGATGGGCCACTGATTTTCCCGCACGACCCGGGCACCCTGCCCAACCGCGAAGGCGACCTGGCCGCCGGCATGGACGAGTACGTGCGCATGGCCGAGCGCGGCATTACCCCGTGGGACCAGATCCCGACGGTGCCTGATGGCCTGCGCGGCCTGGAACAGACCCGCCAGATCGATCTTGAACAGTGGATGGACCGACTGGGGCTCGATGCAGTGATTTTCCCGACGGTCGCCGACGTCGGCCCGGCCAATGCCGACGTTGATCCGGCAGCGGCGGACATCGCCTGGAGCAACGGTGTATGGGTGGCCAACGGCAACCTCGCCATACGTCACCTGGGTGTGCCGACAGTCACCGTGCCGATGGGTGTCATGCCGGACATCGGCATGCCCGTGGGGCTGACCTTTGCCGGTCGCGCCTATGACGACTCGAGCCTGCTGCGCCTGGCGTCGGCGTTCGAGGCCTGTGGTTCGAAGCGCTTGATTCCACCGCGCACGCCACCGCTGGGCAAGTGATAACCCGGTCGGGACTGGCGCGACACAGGCGCCAGTCCCGACGCCGCCACCGACTGGTGCACCTGGGTGCACATGGCGCTTTATAAAAGTGCAGGCAACCGGTGCTGCACCGTTCATTTGAACCGCTGTTCAACGATTTCCCTCCTGCACTCCCCTCGCCGGCGATCCGCACAAGACCGCGCTTTTCATCCGTCAAAGCCCTGCGCGCGTAGCCCCGCCCGCCTGCGCATCGACAACGATCACGACCTCAAGGGCATTTTTGGCGCGTGACTTGCTAGGAACACCTCAACCCTGCAGTCAACGCTGATTGCATGCATACGACAAAGGCGCCGTGTGTCCCCCGTTTTTTCTGACGGTGGGCCGCATGGCGCCTTTTTTGTTTCCGGCATCGGCAACGGCCGGCAAAAGATTCGAGGGACGAGGATGACAAGCAAAACCGTACGCAGTGTATGTCCCTATTGTGGTGTGGGCTGCGGCATCGTCATGCAGGTCGAAAACAACCGCGTGGTCAAGGTCAGCGGCGACAAGGAGCACCCGAGCAACGCCGGCAGGCTCTGCACCAAGGGCACCACCTGCGGCCAGGCCATGGCCGAGTCGGGCCGGATGGAACACGCCTACCTGCGCCAGGAACGCCGCCGCGATCCGGTGCGCATTGCCATGGATAAAGCCATCAGCGAGACGGCCAACCGACTGCGCGACACCCTCGATCGCCACGGCCCCGATGCATTGTCGTTCTACGTGTCCGGGCAAATGTCGCTGGAAGCCCAATACCTGATCAACAAACTGGCCAAGGGTTTTGTCGGAACCGCAAACATAGAGTCCAATTCCCGCCTGTGCATGGCCAGCGCCGGCAGCGGCTACAAGCTCTCCCTCGGTTCTGATGGCCCTCCGGGCTCGTATCAGGACTTCGACCAGGCGGACCTGTTTTTCGTCATCGGCGCCAACATGGCCGACTGTCACCCGATTTTGTTCCTGCGCATGATGGACCGGGTCAAGGCCGGCGCGAAGTTGATCGTGGTCGATCCACGGCGCAGCGCCACCGCGGACAAAGCCGACCTGTTCCTGCCGATCAAGCCGGGCACCGACCTGGCATTGCTCAATGGCTTGCTGCATCTGCTGGTGAAAAACGGCCACACCGACCCGGCGTTCATCGCGGCGTTCACCGAAGGCTGGGAGGCCATGCCGGAATTTCTCGAGGACTATCCGCCGGCCAAGGTCGCACACCTCACCGGTCTGCCCGAGGCGGACATTCGCCAGGCCGCGCAATGGATCGGCGAAGCCGCACAGTGGATGAGCTGTTGGACCATGGGGCTGAACCAGAGCACCCACGGCACCTGGAACACCAACGCCCTGTGCAATCTGCACCTGGCCACCGGGGCGATCTGCCGGCCGGGCAGCGGGCCGTTCTCCCTGACCGGGCAACCGAACGCCATGGGTGGCCGTGAGATGGGCTACATGGGGCCTGGCCTACCCGGCCAGCGTTCGCTGTTGGTAGAGGCGGACCGCGCGTTCATCGAGAACTTGTGGAGCATCCCCCGCGACCGACTGCCGCGCAACGCAGGTGGCGGCACCGTGTCGATGTTCGAAGACATGAGCGCAGGACGGATCAAGGCCTGCTGGATCATCTGCACCAACCCGGTGGCGTCGGGCCCCAACCGCCAGAAAGTGATCGACGGCCTGCAGGCGGCCGAGCTGGTCATCACCCAGGACGCCTACCTCGACACCGAGACCAACCGTTACGCCGACATCCTGCTGCCCGGCGCGCTCTGGGCCGAGGCCGAGGGCGTTATGATCAACTCCGAGCGCAACCTGACGCTGATGCAAAAAGCCGTGGAGCCCCCGGGCGAGACGCTGCCCGACTGGCAGATCATCGCCCGGGTGGCCTGCGAAATGGGCTTCGCCGCGGCGTTCACCTACAGCACTGCCGACGCGGTGTTCGAAGAGATCAAGCGCGCCTGGAACCCCAAGACCGGCTATGACATTCGCGGCGCCAGCTACCCGCGCCTGCGCAACAAACCCTTGCAATGGCCCTGCGCCAGCGCTAGCGCGGCGGAACGCAATCCGATTCGCTACCTCAACAATGGCGAGAGTCAGGCACTCAGGGTCGAAGCCGACGGCAGCCAGCCGACGATCGTCTTCCCCACCGAGCGCGGCAAAGGCATCTTTCTCGCCCGTCCGCACATGGCTCCCGCTGAAATGCCGGATGAAGCCTTTCCCTTCGTGCTCAACACCGGGCGCTTGCAGCATCAGTGGCACACCCTGACCAAGACCGGCAAGGTGGCGACCCTGAACAAGCTCAATCCGGGCCCCTTCGTCGAGATCCATCCCGAGGATGCCAGCGCCCTGGGCATCAAGGACAAGGACCCGGTCGAGGTACGTTCGGTACGAGGTCGGGCCGTGTTGCCTGCGCTGGTGAGCGACCGCGTGCGCCAGGGCAACTGTTTTGCGCCTTTTCACTGGAACGATGTGTTTGGCGAGAACCTGGCGATCAATGCCGTGACCAACGATGCCGTCGACCCGATCTCGCAGCAGCCCGAATTCAAATTCTGTGCGGTCGCCCTGCAACGTGTCGAACTGATCGACCATCAGTTCCTGCAAACGCCAGCGCCGGCCACCGTCGACTCATCCCCCTTACCAGAGGAACTCGCCATGTCGAGCATCGAGACCTTTGCCGATCTCGCGGGCATCCGTTGCCTGCCCTCCCCGCCATTGAACGACAGTGAACGCACCTACCTCGCCGGTTTTCTCAGTGGCCTGCAATCCCCGGCCGGTCGCCAGGCGGCTGGTGTGCCGGTGCTGCCGCCCAGCGCGCCGTTGGCCACCGAGACTCGTCTGTGGCTGGACGGGCTCCTGGGCGGTTTGTTCAGTCGGGTTGATGCGGGTGTAGCTGATCATGCTGCAACTTTGGCGCCCGCCGTTGCAGAAAATGCCCCCGCGGTGACCTTGCTCTGGGCGTCGCAAACCGGCAATGCCGAAACCCTGGCCGAGCGCCTGGCCGCGCGCCTGCGCGATAACGGCTTCGCCGTGGAGCTGAGCGCGATGGCCGACTTCCCCGCCAGCAAGTTGGCCAGCACGCAGAATCTGGCACTGATCAGCAGCACCTTCGGCGATGGCGATCCGCCGGACAATGGCGAAGGTTTCTGGCACACCCTCAGCACCGCCCAGACGCGTCTGGAGTCCTTGCGCTTTGCGGTGCTGGCCCTGGGTGATCCGGCCTATGACCGATTCTGCCAGCACGGCAAACAGCTCGATCAGCGCCTGCAGGAACTGGGCGCCACCCGCCTGCTGGAACGGGTCGATTGCGACACCGAATTCGAGGAGCGCGCCGATACCTGGCTGGCGCAATTGCAGAAGACGCTCAGGCCCGAAGCTGTGGTCGTCGCGCATAGCCACACTGCCGCCAGCGCTGCCCAGACACCCGGCAAGGCCAAGCCCCATGCTTCGCGGCTGCTGGCCAATCTTCACTTGAACCGCCAGAGCCCGCACAAGGAAACCCGCATGTTTTCCCTGGACCTGGCGGATTCGGGACTGGGTTATGAGGCGGGTGACGCGCTGGGCGTCCATCCGCGCAATTGCCCGGAACTGGTCGACGAGTTGCTCGACTTGACCCGGTTGAATGGCGAGACCCTGGTAAATGTCGATCAATGCGCCGAAGTGTCGTTACGCCAGGCACTGACCGAACACTTCGAAATCGCCCGGCCCAACAGCGACACCCTGGCTTTCATCGCCGAACGCAGCGCCAATCCCGGTTTGAAACAGTTGCTGGGGACTGAGCATAAGGCCCAGTTGAAAGAATGGTTGTGGGGCCGGCAACTGGCGGACGTACTGCAGGAATATCCGCTGGACTGCTCGGCGAGCGAGCTCCTGGGCACCTTCAAGCGCTTGCAACCGCGCCTGTATTCCATCGCTTCGAGCGCCAAGGCGCATCCACGGGAAGTCCATCTGACCGTGGCGGCGGTGCGCTACGGCAAGCGCAAGGGCGTGTCCTCGACCTTCCTCGCCGACCGCGCGCAGGACGCCGAGGTACCGGTTTTCGTCCAGCCAGCCAGACACTTTCGCGTGCCGAACGAAGGTGATGTGCCGATGATCATGATCGGGCCCGGCACCGGGGTCGCGCCCTTCCGCGCCTTCCTGCAGGAGCGCCGGGCGCGGGGCGACCAGGGCAAGAACTGGCTGTTCTTCGGTGAACAGCACGCCGCCAGCGACTTCTACTACCGCGACGAATTGCAAGGCATGCAACACGATGGCCTGCTGACGCAACTAAGCCTGGCGTTTTCCCGTGACCAGGCCGAGAAAATCTACGTGCAGGACCGCATCCGCGAACAAGGCGCCGAACTCTGGCGCTGGCTGCAGGACGGCGCCCGGTTGTACATCTGTGGCGACGCCAGCTGCATGGCCAAGGACGTCGACCAGGCCTTGCGCCAGGTCGCGCAGCACCACGGTGGACTGGACTCGCAAGGCGCCGCTGACTACTGGCGCAAGATGAGTGAGCAGAAGCGTTATTTGCGGGATGTTTATTGAGTGGCGGTCAGGTTGGGCATCGTAGGAGCGAGCATGCTCGCGAAAAACCTGAGAGCACCGCGGGGGGCCAGGCTCCCCGCGTTATCGTTGACCTCCATCGCGAGCATGCTCGCTCCTACAGTGGATCGAGTGAATCCGCTGATTGGTCGGTTACCCGGGATTTCATTCGCCGTGAGGGTGTAGCGGCCGTTATAGCAGTGAGAGGGAGTAGTTGATGATGAACCGATTCTGCTCAACATTGCGCCCGGCATCGGTGTTCGACTTGCCGTTACGCACACTGAAGGCAAGCCCCCTGAACGAACCCGACTGAATCACATAGTCCAGCGTCATATCACGCTCCCACTCAGACTGATCCGCAGCGTTTTGCGCCTTGATGTCCGTGCCCTTGAGATACGCCACTGACGCCTTCAAGCCCGGGATTCCAAGGGGCGCGAAGTCATAGGTGTATTGACCGAAACGGGTTTGCTCCCCGGCGCGGGCAAAGTTCTGGATCATGCGATCGGTGGGCAGGTAGACGCTGCCGCCACCCGCGCCTTTGTCCACCAGGCTGCCCTGGTTGGGCTGGACGAAGTTGCTGCCATCGCCCACTTGCTGGTAACCGAGCGCCACGGCATGTCCGCCGTTGGTATAGGTCACCATGGCAGCCCAGGTGTCGTTATCGATTTCACCGTTGTTGTCATCGGTGTAACCCGAGACGCGATAGCCTTGCGCTCTACCTGCGGCGGAGCTGTTGGCACCGCTGGAGGTGGTGCGGAAATAGCGCAGGTCCGTGGTGATGGCGCTTGCACTGTCGATGGCCAGGCTGTGTGTCAGGCCGAGGAAGTTCTGGTTGTAGAAGTCTTCCAGCTGCGCGAAGTAGTACTGTGCCTTCAGCGCCTTGGTCACCTCGTAGTCGCCCCCGGCGAAATAGAACTTGTTGCTCTCCCGGGTACCGCCCGCAACCGACAGGCCGGTTCGATCGGTCGAGGCACGACCGACTGCGTGCTCCAGCAACCCGCCGGTCAGGGTCAGGCCATCGATGTCTTTTGACGTGACCTGGCCGCCGGTGAACGATTGCGGCAGCACGCGGGCATCGTTGGACAGCAGTATCGGCAGCTTCGGCAACAACGTGCCGTAACGCAGTTCGGTCTTGGCGATGCGCATCTTCGCCGTGGGACCGAAGCTGCTCCAGGCATCGGCCGCACCGTCGCCCTTCGAGGGAATCATGCCGCTGCCGACGTGGCGACCAGCGCCGCTGTCCAGGGTAATCCCTTGCAACGCCTGGGCATCAAGCCCGAACCCCAGGGTGCCTTGGGTGAATCCCGACTCATAACGCAGCACAAAACCCTGGGCCGCCTCTTCGGTCTTGGAAGGGTCTGCGCTGCCGTCGCGGTTATCGCTGTTGAAGTACAGGGTCCGCATGGAAAGGCTGGCCTTGCTGTCTTCCAGAAAGCCGCGTGCGCCGGGCTCTGCTGCCTGTGCGCCGATCGAACCGCCGAACAACAGAATGGCGGCGGGAATTGCTCGTTTGAACATGCGGTACTCCTCAAGAGGGTCACGTCGAAATATTTGTGAAACTCTTAGAACATTTCGAGGCACGAACTTCAAACGAGATGAAAGTAATTTCCGTAGAGGGATAAGAGTTGTCGCAATGAGGTACGCAACCTCATGGTTTTTGAAAAACGACCGGGGGGATTTTCATCGAAAGGGGACGTGCCGAAGGCCCCCTGTAGGAGCGAGCATGCTCGCGATGGTCGTCAACGATGACGCTGGCTACCTGACACCCCGCGGTGCTCTCGGGTTTCTCGCGAGCATGCTCGCTCCTACAGTGGGTTGTGCGTCACGGTTGCTCAGGCAAGCGCCTGTTCCCGGATCAGCTTCTTGTTGATCTTGCCGACGCTGGTCTTGGGAATCTCAGCCACGAACTTGAACTGCTTGGGAATCGCCCATTTATTGATCCGACCGAGCTCGACGAACCCTTGCAGGTGCGCCTCGAGGATCTTGCGGTCCAGGTACTGTCCCGGCTCGCACACCACCAGGGCCATGGGCCGTTCACCCCATTGCTCATCGGCAATGCCCACCACCGCGACCGACAGCACCGCCTGGTGTTCGCTGATCAGGCTTTCCAGCTCCAGGGAGCTGATCCACTCCCCGCCCGTCTTGATCACGTCCTTGATGCGATCCTTGATTTCCACACCGCCCAACGGGTCGATGGAAGCCATGTCGCCAGTGTGCAACCAGCCGTCCTGCCACAATTCGGCGCCTTTTTGCGGCTCTTTCAAGTACCCCTGGGTCAACCACGGCGCGCGCACCACGATCTCGCCCAGGGACTCGCCGTCATGGACCACGTCATTGCCACTGGCATCGATGATTTTCAGGTCGACCATCGGCACCGGCGTACCGGTCTTGATGCGTGTCGGCAGTTGCGCCTGGGCCGATTGCTTGCGGTCTTCATCGCGCAGGTAAGTCAGGCACAGCAGCGGGCAGGTTTCCGACATGCCGTAGCCGGCGTGCACCACCATGCCCTTGGCACTGGCTTCGCTGGCAAGACCCAAGGGCAGCGCACTGCCGCCCAGGAGCATTTTCCAGCCATTGAAATCGGCGGACTTGCCTTGCTCACAGGTGAGGAGCATTTGCAGGATGGTCGGCACACAGTGGGAAAAGGTCACCTTCTCCTCCTGATAAAGCCGGACCAGGCTGTTGGGTTCGTAGCGGCCGGGGTACACCTGCTTGATGCCCATCAGGGTCGCGACGTAAGGCACGCCCCAGGCATGCACATGGAACATCGGCGTGATCGGCATGTACACGTCATCGGAACGCAGCAGCGGCGTCCCCTGGTAGACGCCCAATGTCCCCACGGCATTCAAGGTGTGCAAGACCAATTGGCGATGGGTGAAATACACGCCTTTGGGATCACCGGTGGTGCCGGTGGTGTAGAACAGCGTCGCTACCGAATTCTCGTCGAAATCGGGAAACTCGTACTGGTCCGGGCACTGGGACAGCAACTGCTCGTACTCACCCAGCACCGGCAACGAAGTATCGGATGCCTGGTCTTCGGTGAGCTGCACAAAGCCTTTGACCGTGGTCAACCGGCCCTGAATCTGTTCCACCAGCGGCAGGAAGTCATCATGCACCAGCACCACGTCGTCCTCGGCGTGGTTCATGGTGAACAGCACCTGCTCCGGCGACAGGCGAATGTTCACCGTGTGCAGCACCGCGCCAATCATCGGCACGGCGAAGAAGCATTCCAGGTAGCGGTGGCTGTCCCAGTCAAGCAGGGCCACGGTGTCACCGGCCTTGACCCCGGCCGCGGTCAACGCATTGGCCAGGCGGCGAATGCGTTGGTTGAGGGTCTGGTAGCTGTAGCGCAGTTTGTCGGCGTAGACGATTTCCCGACCCGGTTCGTAGCGCGCCCCGGACAGCAGCAATTGCTTGATCAGCAAGGGATAGGCATAGGCGCCTTCGGCGGGTGGAATTATTTTTGTCGCCATCATGATTAAGGTTCCTTGTCCTTTAGAACTGGTCGGCTTGCAGCTCGTAGAGGCAGTCGCTACCGGCTTTGGCCGATGCGCTCAACGAGTGGATACGCGGCAGCAACCGGGCGAAGTAGAAACGCGCGGTGGCCAACTTGCTGGTGTAGAAATCGTCTTCGGCATCGCCGCTCACGACGGCCTTGGCCATGCGCGCCCACATGTAGGCGTACGCGGTGTAGCCGAACACGTGCAGGTACTCGACCGAGGCCGCGCCGATTTCATTCGGGTTGCCCTGGGCCCGATCCAGCAGCCACGCGGTCAGTTCATCGAGGGTGTCCACGGCGGCGTTCAACGGCTGGGTGAACTCATCAAGTTCGGCGCTGGCGTTGGCGGTGAAGTTGCGGATTTCCGAAGCAAACAGCCGGTAGAGCGTCCCGCCGCTGCCGACAATCTTGCGCCCGGCCAAGTCCAGAGACTGGATGCCGTTGGTGCCTTCGTAGATTTGCGTGATGCGCACGTCGCGCACCAGTTGCTCCTGGCCCCACTCACGAATGTAGCCATGGCCGCCGAAAATCATCTGCCCGTGCAGGGTCGTTTCCAGGCCCATGTCGGTGAGAAATGCCTTCGCCACCGGGGTCAGCAACGACACCAGTTCCTGGGCACGGGTGCGGGCTGTCGGGTCTTCGCTGTATTTGGCGATGTCCAGTTGCAGGGCCACGTAGCTGGAAAACGCACGGCCACCTTCGTTCAGGGCCTTCATGGTCAACAGCATGCGCCGCACGTCAGGGTGGACGATGATCGGGTCGGCGGCCTTGTCTTTGTTCTGCGCGCCGGTAGGTGCACGGCTCTGCAAGCGATCACGGGCATAGGCGACGGCGTTCTGGTAGGAACGCTCGCCCTGCGCCAGGCCCTGGATGCCCACGCCCAGGCGCTCATAGTTCATCATGGTGAACATCGCCGCCAGCCCCTTGTTCGGCGCATCGACGATCCAGCCGGTGGCGCCGTCGAAGTTCATCACGCAGGTGGCCGACGCCTTGATCCCCATCTTGTGTTCGATGGAGCCGCAGGACAGCGCATTGTTTTCACCCAGCGATCCGTCGGCGTTGACCAGCACCTTGGGCACCAGGAACAGCGAGATGCCTTTTGGGCCCGCCGGGGCATCCGGCAGTCGCGCCAGAACCAGGTGGATGATGTTCTCGGTCAGGTCGTGGTCGCCGCCGGTGATGAAAATCTTGCTGCCGCTGACCTTGTAGCTGCCATCGGCCTGGGGCTCGGCGCGGGTGCGGATCATGCCCAGGTCGGTGCCGGCATGGGCCTCGGTCAGGCACATGGAACCGGTCCAGGTGCCGGCGTACATGTTCGGCAGGTAACGCGCCTTGAGTTCTTCACTGGCGTGCGCCTTGATCGACAGGCAGGCGCCGGCGGTCAGCATCGGGTACAGGCCAAACGACAGGCTGGCCGAGTTGACCATCTCTTCGACCTGGGCCGAAATGGCCTTGGGCATGCCCATGCCACCGTACTGCGGATCTCCGCCGACACCGACCCAACCGCCTTCGGCGAAGGCTTGATAGGCCTGGGCAAAACCGTCCGGGGCGGTCACCGAACCGTTGTTCCAGGTGCAGCCCTGCTCGTCGGTCGCGCGGTTCAAGGGTGCGATGACTTCGCCACTGATCTTGCCGGCTTCTTCGAGGATGGCGGCAGCGGTTTCTTCATCGATCACGTCGGCCAGGCCAGGCAAACTGGCCCACAGCCGGGATACCTGGAAGACCTCGTTGAGTACGAAGCGCATGTCGCGCAGGGGAGCTTTGTAATCAGACATCTTGACTTACTCGGAAGTGGTCACGGCATGGGGCATGCCGGGACGTTCAGTGGATTCAATGATTTCGGCTGCCGCAACAGCGCCGGGTTGCGGTGCCCGTTCACGCAGCAGGAAGTACGACAGGGCGGGAATCAGGATCAGCGCACCGAGCATGTTCCACAGGAACATGAAGGTCAGCAGGATGCCCATGTCGGCCTGGAACTTGATCGGCGACCAGACCCAGCACACCACGCCGGCGGCCAGGGTGATACCGACCAGCCCGACCACCCGACCGGTGAACGACACGGCGTTGCGGTAGGCCTGGGACAGCGGCAGGCCCTGGCGCTGGAAGTGCAATTGCACGCTGAGCAGATACAGTGCGTAGTCCACACCGATCCCCACACCCAGGGCGATCACCGGCAAGGTCGCGACTTTCACGCCGATGCCCATGGCCACCATCAGCGCTTCGCACAGGATCGAAGTCAGCACCAGCGGCAGCAGCGCCACCAGCGTGGCGCGCCAGCTGCGGAAAGTGATCAGGCAAAACAGGGTTACCGCCAGATAGACGTACAGCAGCATGGTACGGTTGGCCTCGCGCACCACGATGTTCGTGGCCGCTTCGATCCCGGCACTGCCGGCCGCCAACAGGAACTGGCGATCGTCAGTACTGTTTTCCTTGGCGAACTTGTCAGCAATCGCCACCACCGCATCCAGGGTCTCGGCCTTGTGATCCTTGAGGAAGGCAATCACCGGCATCAGCGAGCAGTTATTGTTGAACAACTCCGGCGAGTTGACCGAGGCTTGCTGGGCGGCGTAGTTCAGCACGTCCTGGTTGCGCTGGATGCTGTTGAGCTTGGGGTTGCCTTCATAGGTGCCGGCGGTGATCTGGCGTACCGCGTTGACCAGCGAGGACGTCGCCTGCACACCCGGATACTGTTGCAGCTCCCAGGCCAGGCGGTCAGCGAGGATCAGGGTCTTGTAGTTCAGGCAGCCTTCTGGCGCGGTCTTGATCATCACCGCGAACAGGTCGCTGGACAGCGCGTAGTGGCTGGTGATGTAGGCGTTGTCGCGGTTGTAGCGCGAGTCGGCGCGCAACTCCGGCGCCCCACTTTCAAGGTCGCCGATCTTCAGTTGCAGGCTGACCATGAAGCCGCCAATGCCCATCAGCACCGCGACCAGCACGGCGCCCGTCGCCCACTTGCGCGTGGTGAAACGATCGAGCAGGTCCCAGAGTTTGCCGAAGCCCTTGTGGTGCTCGGCACGGTTGTCGATCTTCAGCGCACGCTCGGCCGCCTTGCGGCCGACGCCGATGTAGGACAGCGCCACCGGCATCAGCAACAGTGAGGTGAAGATCAGTACCGCGACACCGATGCTGGCGGTGATCGCCAGGTCCTGGATCACCGGAATGTCGATCAGCATCAGCACGGCAAAGCCCACGGCGTCGGCCAGCAATGCAGTGACGCCAGCGATGAACAGGCGGCGGAAGGTGTAACGCGCGGCAATCAGTTTGTGGGTGCCACGGGCGATGTCCTGCATGATGCCGTTCATCTTCTGCGCGGCGTGGGACACACCGATGGCGAAGATCAGGAACGGTACCAGCACCGAGTACGGATCGATGGCGTAGCCCAGCCAGGCGACGATGCCCAGTTGCCAGACCACCGCGATCAGCGAGCAGCCGACCACCAACAGCGTGCTGCGCACACAACGGGTGTAGGCGTAGATGATGATCAGCGAGGTGACCACGGCCAGGCCGAAGAACATCATCACCTGGATCAGGCCGTCGATCAGGTCGCCCATCAGCTTGGCGAAACCGATCACCCGCACCTTGTACGGGCCTTTGCCCTCTTCCCCGGATTTACGCGCGGCGCTGTCGCCGGCGAATTCGATCTTGTCGCGCAACTGCTCTTCAAGCATCTGCGAGAACTGATGGTAGTTGATGCGCTGGCCACCTGCGGCGGACTTGTCCAGCAGCGGTACGACGAGCATGCTCGACTTGTAGTCGCTGGCCACCAGGCTGCCGACGATGCCGGCGCGGGAAATGTTCTGGCGCAGCTGTTCGATTTGCTCAGGTTTGCCCTCATAGGTATCAGGCATCACCGGGCCGCCCTGGAAGCCTTGCTCGGTGACTTCAGTCCAGCGTACCGCCGGGCTCCACAAGGACTTCATCCAGGCACGGTCGACGCCTTCAGTGAGGAACAACTGGTCGTTGACCTGTTTGAGTACGTCAAGGTACTGAGGGTCGAAAATGTCACCCTGGGTGTTCTCGACCACCACCCGCACCGAGTTGCCCAGGCCGCGCAGCGACTGGCGGTTCTCCAGGAAGTTCTGGATGTACGGCTGGCTCTGCGGAATCATTTTTTCGAAGCTGGGGCGCAGTTCCAGGCGGGTCACCGCCATGAAGCCCAGGACCACGGTGGCCAAGGCCATCAGCAGCATGAACAGCGGACGGTAGTTGAACACCAGCCGTTCGAGCAGGTTGCCCGAGCGGCGGTCGAAATCACGCAGCTCGCGGATCACCGGCATGGCGTCTTGTTTGATATTGCCCATGTCTGGGTTCTCGCTCTTAGGGTTCGAGGGCTGGATCGGCGGCTAATACCTGGGCGCCACGGCTGCCCGCTACCACCAATGCGCCGTCGGCGGACTGGGTGGCGCCGGAGACCGGGGTGCGTGCCGGTTGCTGCATCAGGTGCATTTGCGCACCCGAGCCCTGGCTGACCAGCATCTGCCCACCCTGGGTGAACAGGCGGTAATTGCCCCGGGCATCGACGAGGCCGGCGGTGATGCTGACGTGCAGACCTGTGTCCAGCGCGCTCCAGTTCTGGCCGCCATCGGTACTGCGCAGCACGTTGCCGCGCAAGCCGTAGACCAACACTTCGCCAGGCTTGCCAACGACGCCGAAGAAGCTGCCCTGATAGGGCGTTGGCACGGCGGCGAAGCGCTGGACCTGGTCATCCCATTTGAGCAACAGGCCCTGTTCGCCAGCGATGTACAGGTTGTCGCCGGTAGAGGCGA
Source organism: Pseudomonas sp. V98_8 (assembly GCF_029967975.1). Lineage (NCBI taxonomy): Bacteria > Pseudomonadati > Pseudomonadota > Gammaproteobacteria > Pseudomonadales > Pseudomonadaceae > Pseudomonas > Pseudomonas sp. V98_8. The sequence goes on from NZ_JASCAE010000030.1 coordinate 40,774, forward strand.
TGGCGTTGAGGTGCAAGCCCTGCGGGTTGTCGGTGCGATCCTGCAACGGCGTCCAGCTTTGGCCGCCATCGTCAGTGCGCAGGATCAGGTTGAACACGCCGACCACATAGCCGACCTGGTCATTGGCGAACCACACATCGAGCAGCGGTTTATCGGCGCCCTGCTCTAGCAGGCGCTGACCTTCGGCGACCAGCAGCGGCCACTGTTCGTTGCCCGGCTCGGCACTGGCCAGCGCCGTGTAATGCTTGACCAGCAAGTCGCCGATCTGGCGACCGTCGAGTTGCTTGTTCCAGGTCGCGCCAGCGTCGCTCGTGTGCAGCACCACGCCGTCATTGCCCACCGCCCAGCCTTGGGTAGCGCTGGCAAAGTTCACGGCGGTGAGGTCGGCACTGACCGGCACGGCAGCCTGTTGCCAGTGCTTGCCACCGTCATCGGAGAACAGGATATGGCCGCGCTGGCCGACGGCGATCACGCGCTCACCGGCGCGGGCCATGCCAGACAATGGGCTCTTGAGGGCCAAGGCACTGACCCTGGCAGGCAGGTCCAGCACATCAACGTAATCGGCTGCGTGGGTGATGCCCTGCAACAAGCCAAGCACAACGCCAAACGCCACATGCCTATAATTCTTATTCGAACACATACCGCGTCCTCTTCGGAAAACCGCGCCGGGACACACATCGGTGTGCCTGACGTTCAAACCTTGCGCCGTGCAGGTCATGTGGGAGCGAGCCTGCTCGCGATGGACCAGAGGGCGACGCGGGCATCCCGACAGCACGCGTCATCGTTAACGTCCATCGCGAGCAGGCTCGCTCCCACAGTGGATCGTGCGAGCGTCTGCTTGCGGTTTGCTTAGCGAATGCCGCTGCCGGCCAGGGATTCCGACGACCACTGGGCCTTGGAGAGCGGATCGATGTACTTGATGCCGCCGTAAGGGCCGACTACACCGTTGATGTTGTAGGAACCCCCGACCAGGTCGTAGATCATGAAAGGCGTGGAGTCCGGCACCTGCTTGTCATAGCTCTGGCTGAGGAACGCGAAGGAACCACGATAGAGCTGGCCACGGGCGTCATACTGATCCGAGGCCAGAGCGCTCCAGCTGTCTTCGTCGAGGTAGAAGCGGCGCTTGGCATAAATGTGCCGGGCACCGGCCTTGAGGTTGCCTTCCACGACCCAGACGCGGTGTTTTTCCCAGCGCACGAAGTCCGGTGCCAAGTGGTTGGCAGTGGTCAGCGACTTCGGATCCTGGGCGTAGGTCAGCTTGTAGGTGTTGTAGGGCACGATCATTTCCTGCTTGCCCACCAGCTTCCAGTCGTAGCGATCCAGCGCACCGTTGAACACGAACACATCGTCATAAGTGCCCGCTCCCGCAGTCCCTGGGTTCGGTGTGTCGTACGCCAGGTTAGGCGCCAGCTTCACCCGACGCTGCCCCGGCAGGTATTGCCAGGCGCGGCGTGGTTGCTGCAGCGGGTTGGCCGCATCCTTGAGCATCACCGCTTCGCCGGCGCGACGTGCCGGGCCGGTGTAGGACAGCTTCATCTGGTAGTACACATCGGCGCTGCTGATTGGCTGCGTCAGGTTTTCGTAGATCGGATAGGAAATGAACGCCTGCCCGGTGGTGGCCAGGCTTGGCACGCCGGCGGAGTCAACGTTCCAGGAGTCGTACTTGGAGTTGATGCTCACGCCCTGATAACGCAAGAGGAAGTTCCACATCGCTTCGTTGCCCGATTGCGGAATCGGGAACGGCACGCCCGGCAGCACGTTGTCGATCGCCAGGCCGCCTTCGAGGGACTTGGCACCGCTGGCGTTTTTCACGCCGTTATCGAGGATGGCTTTTGGCAGCGAAACGGTGCGGTGGGTCGGGAACACGTCCACACGAAAAGTCGGGAAGCGCTTGGCCAGTTCCACCGTGGTGGCGGTGAGCATGCCCTTGTACTGGTCGACGTTCTTGCCATCGATCACCAGCAGCGGTTTTTCACTGGCAAACGGGTCCGGGCGCATGCTGTCACCCGCCTTGAAACTGGCTGGCGGCGTGGTCAGGCCACCGTTGTAGGCCGGAATCGAACCATCGGCATTGCCGGCCTTTTCGGCGCCCACAAGAGTCAGGCTGGTGCCCAGCTTGGCAGCGTCCTGGGTCGAAACAGCGGCCTGTACCTGGGCGGCAAGGACCATGGCCAGCGAAGCGGCCAACACGGTTTTCACGAATTTCATCTTGTTATTCTCCTGCTTGCATTGAGCAAATCAGTGGTGCATCAAAAGGTTGTTTTCATCGTCAGGTACACGGCGCCACGGTCCTCAGTCGTGGCACCACCACCGGAAAAGGACGAGTAGCCACCGGCGTAACAGGCGTAGTTTTCGTTGCCGCTGAAGGCATTCGGCGCAGCGCCGTCACCTCCGGTCGGGCCAGTACTCACGCCACTGACATTGCACTTGTCGGCCTTGCCGAAAGAGTCCACGTACTTCAGGTCGACGAAGTATTTGTTGTACACAATGGCGCCGAGGCCGACTGCGTAGTTACCGGTGTCCTTGGCACCGCCACCTGCGACCGGTGACACGCCATCGAGACCGAGGTTGATGGACATTGGCGCGTTGAGATCGACACCGGGAAACACCTGGTACCAGGTCGGTGTGAAGTTGACCGCGATGCCCCAGTTGTCCCGGGTCGGCTGATCGATACCGTGGTAGGTGCCCTTGCCTTTGTAGAGCGCTTCGTTCTTGCTATCGAGCTTGAGCAAGTTGCTGTAGTACAACTCGGCGAGCAGGGTCGCCGAATCGAACACGGGCGTTTTCGGCATGGTCATCAGACCGTTGACCGTCCAGTGCAGGGTGTCGCCGGTGGCGGCCATGCTGTCGCCCTTTTCCGGGGTGTCGTAGATCACGCCAGTGCCGGGTGTGCGTGCCGGCAGCAGGCCGAGCCCCTGGCCCAGGCCCAGGGGACTGGTGGTGCTGACGACGGCCGGGATACTGGCCAGCGGCATGTTGTGCCGAACGTTCAGGTCCGAGCCCACGCTCACCCCGCCCACGTCCTTGGACAGGCTCAGGCCAACGATCTTGATGTTGTCGGCATAGGCCATCTGATAGGTGGCGGTGCTCAGCGAGTTGAGGGTGTTGATGACCGCGGGCACCTGGCCGGCTGGCCGGGTTCCGTTCGGGTTGGCCGAGCTCAGGCCACGGGCATCGAGCCAGGCCTGCGGGAGGATTTCCGAGGTTTCGCGGTAGTAGACGCCGAGGGTGCCGTCCAGCCAGGCGGGTGACCATTTGGCCATGAGGCCCCAGTCGCCGCGCTTGTCCGGGGTCAGGTCGTGCCCTCGACGCACGTTGGTCAAGCCGTTGCACGGCGCCAGGCCGCAACCCAGAGGACTGCCAGGCACGACAGCATTAGTGTTACCCAGCAGGAACGACTGCGCGCCGAAACCGACCAGGTCGGAACCGCCGTAGTAGGTGCCGGCTTCTGGAAGACGCGCTTCATCCCAGTCGAGAAAGTATTGGGCCGCCAGGGTCAACTCAGGGTTGACGGTGAACGACATCGACAGCTGATTGCGCGGTACGAACAGCTCCTTGGCTTCGGTGCCAGGCGACGCGGCCAGCTTGGCCAGGTCCAGGCCGGACTGGCCGTAGCTGATCGAATGCACCGGATTGAGAATGGTCTCGCCCCAGAACACGTTGTGCTGGCCAGCCTTGAAGCTCAGCATCGACTCCTCGCCCACTTCGGTGCTGTAGAACACGAAGGCGTCGAGGATTTCGCCGGACGGACCGGTGTAGTAACGCTGGGCATAGTTGCTCAGGTGCGGGCTGCCATTGCCGACGTTGTCATTGGTGACTGCGGCCAGGCGTGGGTCGTTGGCGATCAGGCCCGAGGTCGAACCGTTGCCGTTGACGAACGGGTTGGAATTGGAACCGGTGTTCTCGTAGGCCTTGTCGTACCAACCGGCGGCGCTCACGCGAAAGCCCATGTGGTTCTGATAGACCACGTCCATCTCGGTCAACAGGTCGACGCGGTTGGTGATGTTGGTGCCAGACCTACGGAAGTTGTAGTCGCCGTCGTTGTTGTTGGGCGTGCCCAACATACGTTTGTCCGCGCTTTCGGTGCGTACGCCGTAGTTGTACTTGACGGTGTTATCCACGCGAACGTTCCAGTCCGGGTTACCTGTCTCGATCTCGACCGCATGGGCCGTCGGCACCGTTGCCGCGAGAATGGCAGAGGCCAGCAAGGTGTAGCGTGAAGCGGTGAACCCGTGACTCTTGTTGTGGTGCATAGCGTTGTCTCCGCCTTTTTGTATTTGTTTTAAGCGCAGCAGGCCCCGCGTAACCCCTTGTGCCAGGGGTTTACGTTTTTCAGGATAGGGGCGGATACCGGATGGCGCGGGCCAACCGGCGCCTGAACTAGCGATCCAGCTCGAGGATCAGGGCTTCGGCTTGCGGCCAGTGCCCGTACCCGGCAGCAGGATTGAGATGACCGACATCACCCAGGTTGAGCAGCTCGCTGCCCCAGCCTTCGGCCAAGTGCGTAACGGCTTGCAGGCTGGCGAGGTGGTCGTTGGTACTGGCGGCCACGAGGCTGCGAAATGGCAACGGGCCTTTGGGTAGAGGGTCCCACCCCTGGCTACGCAGGGTTTCCGGCGATGGGTAGCCAGACGGCCAAGGGGCATCGAGGTCAGGTGGAGCGGCCAGCAGCGCGCCCTTGATCGGCCGGCTATGCTGCGCGGCCCAGTGCGCGACCATCAGGACACCGGCGCTATGGGCGACCAGGATCACGGGCCCGTCGATCTGTTCCAGTGCGTGCTGGATCGCTTGCACGCGTTTGTTGCAATCGAGCTTGTCGGCCTCCAGCGGCGGCACGCTACGTACCTTGCTCAGCCTGGCTTCAAGCAACGTTTGCCAATGTTCGGCGACGTGCTCACGCAGGCCCGGTACGATCAGAACGGTTGCGGCAGTTTGCAGTTTGTCCACTTCAACACCTACGCTTTCTCGATGACTCGACTGGCTCTGTCGCCAGGGGCTTTTTGTAGGACTGACATTAAAGAGCGCCCACCCCAGGCGCTTTTCATTGGACGTCAGGCACTTTTCTTTTCATGACAAACGTTTCGGTGATGGCGCGGTGCGACCACCGGTCGAAAATCTCAGCAAGTTCTGTGCGGGTCACTGTAATCAATGGGTGAGCCTCGATGAGGCAGGTTCAAGAGTGGTAAATCGGACAGCAATGGGCGGGTGCAATCGCTCACTTAACAACTGTTGCAATTGCTGATGCGCTGGATATAGTCGCCACGCTCACTTGAATTGCAATCGGCCCAGGAAAGACCTTCGCATGACCAAGCTTGTTCGCGCCGCCGTCTTGACCAACTACCTGGAGGTCACCCAATACCTGGGGTTCAACCCTCGCGATTTGCTGGCCAGTGTTGGCTTGTCCAAGGCTTTGCTGCAGGCCCCGGAACATCGCATCCCCATCGATTCCGCCGTGCGCCTGCTGGAGGATTCAGCCGCTGCCAGTGGCTGCCAGACCTTCGGCTTGAGCATGGCCGAATCACGCCAGCTTTCGGACTTCGGCGTGGTCAGCCTGCTGCTCAGCCATCAGCGCACGCTGCGCGATGCCTTGCAGGTGGTGGTGCATTACCGGCACTTGATGAATGACTCGCTGGCCATCTTCATTGAAGAGGCCGGCAAGATGGTGATCATTCGCGAAGAGGTGGTCACCGAATCGCCGATGCCCTGTCGACAGGCCACCGAGCTGGCCATCGGCGTGATGTTCCGCCTGTGCGCCGCCCTGCTCGGCTCACACTGGCATCCCTACAGCGTCAATTTCACCCACCAGGCCCCCGACAACCTTCAACTGCACCGCCGCCTGTTCGGTTGCACCCTGGAATTCGGCAGTGAGTTCAACGGCATCGTCTGCGCCGGCGCCAGCCTGGACATGACCAACCCCAACGCCGACCCGGCCATGGCACGCTATGCCCAGAGCTACCTCGATTCGCTGCAAAGCCACCAGGGCACTTCGATGCTGTTCGAAGTGCGCAAGGCCATCTACCTGCTACTGCCCATGGGCCGCGCCACCATCGAACAGGTCGCGCAGAGCCAGGGCATGAACGTACGCACACTGCAACGTCGCCTCAAGGATGATGGCTGTGCCTTCAACGATGTGATCAACGACGTGCGCCGCGACCTGGTGCTGCGTTACCTGGACAACCCGAATTACTCGCTCAGTCGCATTGCCGACATGCTTGGCTACTCGATGGCGAGTTCGTTTACGCGCTGGTTCATCAGCCAGTTCGGCATGCCTCCGGCGACGTGGCGCGCGCAAAAGCAGGGTTCGGCAAAAGCCCCGTCGGATGCGGCCCCACCCAAGCCCTCTTGATATCACGCGTGTTGTGGGAGCGAGCCTGCTCGCGAAGGCGGCCTGACAGCCGACCAATTTCTTTCAGGTGTACATATCCATTCCTGCGGTAACGACCACTTAGGGTTTCGCTTTTACAGCGAGTCACTTGGAAGAGCCCCAAGTAACCAAGGGCTCTTGCCCCTGACGTTCGGTGCCTCGCTAGGGCTCGGCATGCCCTCGCTCCGGTCCTGCTCCGTGGGTCGCCGCGATGGGCCATCCATGGCCCAGCGCGGCTAAACCGGCATCCTTGCCGGTTTACCCACTGCGCAGAACCTCCATTCGGCCTCTCGAGGGGGCAAGAACATCAAAAGCCAGATCACAATCAAAAGCGAGGCGGCCGACCGGCCGGCCTGATCGGAAGCCATACGCATACCCTCTGTAGGAGCGAGCATGCTCGCGATGAACCTGAGGGCACCGCGGGCTACCAGGTGCCCCGCGTCATCGTTGACGACCATCGCGACGGTGCGACGATTCGACATGCTCGCTCCTACAGGGGATCCAGGTACACCCGTCAAAGTCAGGTCGGCTTTAAGGCCGCCTCGCTTTTGTTTTTGATCTGGGCGCCCCATTAACCACGATGGCCGAACGCAGGCATTGCGCAGTGGGTAAACCGGCAGGACGCCGGTTTAGCCGCGCTGGGCCAGGGACGGCCCATCGCGGCGACCCACGGAGCAATGCCTTCGTTCTGGCATGCCGAGCCCCAGCGAGGCACCGAGTGGTGGGGCAAAGCCTTTTGGTTCCTTTTTGGCGTTTGAAAAAGGGACTCGCCGTAAGGGCGAAACCATAGGCGGCCGTTACCGCAGCAATGGATATGTACTCAGTCACCAACATCCTGGTCGGCTGTCAGGCCGCCATCACAAGTGCACTGACAATCAAAAACCAGTGCACTTTGCGCCAAGCCAGCCGCTGGCTAGAGCGCGTAGTTTTGTGTCGTGGGTTAGACGTTCGTCCTGACCTCCACCTGAATAACAACAAGATTTCTGGTGACCCATGAGCACAGTAGATCCGATCACCCTGGCAGTCGTGCGTGGCGCGCTCGAAACCGCGCAACGGGAAATGACCATCACCCTTGAGAAAACCGGTCGTTCAAGCGTTTTCAACCTGGCCCACGACTACTCCAACGCACTCTTCGATCACCTTCCGGAAATGATCCTGCAAGGCCAGGACATCCCGATTCACCTCGGATCGCTGATTCCGGCGATGAAATGCGTGGCCGGTTTCTTCGGCGATGACGTCCAGGAAGGCGATGTGATTTATCACAATGACCCCGCTTACATGGGCAGCCATATTCTTGACTGCTGCATGTATAAACCGGTGTTCTACCAAGGCGAGCTGGTGTTCTGGGCGGTGTGCAAAGGTCACCTGACCGACATCGGCGGACCGGTGCCCGCCGGCTACAACCCCGATGCCAGGGAAATCTACGCCGAAGGCTTGCGGATCCCGCCGGTCAAGCTCTGGTCCCAAGGCAAGCGCCGTGAAGACGTGATCAACCTGCTGCTGACCAACATGCGCGCCCGGGCCTATCAAGAAGGCGATCTCAACGCCCAGTACGGCGCCTGCAATGTGGGTGAACGGCATTTGCTGGAACTGCTCGATCGTTATGGCGTGGCGCAGGTGCGTGCGTGTATCGCCGAATTGAAAGACATGGCGGACCGGCACATGCGGGCCTTGCTGCGAGAAGTACCGGATGGCCTCTACAGCGGCACTGCCGTGCTGGAAGACTCGGGCCATGGGTTGGGTGAACTGTCGATCACCGCGCAAGTGGAAATTCGCGGCGACGAGGCGCACATCCTGATCGAAAGTCCGCCGCAGGTGCCGTACTTCATCAACTCCTACGCCGGCAACTCGGTGTCCGGGGTGTACCTGGGGCTGATGATGTTCGCCCAGGTACCGCCACCGTACAACGAAGGGCTGTACCGCTGCGTATCCGTCGACCTCGGCCCGCCGGGCACGTTATGCAACGCCCAGGAACCAGCGCCCCACGTCAACAGCACCACCACACCGATGGAAACCCTGGCCGACGCGGTGCGCCAGGCCCTGGAACAAGCGGCCCCCGATCGGGTCACGGCCTCCTGGGGTCACGCCAGCGGGATCAACATTGCCGGCCTTGATCCGCGCAATGGCAACGACGAGTACGTGACCATGGTGCTCGCCTCGATCATTTCCGGCGCCGGTGCGAACAAGACCATGGACGGTTGGCCGGCGTGCGGTCCGTTGTGCTGTTTCGGCGCGTTGATGTCCGGTGATATCGAGTTGCTGGAGTACGCCTACCCGATCCTCATCCATCGCTATAGCCTGATGACTGACAGCGGTGGTGCCGGCGAATTTCGCGGTGGTTCTGGCACGCGAATCGAAATCGAACCGCTGGACCACGCGATGACCGTGGTTGGTTTTGGCGAGGGCCGACAACTGCCGACGTCGGGCGCCGCGGGCGCGAACAACGTCCTGCTCGAACCGAAGCTGGGCCGATTGATTCACCGCAAGAACGACGGTGAGGAGCAGTCCTTTATCTACAACGCGCAGCTCATCGCGCAACCGGGCGAACGGGTGATCAACATCAACCCTGGCGGCGGTGGCTATGGCGATCCCCGGCGGCGCCCGGTCGCCAGCGTGGCCGACGACGTACGCAACGGCCTGGTGTCCCGCGAAGGTGCCCGCCTGGAATACGGCGTGGTGATCGACGGCAACGGCCAGGTCGACGACGCCGCGACTCGTGCGTGCCGCGCCACACATTGATCGCCCCCCTTTGAGCTATCTGGAACCCCTCATCATGAGCAAACAACAATATCGCCTGGGTATCGACGCCGGAGGCACCTTCACCGATTTCATCCTGGCCGATCGCAACGGCAACGTGCAGTTGTTCAAGGCACCGTCGACGCCGCAGGACGGTACGATCGCCATCCGCAACGGGCTGGCGCAAATCGCTGACGCCATCGGCCGCACCCCCGCCGAAATCATTGGCGACTGTGACCTGTGCATCAACGGCACCACCGTGGCCCTCAACGCGTTGATCGAGAAAACCGGGGTCAAGGTTGGCCTGCTGTGCACCGAAGGGCATGAGGACAGCCTGGAAATCCGCCTGGGCCACAAGGAAGACGGGCATCGCTACGATGCCAGCTACCCGCCGGCCTACATGTTGGTGCCGCGTCATCTGCGGCGCCCCATCGGCGGCAGGATCCTCAGTGACGGCAGCGAATACGCCGCCCTCGACGAAAACGCGATTGCTGAAGCAATCGATTATTTCCGCGAACAGGACGTCAAGGCCGTGGCCATTTCGTTCGTCTGGTCGGTGCGCAATCCGAGCCACGAACAACGCGCCGCCGAGAGGGTGCGCGCGGCATTGCCGGGTGTATTCGTCTGCACCGGCAACGAAGTGTTCCCGCAGATCCGCGAATACACCCGCACCTCGACCACCGTGGTCAACGCGTACCTGAGCCCGGTCATGGGCCGCTACATCGAACGCATCGACGCCTTGTTCGAAGAGCTCGGCGCGCAGCAGCCCACGCGCTACTTTCAATCCAACGGTGGCCTGGCACCCGGCGTGGTAATGCGTGAACGTGCGGTGAATGCGATCAACTCAGGACCCGCGTCCGCGCCGCAAGCCGGGTTGTGCGTGGCGCAGCCATTCGGCATCGACAACGTGATCACGGTAGATATGGGCGGCACTTCGTTCGACATCACCTTGAGCAAGTCAGGACGCACCAACTTCAGCAAGGACACTGACTTCCTGCGCTATCGCATCGGCGTGCCGATGATCCAGGTGGAAACCCTCGGCGCCGGCGGCGGCTCGATCGCCTATCTCGACGATTTCGGCATGCTCCAGGTCGGCCCGCGCAGCGCCGGCGCCAACCCGGGACCGGTGTGCTACGGCAAGGGCGGCACCGAGCCAACCGTGACCGACGCCAACCTGGCGCTGGGTTACCTGGCCGACGGCGCGCTGTTGGGCGGCAGCATCCGGCTCAATCGCCAGGCCGCCATAGAGGCGATCCGGAGCAAAATCGCCGAGCCCTTGGGCATCAGCGTCGAACGGGCGGCGATCGGCATCATCACCCTGGTCAACCTGAACATGGTCAGCGGCATTCGCCGGGTGTCGGTCGAACGCGGCTATGACCCACGGGACTTTGCCCTGATCGGCGCGGGCGGTGCGGCGGGCATGCACGTCATGCGCCTGGCCGAGGAAATCGGCAGCAAAGTGGTGCTGATTCCGAAAGTGGCTTCCGGGCTGTGCGCCTATGGGCAGATTCTTTCCGATATCCGCTACGACCAATTGACCACGCTGCCGATGCGCCTCGACGACGAACTGGTCGACCTGCCGTTGCTCAACCAGACCTTGCGTGACCTGCGCGAGCGCGGGATGAAAAACCTGCGCGACGATGGCTTTGGCGCTGGCAATAACGTCCAATGCCTGTACAACCTGGAGATCCGCTACCTCGGTCAGATTCACGAATGCAGCGTCGAGCTGACCTGCGATCGGCTGGACCAGTCGGGCCTGGTCGCGTTGCGTGAGGCGTTCCACACCCGGCACAAGGCGCTGTTCTCCTATAGCGAACCGCAAAGCCCGGCAGAACTGGTCAACCTTGAGTGTTCGGTAATAGCGCGCCTGCAACGTCCGCCCATGCCGGAACTGCCGTCACCTGCCGAGGATGTCGCCCCCAAGGCCAGCGGTCATCGGTCGATGCTGTTCAGCGCCCAGTCGTCCTGGCAGCAAACGCCGGTATACAACGGTGAACACTTGCAATCGGGGCAAACGGTGCAAGGCCCTTGCGTGATCGAAGAGACGACCACCAACATCGTCGTCCCCCCTGGCTGGCAGGCCACGCTGGCGCCATCGGCCACCTACCGGCTGACACCCGGTGATTGACCGCCCGTAAACATTGGCAAATGATGGCAACCCCACGGTGCCAACGGCTTTTTTTGCGTTGGCACCGTCCTCATAATAAAAAAGATACGAGGGCAGCCATGGCCTGCAAATTCTCCACCCGTTCCTGGCCAGACAGTCAACGCCAACCGCTCTGGGCCCAGGCCATTGGCAGTGCGTATTTTCCGTTGTCCCTGGAATTCGCGCCCGACAGCCCTTTCAGTGGCAGCCTGCAGATCTGGGAAACCGGCAGCACTGCACTGACCCTTTCTCGCTTGCGCTCCACTCAACTGGGCTACTCGCGCAGCAAGGCCCAGGTCAGTGAAGATCACGAAGCCTGCTACCTCGTCACCGTACCGCGGCGCAGCGAAGTGCATTTCGAACAGGACGGCCGCGCCCTGCATTGCCAACCGGGTGGTTTCATCTTCGAACGGGGCGACGCGCCCTACCGCTTTCACTATGCCAGCGACAACGATCTGTGGGTGTTCAAGCTCCCGGAACGCGCGCTGCATGGCCAATTGCGCGGCGCCGAACGCTACACGCGCCTGTGCTTCGACGCCAGGCGCGCACTCGGGCGAGTCTTTGTCGACCAACTGGCGATGTGCGCCGCACGTTTCGACGAGTGCGACGAGGCCGCCCGGCATATGCTGCTGGAGCAGGCCCTTTCAACGTTGTTGATGGCATTGCGTGATGACGAGCGGGTGCTGAGCAGCGAAAGCTCGAACCTGGCCGCCCTGCATTTGCAACGCATAGAGCAATACGTCGACCAGCAACTGGGCAACCCGGACCTGGCGCCGCCAATGATCGCCGAGGCCTGCGGGCTGTCCGTACGCTATGTGCATAAACTCTTCAGCACCACGCCCTACAGCCTCGGGGAATGGATTCGCCTGCGCCGCCTTGAGGCGGTCAACAGAGGCCTGCGCGACCCCAACTGCCACCTGTCGATCGGCGAGCTGGCCATGCGCTGGGGCTTCAGCGACCAGGCGCAATTTACCCGAAGCTTTCGCCAGCACTTTGGGTGTACGGCCAGGGAAGTGCGCAGTGGGGTTCGGTTGGCTGCTTCTTCGAAATTTGGGGTCTGAGGCAGGTTTCAGCTCTGACAGCCGAGCCGTTCCCTTGGTGTACATATCCGTTGCTGCGGTAACGACCACCTAGGGTTTCGCTTTTACAACGAGTCACTTGGAAGAACGGAACGCCGCCCGACCCCAAGTAACCAAGGGCTCTTGCCCTTGGCGTTCGGTGCCTCGCCAAGGCTCGGCATGCCCTCGCTCCGGTCCTGCCTCGTGGGCCACGCCCAGCACTACTGTCCTCCCCCCTCTTTTCATCACCATCCGACCAGAAACTCCCTTCAGGGTATTGCGCATCCGGTATTATGGTATACCATCAGACGCACAGACACTTTTTCACCCTGATACGGAGCAGCTCATGAGTTTCGAAATCCGCAAGATCGTCAGCTATGTCGAAGAAACCTTCATTGAAGGCGGCAAGGCCACCGACAAGCCCGTGACCATGGTCGGGCTGGCCGTGGTGATGAAGAACCCTTGGGTGGGCAACGGCTTCGTTGAAGACCTCAAGCCGCAGATCCGCGCCAACTGCTCCGACCTCGGCGCGCTGATGGTCGAGCGCTTGGTGGGCATCATCGGCGGTGCCGAGAAAATCGAAGCGTACGGCAAGGCCGCCGTGGTCGGCGCCGACGGTGAAATCGAACACGCTTCCGCGGTGATCCACACCCTGCGTTTCGGCAACCACTACCGCGAAGCGGTGAAAGCCAAGAGCTACCTGAGCTTCACCAACAAGCGCGGCGGCCCGGGCACCTCCATCCAGATCCCGATGATGCACAAGGACGACGAAGGCTTGCGTTCGCACTACATCACCCTGGAAATGCAGATCGAAGACGCGCCGCGTGCCGACGAAATCGTCGTGGTCCTGGGTTGCGCCGATGGCGGCCGCCTGCACCCACGCATCGGCAATCGCTACATCGACCTGGAAGAACTGGCCGCCGAAAAAGCCCAGTAAGCCGGTCGGTCACTACAACAAAAAGGTATGCAGGAGCGCTCCATGATTCGGCTCACCGCTGAACGCACCCCGGCTGGCACCAGTTACCTGGCGACCGGCCAAGGCCAGCCCGTGGTCTTGATCCACGGCGTGGGCCTGAACAAAGAAATGTGGGGCGGCCAGATCGTTGGCCTGGCCACCCAATACCGCGTGATCGCCTACGACATGCTCGGTCATGGCGCCAGCCCGCGTCCGGAAAGCGGCACGCCGCTGCTCGGTTACGCCGACCAGTTGCTGGAGCTGCTCGATCATTTGCAATTGCCCAAGGCGGCAGTGATCGGCTTCTCCATGGGCGGGCTGGTGGCGCGGGCTTTTGCCCTGCATTACCCGCAGCGCCTGCAGAGCCTTGTGGTGCTCAACAGTGTGTTCAATCGCACCGCCGAGCAACGCGCCGGTGTCATCGCCCGCACAGCCCAGGCGGCCGAACACGGGCCGGATGCCAACGCCGAAGCCGCACTGTCGCGCTGGTTCAGCCGCGAATACCAGGCAGCCAATCCGGCGCAGATCGCCGCTTTGCGCCAGACGCTCGCGCAGAATGATCCGCAGGGCTACCTGACTACTTATGAATTGTTCGCCACCCAGGACATGTACCGCGCCGATGACCTGGCCAGCATCCAGGTGCCGACGCTGGTCGCTACCGGCGAACTCGATCCGGGGTCGACCCCGGAAATGGCCGAGCAACTGGCCCAGCGCATTCCCGGCGCCAAGGTTGCCGTACTCGCCGAGCAGCGGCATATGATGCCCGTAGAATCGCCGCGCCTGGTCAACCAGCTGTTGCTGGAGTTTCTCGACACGGCGCACGCCCGACCAAATCAGATTAAGGGGATCGTTGCATGACTCTCTCACGCTTCCAGATGTGCATCGGCGGTGAATGGGTCGATGCCCTGTCCGGCAAGACTTTTGAAAGCCTCAATCCGGCCCTGGCCGAACCTTGGGCCGAACTGCCCGATGCCGACGAAGCCGACGTCGAGCGCGCCGTACAGGCGGCGCAGAGCGCCTTCGACAGCCCGGCCTGGCGCGGCTTGACCGCCACTGCCCGAGGCAAACTGCTGCGCCGCCTGGGCGACCTGATCGCCGAAAACAAGGAACAACTGGCGCAGCTGGAAAGCCGCGACAACGGCAAGCTGATCCGCGAGACCCGCGGCCAGGTCGGCTATTTGCCGGAGTTCTTCCACTACACCGCAGGCCTGGCCGACAAACTCGAAGGCGGCACCCTGCCCCTCGACAAGCCAGACCTGTTTGCCTACACCGTGCACGAAGCCATGGGCGTGGTCGCCGCGATCATTCCGTGGAACAGCCCGCTGTACCTGACCGCGATCAAACTGGCGCCGGCTCTCGCGGCAGGCAACACCATCGTGATCAAGCCGTCCGAACACGCCTCGGCGACCATTCTGGAACTGGCGCGCCTGGCGCTGGAAGCCGGGATTCCACCGGGGGTGGTCAATGTCGTCACCGGTTACGGCCCGAGCACCGGCGCCGCCCTGACCCGCCATCCGCTGGTACGCAAGATCGCCTTCACCGGCGGCGCGGCCACGGCCCGGCATGTGGTGCGCAGCAGTGCCGAGAACTTCGCGAAATTGTCCCTGGAACTGGGCGGCAAATCGCCGAACATCATTTTCGCCGACGCCGACCTCGACAGCGCGATCAACGGCGCCATCGCCGGGATCTATGCCGCGTCCGGGCAAAGCTGTGTGTCGGGTTCGCGTCTGTTGGTGCAGGACGAAATCTACGACGAATTCGTCGCTCGCCTGGTGGAACGCGCCCAGCGCATCCGCATCGGCAACCCGCAGGAAGACAGCAGTGAAATGGGCCCGATGGCCACTGCCCAGCAACTGGCCGTGGTGGAAGGCCTGGTGGCGGATGCCATTGCCGAAGGTGCCCGTTTACGCCTGGGTGGCAAGCGTGCGCAGAACCTCGGCGAAGGCTGGTTCTATGAGCCGACCCTGTTCGAATGCGACCGCAACTCGATGAAGATCATGCAGGAAGAAGTCTTTGGTCCGGTGGCCTCGGTCATCCGTTTCAAGGACGAAGCCGAAGCCCTGGCGATCGCCAACGACTCGCAGTTCGGCCTCGCCGCCGGCATCTGGACCCGCGACCTGGGGCGTGCCCATCGCCTGGCCCGGGACGTGCGTTCGGGGATCATCTGGGTCAACACCTACCGCGCCGTGTCGGCCATGGCGCCGATCGGCGGCTTCAAGAACAGTGGCTATGGACGCGAAAGCGGCATCGATTCCGTGCTGGCCTACACCGAGTTGAAAACGGTGTGGATCAATCTTTCCCAGGCACCGATGCCTGATCCGTTTGTGATGCGCTAGGAGTCCTGAGAAATGATCGAACCCGGCATTTACAAAGACGTCATGAGCTCGTTCCCTTCCGGGGTCACGGTGGTCACCACCCTGGACCCGGACGGCGGCATCGTCGGCATCACTGCCAGCGCCTTCAGCGCGCTGTCGATCGATCCGGCACTGGTGCTGTTCTGCCCCAACTACGCCTCTGACACGTACCCGATCCTGCGCGACAGCAAGCAATTCGCCATTCATTTGCTGTCCGCCGACCAGACCGCCGAAGCCTATGCGTTCGCCGGCAAAGGCAAGGATAAGGCCCGGGGCATCGAGTGGCACTTGAGCGAACTGGGCAACCCGCTGCTGCGCAAAGCCACGGCGATCATCGAGTGCGAACTGTGGCGTGAATACGATGGCGGCGACCACGCCATCATCGTCGGCGCGGTGAAGAACCTGATCCTGCCCGAGCAACCGGTGACGCCGATGATCTACCACAAAGGCAAGCTGGGCCCCCTGCCCACCCTGGCCTGATGGCTCTACACAATGCCCTGTGGGAGCGGGCTTGCTCGCGAAGGCCGAGTGTCAGTTGACATCAATATTGACTGACCCACCGCTTTCGCGAGCAAGCCCGCTCCCACAGGGGCCCGCGCAGGTCTTTTATGTTTCTCCAGGAGCCGGCATGAGCCCAGCAGCCTCGCAACTGTTCCGCCAGCAGGCGTACATCAACGGCCAATGGCTGGATGCGCCCGATGGGGCGCGACAGGACATCTTCAACCCCGCCACCGGTGAACTCATCGGTAGCGTGCCGAACCTTGGCGCCGAGCACGCCCGCCAAGCCATCGTCGCCGCCAACAACGCGTGGCCGGCCTGGCGCGGGTTAACCGCCAAAGAGCGCAGCAACACCCTCAAGCGCTGGCACGCGCTGATGCTGGAAAACGCCGATGCCCTTGCCGAAATCCTGACCCTCGAACAAGGCAAGCCGTTGGCCGAAGCCAAGGGTGAAATCCTCTACGCCGCCAGTTTCATCGAGTGGTTCGCCGAAGAAGCCAAGCGCATCTACGGCGACACGATTCCCAGCCACAAGGGCGATGCGCGCATCGTCGTCAGCAAGGAACCTATCGGTGTCGTCGCGGCCATCACGCCGTGGAACTTCCCCGCAGCGATGATCACCCGCAAGGCCGGCCCGGCGCTGGCCGCCGGTTGTCCGTGCATCGTCAAGCCGGCACCGGAGACGCCATTCTCGGCACTGGCCATGGCGGCGCTGGCCGAACAGGCCGGCATTCCTGCGGGTATTTTCAACGTGATCACCGGCGATGCCATCGCCATTGGCGCTGAGCTGACGGCAAGCCCGTTGGTGCGCAAACTGTCGTTCACCGGCTCCACGGCGATTGGCAAGTTGCTGATGGCGCAGTGCGCGCCGACGCTGAAGAAAGTGTCGCTGGAACTGGGCGGCAATGCACCGTTCATTGTCTTCGACGATGCCGACCTTGAGCGTGCGGTAGAAGGCGCGATGATTGCCAAGTTTCGCAATGCTGGCCAGACCTGCGTCTGCGTCAATCGCTTCCTGGTGCAAGACGGCATACACGACGCCTTTGTTGCGCGCCTAGCCGAGCGGGTGTCGCAGCTCAAGGTGGGCAGTGGTTTCACTGACGGCGTCACCCAGGGTCCGCTGATCAATGAGCGCGCCGTGACCAAGGTTGAAGACCATGTGCTGGACGCACTGGCGCAAGGTGCCCGGTTGGTTTGCGGTGGCGAACGTCATGCGCTGGGCCACGGCTTTTTCCAGCCAACGGTATTGTCCGGCATCACCACGCAGATGAAAGTTGCCCGGGATGAGACCTTCGGCCCTCTCGCCGCGGTGTTCCGTTTTGCCAGCGAGGCCGAGGCCGTGCAGATGGCCAACGACACCGAATTCGGCCTCGCTGCCTACTGCTACACCCGCGACCTGGGCCGCGCCTGGCGCATGAGTGAGGCGCTGGAATACGGCATGGTCGGGATCAACGAAGGACTGATTTCCACCGAAGTGGCGCCGTTTGGCGGGATCAAATCCTCGGGCCTGGGTCGTGAAGGCTCCAAGTACGGCATCGAGGATTATCTGGAACTCAAATACACACTTATGGGCGGGCTTTGAAGTGAGTAACGAAAAATACGAAAAAGGCCTTAAGATCCGCACCCAGGTGCTGGGCGAAGCCTATGTGAACCGCTCCATCGAAAACGCCGACGACTTCACCCGACCTCTGCAGGAAATGGTCACCGAGTACTGCTGGGGTCACGTCTGGGGCCGTGAGGGTTTGTCGCTTAAAGAGCGCAGCATGATAAACTTGGCGATGATTTCGGCCCTCAATCGGCCTCACGAACTCAAGCTGCACGTGCGTGGTGCCTTGCGTAACGGGCTGAGTCGTGAACAAATACGCGAAATTCTGCTTCAGGTCGGTATTTATTGCGGTGTCCCCGCGGCCGTGGACAGTTTCCGGCTCGCCCGTGAAGCGTTCGCCGAAGCCGATGCCGAGGCCTCCAGTTAACCCTTGGCTATCTGACTGAACGAGCACTAGGATTATTGCGATCAAAGTGCTCTTTTTGCATGGACAGCCACATTCAGAGCGGACCCCATGAAACGCCTGCCACTCGACGACAGCTTCAAGGTCAATCGCAACCCCGTTACCCTGCGCGAAATCGTGCTGGATAAACTGCGAAGCGCCATCATGAACTTCCAGCTTCTGCCGGGAGATCGACTGGTCGAACGCGATCTGTGCGATCGCCTGGGCGTGAGCCGCACTTCGGTGCGCGAAGCGCTGCGTCACCTTGAATCCGAAGGCCTGGTGGAGTTCGCCGATGCCAAGGGCCCTCGGGTAGCGATCATCACCCTGGCCGATGCCGTCGATATCTATGAGCTGCGTTGCGTACTGGAAGGCCTGATCGTTCAACTGTTCACCCTGCGTGCCAAGGCCAAGGACATCAAGGCCCTGGAAAAGGCCCTGGAAGAAAACCGCCAGGCCTTGAAGGAAGGCGAACTGCAACAGGTCATCGACTCCGTGCAAGGTTTCTACGACGTCCTGCTCGAAGGTTCTGGCAACCATGTCGCCGCGACCCAGTTGCGTCAACTGCAGGCGCGCATCAGCTATCTGCGCGCGACTTCGGTGTCCCAGGAAAACCGTCGCGGCGCCAGCAACCAGGAAATGGAACGCATGGTCGAAGCGATCAAGAGTGGCGATCCCCTGGCCGCCCACCAGGCTTGCGTCGACCACGTTCGGGCCGCCGCCACCGTCGCCCTCGATTACCTCAAGCGCAAGCAGGAAGAAACCGGGGCGATCCCCGAGATCACCCAGCCCATCGCGCTCAAAGAACCCCGCATAGGTCGTTGATCATGTTCAGCCCGAGCTATTGTCCAAGGTGCGGCAGCAATGACCTCAAGTCACAGCTGCCACCGGGCGATACGCACGAGCGCCTGATGTGCCGCGACTGCGGCTACATCCACTACGTCAATCCGAAAATCATCGCCGGCTGCATCATCGAGCAGGACGGCAAGTACTTGCTGTGCCAACGCGCGATCCCTCCGCGTCCCGGCACCTGGACCTTGCCGGCGGGCTTCATGGAAGGTGGTGAGACCACCGAGCAAGCGGCGTTGCGCGAGGTCTGGGAAGAGAGCGGCGTGCGCGCGGAAATCCTCTCGCCCTACTCGATCTTCAGCGTGCCCAAGATCAGCGAGGTGTACATCATCTTCCGCGCCATCGCGCTGGAGATCACCGGGCAGTATGGACCGGAAACCCTCGACTACAAATTCTTCGCGCCCGAGGACATTCCCTGGGACAGCATCTACTACCCGGCAATCCGGCAGATTCTCGAACGCTACATCGAGGAGCGGCAGGCCGGGGTCTACGGGATCTACATCGGCAACGATGACAGCGGCAAGATTCACTTCATCCGCTGACAGAACGCGACACAATCACTGTAGGAGCTGCCGCAGGCTGCGATCTTTTGATCTTTGGCGCCCTGAAGGCTCCCCGAAG
>NZ_JASCAE010000031.1:0-58915 GCF_029967975.1 Pseudomonas sp. V98_8
CTGCGATCTTTTGATTTGTTTTTAAGATCAAAAGATCGCAGCCTGCGGCAGCTCCTACAGGGGTACGTGTCGCTTAGAAGGAATCGCCCGGCACACGGACGGAACCTTCCATCAGCACCCGCGCACTGCGGCTCATGATGGCCTTTTTCACGGTCCACTCACCGTTCACCTGGCTGGCCTCGGCGCCGACGCGCAAGGTGCCCGAAGGGTGACCGAAGCGCACCGCATTGCGTTCTATACCGCCTGCCGCGAGGTTCACCAGCGTCCCGGAAATCGCTGCCGCCGTGCCGATGGCGACTGCCGCCGTGCCCATCATCGCGTGGTGCAACTTACCCATGGACAGCGCGCGCACCAGCAGGTCGACATCGCCCGCCGCAACCGCTTTGCCGCTCGACGACACGTAGTCCGCAGGCTTGGCGACGAATGCCACCTTCGGCGTGTGCTGGCGCTTGGCCGCTTCGTCGATGTTGGAGATCAGGCCCATGCGCAGTGCGCCGTAGGCACGGATGGTTTCGAACATCAGCAATGCTTTTGGATCGCCGTTGATCGCGCCCTGCAACTCGGTGCCCTTGTAACCGATGTCTTCGGCATTGACGAAAATGGTCGGGATGCCCGCGTTGATCAGGGTTGCCTTCAAGGTCCCCACGCCAGGCACTTCCAGGTCGTCCACCAGGTTGCCGGTAGGGAACATCGAACCGCCACCGCCCTCTTCCTCTGCTGCCGGATCGAGGAATTCGACCTGCACTTCCGCCGCTGGAAAGGTCACGCCGTCGAGTTCGAAATCGCCGGTTTCCTGCACTTCACCGTCGGTGATCGGCACGTGGGCGATGATGGTCTTGCCGATGTTGGCTTGCCATACGCGTACCACGGCGATGCCGTTCTGGGGGATGCGGCTGGCGTCCACCAGGCCATTGCTGATGGCGAACGAGCCGACTGCCGCGGTCAGGTTGCCGCAGTTGCCACTCCAGTCGACGAATGGCTTGTCGATCGACACCTGGCCGAACAGGTAGTCGACGTCGTGATCGGCCTTGGTGCTTTTCGACAGGATCACGGTTTTGCTGGTGCTGGAGGTCGCGCCGCCCATGCCGTCGATTTGCTTGTCGTACGGGTCCGGGCTGCCGATCACGCGCAGCAGCAATGCATCGCGAGCCGGGCCTGGAACCTGTGCAACTTCTGGCAGGTCCTTGAGGCTGAAGAACACGCCTTTGCTGGTGCCGCCGCGCATGTAGGTGGCGGGAATTTTGATTTGCGGTGCGTGAGACATGAGTGCTCCTTCAAAACAGACACGGGACTCAAAGTCCCGTGTCCATGCTGCGTGTGTTAAACGACAACCGCCGATTCTTCGAGGAAGTCCTGGGCGAAGCGTTGCAGCACCCCACCGGCCTCGTAGATCGACACTTCCTCAGCGGTATCGAGGCGGCAGGTCACCGGCACATCGACGCGTTCGCCGTTCTTGCGATGGATCACCAGCGTCAGCTCGGCACGCGGGGTGCGATCACCGATCACGTCGTAGGTTTCGCTGCCGTCAATGGCCAGGGTGTGACGGTTGGTGCCCGGTTTGAACTCCAGTGGCAACACGCCCATGCCCACCAGGTTGGTGCGGTGAATGCGTTCGAAACCTTCGGCGGCGATCGCTTCCACCCCCGCCAGCCGCACGCCTTTGGCTGCCCAGTCGCGGGATGAACCCTGACCGTAGTCGGCACCCGCGATAATGATCAGCGGCTGCTTGCGATCCATGTAGGTCTCGATGGCTTCCCACATGCGCATCACTTTGCCTTCCGGCTCGACACGGGCCAGGGAGCCCTGCTTGACCTTGCCGTTTTCCACAACCATTTCGTTGAACAGTTTCGGGTTGGCGAAGGTCGCGCGCTGCGCCGTCAAATGGTCGCCCCGATGAGTCGCGTAGGAGTTGAAGTCCTCTTCCGGCAGGCCCATTTTCGCCAGGTATTCGCCAGCGGCGCTGTCGAGCATGATCGCGTTCGACGGCGACAGGTGATCGGTGGTGATGTTGTCCGGCAGCACCGCCAGCGGGCGCATGCCCTTGAGCGGACGCGCGCCGGCCAGTGCGCCTTCCCAGTACGGCGGACGGCGGATGTAGGTGCTCATCTCGCGCCATTCATACAGCGGCGCGACTTTCGGGCCGGTGTCTTCGTGGATGGCGAACATCGGGATGTAGACCTGGCGGAACTGCTCCGGCTTCACCGAGGCTTTCACCACGGCATCGATTTCTTCGTCGCTCGGCCAAATGTCTTTCAGGCGGATTTCCTTGCCATCGACCACGCCCAGCACGTCTTTTTCGATGTCGAAGCGGATGGTGCCCGCGATGGCATAAGCGACCACCAATGGCGGCGAAGCCAGGAACGCTTGCTTGGCGTACGGGTGAATCCGCCCGTCGAAGTTGCGGTTGCCGGACAACACGGCAGTGGCGTACAGGTCGCGGTCGATGATCTCTTGCTGGATCACCGGGTCCAGCGCGCCGGACATGCCATTGCAGGTGGTGCAGGCGAAGGCCACGACGCCGAAACCAAGTTGCTCCAGCTCATTGGTCAGGCCGGCTTCGTCAAGGTACAGGGCGACCGTTTTCGAGCCTGGCGCCAGGGACGACTTGACCCACGGCTTGCGGGTCAGGCCCAGTTTGTTGGCGTTGCGCGCCAGCAGGCCGGCGGCGATCACGTTGCGCGGGTTGCTGGTGTTGGTGCAGCTGGTGATGGCGGCGATGATCACCGCGCCGTCCGGCATTTGGCCAGGCACGTCGTCCCACTGGCCGGAGATACCTTTGGCGGCCAGGTCTGACACCGCCACACGGGCGTGCGGGTTGCTCGGGCCGGCCATGTTGCGCACCACCGAGGACAGATCGAAGGTCAGACCGCGCTCGTATTGCGCGCCTTTCAAGCTATCGGCCCACAGGCCCGTGGTCTTGGCGTAGTTCTCGACCAGCTGCACCTGCACGTCTTCACGGCCGGTGAGCTTGAGGTAGTCGATGGTTTGCTGGTCGATGTAGAACATCGCCGCGGTGGCGCCGTATTCCGGGGCCATGTTGGAGATGGTCGCGCGGTCGCCCAGGGTCAGGGCCGCGGCGCCTTCGCCGAAGAACTCCAGCCAGGCACCGACGACCTTTTGCTTGCGCAGGAACTCGGTCAGCGCCAGCACCATGTCGGTGGCGGTGATGCCCGGTTGCAGCTTGCCGGTGAGCTCGACGCCAACGCTTTCCGGCAGGCGCATCCAGGAGGCGCGACCGAGCATTACGCTTTCCGCTTCCAGGCCACCCACACCGATGGCGATGACGCCCAACGCATCGACGTGCGGGGTGTGGCTGTCGGTACCGACGCAAGTATCAGGGAACGCCACGCCGTCGCGCACCTGGATCACCGGAGACATTTTCTCCAGGTTGATCTGGTGCATGATGCCGTTGCCTGGCGGGATCACGTCGACGTTCTTGAACGCCTTCTTGGTCCAGTTGATGAAGTGGAAACGGTCTTCGTTGCGACGGTCTTCGATGGCGCGGTTTTTCTCGAACGCCTCCGGATCGAAGCCACCGCGCTCGACGGCCAGGGAGTGGTCGACGATCAATTGGGTCGGCACCACCGGGTTGACTTGTGCCGGGTCGCCGCCTTGCAGAGCGATAGCGTCACGCAGGCCGGCGAGGTCGACCAGCGCGGTCTGGCCAAGAATGTCGTGGCACACCACACGGGCCGGGAACCACGGGAAATCGAGGTCGCGCTTGCGCTCGATGAATTGCTTCAGGGATTCGGTCAGCGTGGCCGGGTCACAGCGACGCACCAGGTTTTCCGCCAGCACGCGGGAGGTGTACGGCAGGGTGTCATAGGCGCCGGGCTGGATGGCCTCGACTGCCGCACGGACGTCGAAGTAATCCAGGTGGCTGCCGGGCAGCGATTTACGGAATTCTGTGTTCATCGGTCAGGACTCGGTCACGGTAGTTTCAAAGGGTGGGGCCTGGTACGGTTTCTGAGGATTCACGGACCTCTGTAGGAGCTGGCTTGCCAGCGAATGCGGTGGCTCAGGCAACATAAATGTTGAACGGCAAATCGCTTTCGCTGGCAAGTCAGCTCCTACAGGGTCACCGGTTCAGCCAGTAACCCGTGTGGCAGCCTCCACCATTCAGCGTTGTTCGATTGGCACGAACTTGCGCTGTTCAACGCCGACGTATTCGGCGCTTGGGCGGATGATGCGGTTGTTGGCACGCTGTTCGTACACGTGTGCGGCCCAGCCGGTCAGGCGCGAGCAGACGAAGATCGGTGTGAACAACTTGGTCGGGATACCCATGAAGTGGTACGCCGAGGCATGGTAGAAGTCGGCGTTCGGGAACAGCTTCTTCTGCTCCCACATGGTCTTGTCGATGGCTTCGGAGACCGGGAACAACACTTTGTCGCCCACTTCGTCGGCGAGCTTTTTCGACCAGCCCTTGATCACCTCGTTGCGCGGATCGCTGTCCTTATAGATCGCGTGGCCGAAGCCCATGATCTTGTCCTTGCGCTCGAGCATGCCGAGGGTGCCCTTGATCGCATCTTCCGGCGAGCTGAAGCGCTCGATCATTTCCATCGCCGCTTCGTTGGCGCCGCCATGCAACGGACCGCGCAGCGAGCCAATGGCCGCGGTGATGCACGAATACAGGTCGGACAGGGTCGAGGCACACACACGCGCGGTGAAGGTCGAGGCGTTGAATTCGTGCTCCGCGTAGAGGATCAGCGAAACGTTCATCACCTTGACGTGCAGCTCGCTCGGCTTCTTGCCGTGCAGCAGGTGCAGGAAGTGACCACCGATGGATGGTTCGTCGCTAACGCATTCAATGCGCTTGCCTTCGTGGCTGAAGCGATACCAGTAGGTCATGATCGCCGGGAATGCCGCCAGCAGGCGGTCAGTCTTGTCGTGCTGCTCGGAGAAGTCGTTCTCTGGCTCCAGGTTGCCCAGGAACGAGCAGCCGGTGCGCATCACGTCCATCGGGTGGGCGTCGGCGGGGATGCGTTCCAGCACTTCCTTGAGCGCTTGCGGCAGGTCACGCAGCTTGCTCAGTTTAGTGATGTAGGCGGCCAGTTGCGCCTTGGTCGGCAGTTCGCCGTACAGCAGCAGGTAAGCGACTTCTTCGAATTGCGCGTCAGCCGCCAGTTCGCGGACGTCATAGCCACGATAGGTCAGGCCTGCGCCCGACTGGCCCACGGTGGACAGTGCGGTTTGCCCGGCAACCTGGCCACGGAGCCCGGCGCCACTGAGTACTTTTGCTTCGGCCATTTCTGCCTCCAGTTTTTAATTTTGTTAGGGAATCGGCAAATTGTGCTTCATCAGGTTATTCGGGTGATGCCGAAAAGATCGCAGCCTCGTTGCACTCGACAGCTCCTACAGTGGATCACGGCCGAGGTAGGAGCTGCCGAAGGCTGCGATCTTTTGATCTTCATTTTTTCGCGGCGAACAACGCATCGAGCTTCTGCTCGAAGGTGTGATAGTCGATGCGATCGTAAAGCTCCATGCGGGTCTGCATGGTGTCGATGACATTCGCCTGCGTGCCATCGCGA
Source organism: Pseudomonas sp. V98_8 (assembly GCF_029967975.1). NCBI lineage: Bacteria > Pseudomonadati > Pseudomonadota > Gammaproteobacteria > Pseudomonadales > Pseudomonadaceae > Pseudomonas > Pseudomonas sp. V98_8. The sequence continues at coordinate 5,529 of NZ_JASCAE010000031.1, forward strand.
CGGATCGCGGTGTAGACATTTTCCGCAGCCTTGTTCATGGCGCGGAAGGCCGACAGCGGGTACAGCACCAGCGACACGTCGGCAGCGGCGAGTTGCTCGGTGGTGTACAGGGGCGTCGCGCCAAATTCGGTGATGTTGGCCAGGATCGGCGCTTTCACACGGCTGGCAAACAGTTTGTACATCTCGAGTTCGGTGATGGCTTCCGGGAACACCATGTCGGCGCCAGCCTCGATGCACGCCGCGGCGCGATCCAGTGCCGATTCCAGGCCTTCCACGGCCAGGGCGTCGGTACGGGCCATGATCACGAAGCTGTCATCGGTACGGGCATCGACGGCCGCCTTGATGCGATCGACCATTTCCTGCTGGGTCACGATTTCCTTGTTAGGACGGTGACCGCAACGCTTGGCGCCAACCTGGTCTTCAATGTGAATCGCCGCCGCGCCGAACTTGATCATCGACTTGACGGTACGGGCGACGTTGAACGCCGAGGAACCGAAACCGGTGTCCACATCCACCAGCAGCGGCAGGTCGCAGACGTCGGTGATGCGACGCACGTCGGTCAGCACGTCATCCAGGCCGGTGATGCCCAGGTCCGGCACGCCCAGGGAGCCAGCAGCCACCCCGCCACCAGACAGGTAGATCGCCTTGAAACCGGCACGCTTGGCCAGCAGGGCGTGGTTGGCGTTGATGGCGCCGACCACTTGCAATGGATGCTCGCTGGCGACCGCATCGCGGAAACGCTGGCCTGGAGTGCTCTTGTTCAAACTCATGACTCACCTCGTTTGGCTGTCGGGTTAGCGCCGTCCTGGTAATGACGGGCGATGTTGCGTTTGGAGGCGCCGATGTGACGGCGCATCAACAACTCGGCCAGTTCACCGTCACGGTCGGCGATGGCATCGAGAATTCGGTGGTGCTCGGCAAAGGCCTGGTGCGGGCGATTGGGCGTGGTGGAAAACTGGATGCGGTACATGCGCACCAATTGATACAGCTCGCCGCAGAGCATTTGCGTCAGGGTGCGGTTACCGCTGCCCTGGATAATCCGGTAGTGGAAGTCGAAATCGCCTTCCTGCTGGTAGTAGCCGCGGCCAGCCTGGAAGGCCTCGTCGCGCTCGTGGGTTTCAAGGACCCGGCGCAGTTCGTCGATTTCCTCGACGCTCATGCGCTCGGCGGCCAGGCGACAGGCCATGCCTTCGAGGGATTCGCGAATTTCGTAGAGTTCCACCAGCTCGGCATGGTTGAGCGACACCACCCGTGCTCCGACGTGTGGCACGCGCACCAGCAGGCGCTGGCCTTCCAGGCGGTGGATGGCTTCGCGCAACGGGCCACGGCTGATGCCGTAGGTACGGGCCAGCTCGGGCTCGGAGATTTTGCTGCCCGGGGCGATCTCACCCTTGACGATGGCCGCTTGAATGCGTCGGAAGACGTTTTCGGAAAGCGTTTCCGAGTCATCCTGAACGGTAAGCGGGGGAGCCAGTTGATCCAGCATATTGTCGACACCTTGAAAGCCAGTGCGGCAAAAATTAACCAAAACTGCCGTCGCAGTCAAAGGATAATTAGATATTGTCGACAATCGTCTAATAACCGCCTGCACCATAACAAAGCAGAGGCCGCGATTCACAGCCGCCCGCCAGCGCTGGCGCCATCAACCTGCCGTGCTAGAATGCCGCCCGCATTTGTTTGTGACATCTGCACGGCTTGTCATAAATAGCTGATAGGCATACGAGGAGCTTGCGCAGCGATGCCAGGGTCTTGAATTAAAGAACAGACCGCTGCGCACCAGGATTTATGAGACTCAAGCCCTTCCCGATCTTCCTTTTTCTTCTTTGCCTGCCCGGTTTCGCCGCTGCCGGGGACAAGACCGTGTACGGCCTCAATGAATATGCTTCGTTGGGCGGCATCGACCTCGAAGTGGCCGCCAAACTCGACACCGGGGCAAAAACCGCATCCTTGAGCGCCCGCGACATCAAGCGCTTCAAACGCAATGGCGAGTCCTGGGTGCGCTTCTACCTGGCCATCGACACCGCCCATTCGCACCCGATCGAACGACCGCTGGCCCGCGTCAGCAAGATCAAACGCCGGGCCGGTGACTACGACCCGGAAGAGGGCAAGAAGTACACTGCCCGTCCGGTGATCGAGCTGGATATCTGCATGGGTTCAGCTTTACGCAGCATCGAAGTGAACCTGACCGACCGTAGCGCGTTCCAATATCCGCTCTTGATCGGCTCCGAAGCACTCAAACGCTTCGATGCGCTGGTCGACCCCAGTCTTAAATACGCTGCCGGCAAACCCGCCTGCGCCGCCGACGCTCATACCGCCGAGTAATTTAAATGCGCTCTCTTACCCTTCATCTGAAAATGTTGATCGCCATCCTGGTGGTATTGGGCATTTCAGTCACGGCCTACCAGATCTTCGTACTCGGCATTCCCGTGACGGAAGACGCCACCGACGACTTGTGGAACATCGACGCCAAGGTCGAGTTCGTCGCCAGTGCCAAGGACCCCGTCAAGATCCAGATGTTCGTGCCACCGTTGAGCCGCGATTACGTAAGCCTCAACGAAAGCTTCATTTCCAATAATTACGGCGTGGCCGTGAACCGAGTCGACGGCAACCGCAAGGTCACCTGGTCGGCGCGTCGGGCCAAAGGCAACCAGACCCTTTATTACCGCCTGGTGTTGACCAAGCGCTACACCGCCGAAAAAGCCAAGATCAAGGGGCCGACCTTCCGCGACAGCATTGCCGTGGAAGGCCCTGAAAAACTCGCCGCCGAAGCGCTGCTGGCGCCGATTCGCCAGCACTCGGCCGACGTCGAGACCTTCATCAGCGAAGCGATCAAGCGGGTCAACAACAGCAACGACGACAACGCCAAGATGCTCCTGGCCGGCGACCCGACACCGGCCCACAAGGCGAAGATCGTCGAGCTGCTGCTGTCCATCGCCCACGTGCCGGTGGAAAAGGTCCACACCATTCGCCTGGTGGCCGACCAGCCACAAACCCCGGAACTCTGGCTGCGCAGCTTCAACGGCACCGACTGGCTGTACTTCAACCCGGAAACCGGCGAACAGGGCCTGCCGACCGACCGCCTGCTGTGGTGGACCGGCGATGAAAACCTGATCACCGTCGATGGCGGCAAGAAGGCCACTGTGACCTTCAGCATGAACAACAGCGAGATGAACGCCATTCGCCTGGCCAAGCTGACCGACGAGAACACCGACGCCAATTTCCTCGAGTACTCGCTGTACGGCCTGCCGCTGCAAACCCAGCAGACCTTCATGATCATGGTGATGATCCCGATCGGCGTGCTGGTGATCCTGGTCCTGCGCAACCTGATCGGCCTGCAGACCCTCGGCACCTTTACCCCGGTGCTGATCGCCCTGGCCTTCCGCGAGACCCAGCTCGGCTTCGGTATCGTGCTGTTTACCATCATCACGGCGCTGGGGTTGTCGCTGCGCTCTTACCTTGAGCACCTGAAACTGCAGATGCTGCCAAGGCTGTCGGTGGTGCTGACGTTCGTCGTGGTGTTGATTGCGGCCATCAGCCTGTTCAGCCATAAGCTCGGCCTGGAGCGCGGGCTGTCGGTGGCATTGTTCCCGATGGTGATCCTGACCATGACCATCGAACGCCTGTCGATCACCTGGGAAGAACGAGGCGCCAGCCATGCCATGAAAGTGGCGATCGGCACCCTGTTCGCCGCGACGCTGGCGCACCTGATCATGACTATTCCAGAGTTGGTGTACTTCGTATTCACCTTCCCGGCGATCCTGTTGATCATGGTGGGCTTCATGCTGGCCATGGGTCGCTATCGCGGCTACCGCCTGACTGAACTGGTGCGTTTCAAGGCCTTCCTGAAGAAGGCTGACGCCTGATGTTCGGCTTCTGGAAGACCTGGAAAGCCCTGGAAGCCCGGGGCATCATGGGCATCAACCGGCGTAACGCGGACTACGTGCTCAAGTACAACAAGCGCAGCCTGTACCCGATCGTCGACGACAAGATCATCACCAAGGAACGCGCCATCGCGGCCGGCATCCACGTGCCGCAGTTGTATGGCGTGATCTCGACCGAGAAGGAAATCGACAAGCTCGACGAGATCATCGGCGGGCGCAACGACTTCGTGATCAAGCCGGCCCAGGGCGCCGGCGGCGACGGCATCATTGTCATCGCCGACCGCTTCGAGGGGCGCTATCGCACGGTGTCGGGCAAGATCGTCGACCACGAAGAGCTCGAGCACCATATCTCCAGCATCCTGACCGGCCTGTATTCCCTGGGCGGGCATCGCGACCGTGCACTGATCGAATACCGGGTGATCCCCGACCAGATCTTCAAGAGCATCAGCTATGAAGGTGTACCGGACATCCGCATCATCGTGTTGATGGGGTATCCGGTCATGGCCATGCTGCGCTTGCCCACCCGTCAGTCCGGCGGCAAGGCCAACTTGCACCAGGGCGCCATCGGCGTGGGTGTCGACCTGGCCACCGGCCTGACCCTGCGCGGCACCTGGCTGAACAACATCATCGCCAAACACCCAGACACCACCAATGCGGTGGATGGCGTGCAACTGCCCTACTGGGACGGTTTCATGAAACTCGCCGCGGGTTGCTACGAACTGTGCGGGCTGGGTTACATCGGTGTCGACATGGTGCTGGACCAGGAGAAAGGCCCACTGATCCTAGAGCTCAACGCCCGACCTGGCTTGAACATCCAGATTGCCAATGATTGCGGCCTGACCTTGCGCACCCATGCTGTCGAGGCACGGCTGGAAGACTTGAAGGCACGTGGCGTGACTGAAACCGTCGAAGAGCGCATGGCGTTTGTGCAGGAGATGTTCGGGCATATTCCACCGGTCGAGGGCTGATCCGGAACCGAGATGTCTCTTTCGCGAGCAGGCTCGCTCCCACAGGGTTCAGCGCAGTCCTAGTGGGAGCGAGCCTGCTCGCGAATACGATCTGCCAGATTGCGCAGTAGTCATGCCTGCCTCCAATCTGCCAATCCCCTCTAGGAGCAATTCCCCGAGGGGACTACAATCGCCACCCCGCCTCGATGGCTGATCCAACCCGCCCATGCTGACCTGTTCCGTACACCCGCTGCCCTATCGCGCCAACCCTGCCGACTACTTCGCGGCCATTCGTCATGCCCCAGGTGCCGTGCTGCTCGACAGCGGCCGCCCCAGCGCCGAGCGCGGGCGCTTTGACCTGCTCAGCGCCTGGCCGCTGGAACAACTGGCCGTAGCGCCCGACGAATGCGGAAGCGATTTCCTGCAACGCCTTCGGGACAATCTGACACGCTTGGGCGAAGCATCGCTGCCTGCACCTTACGAACTGCCGTTCGCGGGCGGTTTGATCGGTTACCTGAGCTACGACTTCGGCCGCCACCTGGAAAACCTGCCGAGCCAGGCCCTGGATGACCTGCAGTTGCCCGATGCGCGCTTCGGCCTGTACGACTGGGCGCTGATCAGCGATCACCACCAGGCCACCAGCCAATTGGTGTTTCACCCAACGCTGGCCTACAACGAGCGCCAACGCCTGATCCAGCTGTTCAGCCAGCCCGCCGCTGAAGCGGTCGAGCCGTTCAAGCTGCAAGCGCCGATGAATGCCGATCTGAACGCTGATCAGTATCGCCAGGCGATTGAGCGCATCCAGCAATACATCCAGGCAGGCGATTGCTATCAGGTCAACTTCGCCCAGCGTTTCCGTGCACCCTGCCAAGGTGATCCATGGACGGCGTATTGCGCGCTGCGGCTGGCTTGCCCCACTCCGTTTTCCGGCTTCCAGAGCCTGCCCGACGGCGGCGCGGTGCTGAGCCTGTCACCGGAACGTTTCGTCAAAGTCAGCGATCGCCATGTTGAGACCCGTCCGATCAAAGGCACACGCCCGCGCGGCCTTAGCGCTGCCGAGGACGCGGCGAACGCCGCCGAACTGCTGGCGAGCCCCAAGGACCGTGCGGAGAACCTGATGATCGTCGACCTGTTGCGCAACGACCTCGGTCGCACCTGCCGCACCGGTTCGGTTCGTGTGCCTGAGTTGTTCAGCCTGGAAAGCTACCCGAACGTGCATCATCTGGTGAGCAGCGTGACCGGCGAACTGGCGGATGACCGGGATGCGTTGGACCTGATCGCCGGCAGCTTCCCGGGCGGCTCGATTACCGGTGCGCCGAAAATTCGCTCGATGCAGATCATCGACGAGCTGGAACCCACCCGACGCGGCCTGTACTGCGGTTCATTGCTGTATCTGGACGTGCGCGGCGAGATGGACAGCTCCATCGCCATCCGCAGCCTGTTGGTCAAGGATGGGCAGGTGTGTTGCTGGGGCGGTGGTGGAATCGTCGCCGATTCGGAGTGGCAGGCCGAGTATCAGGAATCGATCACCAAGGTGAAGGTGCTGCTCGATACCCTGCAAAACCTCTAAAAGCTTCGCCGGCAAGCCGGCTCCTACAGAGATGCGACAATCCTGTAGGAGCTGGCTTGCCAGCGAAGGCGTCAGACCAGACGACTAAAGGCTCAAGGTGCGGCTGGAAGCCTTGATGAACTCCTGCTTCAACTCTTCAAACGTATGCACCGCCGGGAACTGCGGGAACTCGGCAATCACGTTGTCCGGCGCATGGAACAGAATCCCGGCGTCCGCCTCACCCAGCATCGTGGTGTCGTTGTAGGAATCGCCCGCTGCAATCACCCGGTAGTAGAGGCTCTTGAAGGACAGCACCGACTGGCGCTTGGGATCTTTCTGGCGCAGCTGGTAGCCCGTCACCCGGCCGGTATCGTCAGTAATCAAACGATGGCAGAGCAAGGTCGGAAACCCCAGCTGACGCATCAGCGGCTGGGAAAACTCGTAGAAGGTGTCCGACAGAATCACCACCTGGAAGCGCTCGCGCAGCCAATCGACGAACTCGACGGCACCGTCCAGCGGCTTGAGCGTGGCGATCACCTCCTGGATGTCGGCGAGTTTCAGGCCGTGTTCGTCGAGAATCCGCAAGCGTTGCTTCATCAGCACGTCATAGTCGGGAATGTCCCGGGTGGTGGCCCTGAGGGATTCGATCCCGGTTTTTTCGGCGAAGGCGATCCATATTTCCGGGACCAGCACACCTTCAAGATCCAGACAGGCAATTTCCACAAGACACTCCCATTGGTATTGTTTATTGAGTCGAGCGAGCCCGAACTCTAGCGACAACTCCCCTACCACGCAACGCAGAGGACGCCCCGGCCAGCGCAGCTTTTTGTTACCATCGGCCCCATATAGAGCGCCCAGCGCCACCGACCTGTAGGAAGCCGCCCTGATGAGCCCAACGTTCGACGTCGTGGAACTCGCCACGACCTATGCCAACAAATCCGCCCAGGACATCCTGAAACTCGCTTTTGCCGAGTTCGGCGATGATCTGTGGATATCTTTCAGCGGCGCCGAGGACGTGGTGCTGGTGGACATGGCCTGGAAGCTGAACAAGAACGTCAAAGTGTTCAGCCTCGACACCGGCCGCTTGCATCCCGAAACCTACCGCTTCATCGACCAGGTGCGCGAGCATTACAAGATCGATATCGAACTGGTGTCGCCGGATCACACCAAGCTTGAACCGTTCGTGAAGGAAAAAGGCCTGTTCAGTTTCTACAAGGACGGTCATGGCGAATGTTGCGGCATCCGCAAGATCGAGCCGCTGCGTCGCAAATTGTCTGGCGTCAAGGCCTGGGCCACCGGCCAGCGCCGCGACCAGAGCCCTGGCACGCGCAGCGCTGTGGCAGTGATGGAAATCGACACCGCGTTCTCTACCCCAGAACGCACCCTGTACAAGTTCAACCCGCTGGCGCAGATGACCAGCGAGGAAATCTGGGGCTACATCCGGATGCTGGAACTACCGTACAACAGCCTGCACGAACGCGGGTTCATCAGCATTGGCTGTGAGCCGTGCACCCGTCCGGTACTACCAAACCAGCACGAGCGTGAAGGTCGCTGGTGGTGGGAAGAGGCCACGCAGAAGGAATGCGGGCTGCATGCCGGCAATATCATCAGCAAGTCATAACAGCGATACCCCCTGTAGGAGCGAGCTCGCTCACGAAAAAACGTGAGAACGCCGCGGTGTCTCAGGCACCCTGCGTTATCGTTGAAGAGCATCGCGGGCAAGCCCGCTCCCACAGGTGTCAGCACTCAACCCTAAAAATGTGTACACATCATTGTCACCATCGGTGTCATTTTTGTGTGCACTTTTTGTTTCTTCGCCCTAAAAAGTTACATTTCCCTGCCTGCCCCCCCTCGCCACAGCTTCTTTAAAACACCTCCGAAAAAATAAATACCTGCGCAATCGGTCAACTTATTTCGCCCGTTTTTCAGCAATTTGAAGTTCATCCATAACAAAACGAAATCAGCCGCAAATTTCATAGATCCCGGACTGGCACGCATCTCGCTTAAGTGCATACATGTTTTGTATACAATCATCTCAAAACATAAAAACACCCAGATCCGCAAGCCTGAAGCGCCCTATCCCGTACAGGCTGCAGATGCCCCGTAACCAATGATATTCGCTACCCGCGACGAAGATTTGTCGAGCCATTGCGCTCATGCACAGTCATCGCGGCGTCGAGCATCAGGAGCCTGCCGGAATGCGTACAAGCCTCTCCAATAACAATATCGCGCTGGATCTACCCTCCTCCCACTCCTCTCCAACCACCGGTGATCAAACACAACAATGCCCCGTGGTACTCAGCCCCCGCCTGCATAACAAGGACCTGGCCCCGACCAAGGCAGAAGGCCGGCGCTGGGGTCGCTACAGCATCTTCGCGTTATGGACCAACGATGTGCATAACATCGCCAACTACTCGTTTGCCATTGGCCTTTACGCCCTGGGCCTGGGCGGCTGGCAGATACTCCTGTCGCTGGGCATCGGCGCGGCGCTGGTGTATTGCTTCATGAACCTGTCGGGCTACATGGGCCAGAAGACCGGTGTGCCGTTTCCGGTCATCAGCCGCATCAGTTTCGGCATCCACGGTGCGCAGATTCCTGCCCTGATCCGCGCCGTGATCGCCATCGCCTGGTTCGGCATCCAGACGTACCTGGCCTCGGTTGTGTTCCGCGTCCTGCTGACCGCCATCCACCCCGGATTCGCCGAGTACGACCACGATTCGATCCTCGGGCTGTCTAGCCTGGGCTGGGTGTGTTTCGTGGCGATCTGGTTGGTGCAATTGGGCATCCTTGCCTACGGCATGGAAATGGTGCGGCGCTATGAAGCCTTTGCCGGGCCGGTGATCCTGCTGACCGTCGCCGCCCTCGCCGCCTGGATGTATTTCCAGGCCAATGCAACCATCGCCTGGTCGATCCGCGAGCCGCTGAGCGGAGGCGAGATGTGGCGCAACATTTTTGCCGGCGGTGCATTGTGGCTGGCGATCTACGGTACGCTAATCCTCAATTTCTGCGACTTCGCCCGCTCTTCGCCGTGCCGCAAGACCATCAAGGTCGGAAACTTCTGGGGCCTGCCGGTGAACATCCTGGCATTCGCTGCCATCACCGTCCTGCTGTGTGGCGCGCAATTCCAGATCAATGGCCGCATTATTGAAAGTCCTACGGAGATCATCGCCTCGATCCCCAACACCTTCTTCCTGGTCCTGGGCTGCCTGGCGTTCCTGATCGTTACCGTAGCGGTCAACATCATGGCCAACTTCGTCGCGCCGGCCTTTGTCCTCAGCAACCTGGCGCCCAAATACCTGACATTCCGTCGTGCCGGGCTGATCAGCGCGACCATCGCCGTGCTGATCCTGCCGTGGAACCTCTATAACAGCCCGCTGGTGATCGTCTACTTCCTCTCTGGCCTTGGCGCCCTGCTCGGCCCGCTGTATGGCGTGATCATGGTCGACTACTGGCTTGTACGAAAAGGCCAGGTCAACGTGCCGCAGTTGTACAGCGAAGACCCCAACGGCGCCTATTACTACAGCCGCGGGGTCAATCTGCGCGCCGTGGCGGCATTCATTCCCGCCGCGCTGATCGCCATCGTCCTGGCGCTGGTACCGGGTTTCCACCGGGTGTCGCCGTTTTCCTGGCTGATTGGGGCCGGGATTGCCGGGATGCTCTACCTGATCATCGCCAAGCGCCAACCTCACTACGCCGACGTCAGCGGTGAAGCCATCGCCGTGGACAACGTCAGCCATTGACTCCATCGCGGCCCGGCAGCGTCGGGCCGCTGAACCACCCGCTATAAGGAATCCCCATGCGTATTCTCGTGGTCAACGTCAACACCACCGAATCCATCACCCAGGCCATTGCCCGTTCGGCCCAGGCCGTGGCCGCGCCCGGCACGGAAATCGTTGGCCTGACGCCCTACTTCGGTGCCGACTCGATTGAAGGCAACTTCGAAAGCTACCTGGCCGCCATTGCGGTGATGGATCGGGTCATGGCCTACGACCAGCCCTTCGATGCCGTGATTCAAGCAGGCTATGGCGAACACGGTCGCGAAGGCCTGCAGGAATTGCTCAACGTGCCAGTGGTGGACATCACCGATGCGGCAGCGAGCACCGCGATGTTTCTCGGCCATGCCTACTCGGTCGTCACCACCCTCGACCGCACCGTTCCTCTGATCGAAGATCGCCTGAAACTGTCAGGGCTCTGGGACCGCTGCGCCTCGGTGCGAGCTAGCGGCCTGGCGGTGCTGGAACTGGAACACGAACCACAACGCGCGCTGGAAGCCATCGTGCATCAGGCTGAACTGGCGGTCACCCAGGACAAGGCCGAAGTGATTTGCCTGGGTTGCGGTGGCATGGCCGGGCTGGACGAGCAGATTCGCCAGCGCACAGGCGTGCCGGTAATCGATGGTGTGACGGCGGCGGTGACCATTGCCGAATCGCTGGTGCGGCTGGGGTTATCGACGTCCAAGGTGCGAACCTATGCGACGCCGCGGCCGAAAAAAATCATGGGCTGGCCAGGGCGGTTTGGCAGGTAGACCGCATTACCGTTCTTCGCGAGCAGGCTCGCTCCCACATTGGTTCTGTGTCGTTCACAAATCCCATGTGGGAGCGGGCTTGCCCGCGAAGGCAGCACCTCGGTTTCAAGCCTGACTCAAATAGCACTAAACCGCTGGCTTAACCCCTGCCCGGCAAAATGCTCGATAATAAAATCCACAAACGCCCGGGTCTTGCCCGGCAGCAGTTTGTGCTCGGCGTAATAGATCGAAATATTGCCATCATCGACATACCAGTCCGGCAGCACCCGCTCCAGCGTCCCCGCCTCCAGATACCCCACGGCAAACGGCATGCTCACCAGGGCAATGCCCAAACCCTGGACCGCCGTGGCGCAGGCCGCCTCCGAATCGCTCATGGTCATCCGCGCCGTGAGCGTCAGCGGGCTGTGTTGTCGGGTGCGGCTGGTCAACTGCCAGGAGCGCACGCGGCCAGTCTGCGGCGAGCGAATGAGGATGCCGTGGTGAAGCTTGAGATCATCGGGCTCGAGTATCGCTTCATGCGCCGCCAGGTATCCGGCCGAGGCCACCAGCACACGATGGGCCGGTGTCAGCCTGCGCGCAACCACCCCTTGGGGCAGTTCGAATCCGCCACCAATCGCGGCGTCGAAGCCCTGGGCAATCAGGTCGACCTGACGGTTATCGAAATGCCAGTCCGGGCTGATCGCTGGAAAACGCCGCAAAAACTCCCCGAGCAACGGCACGATGTATAGACGCCCGAAGACGGTACCCATGCTGACCTTCAAGGTGCCCGCCGGACGACCCTCGGCGCTGGCGAGATTGGCGACGGCATTCTGGATCGTATGCAGGCTGGCACTGACTTCGCTCAGAAACAGCTGCCCGGCCTCGGTCAGCGTCAGGCTGCGAGTGCTGCGCTGAAACAAGCGTACCCCCAGCCGCACTTCCAGTTTGGCCACGCTCTTGCCCACCGCCGCCGGCGTCAGGCTCAAGCGTCGCGCGGCCTCGGCAAAGCTGCCGACCTCGGCACTGCGCACAAAGCATTCGATACTGCTGAAGGTTTCCATAGGAGCCATTATAAACTTATGGTTTACACAGACTATCGCAATAGCCGTCTACTCAGCTTGAAATCCTGAATCGATACTAGGCTCCATCAACCGGGACATCTCGCCTCGGGACTTTGGAGATCGATATGACTACTCAGAACCTCAGCGGCAAAGTGGCTTTGATCCAAGGCGGTTCCCGCGGCATCGGCGCTGCCATCGTCAAGCGCCTGGCCGCTGAAGGCGCGACAGTCGCCTTTACCTACGTCAGCTCCACGGCCAAGGCCGAAGAATTGCAGAACAGCATCATCCAGGGCGGAGGCAAAGCCCTGGCCATCAAGGCCGACAGCGCTGACGCCGAGGCCATTCGCGCAGCCGTAACGAGCACCGTAGAAACGTTTGGCCAGTTGGATATCCTGGTCAATAACGCTGGTGTGCTGGCCGTCGCACCGCTGGAAGATTTCAAGCTCGAAGACTTCGACCAGACCCTGGCGATCAACGTACGCAGCGTATTCATCGCCACCCAGGCTGCCGCCAGGCACATGACCGAAGGGGGCCGAATCATCAATATCGGCAGCACCAATGCCGACCGCATGCCCTTCGCCGGTGGTGGCCCGTACGCCATGAGCAAATCGGCGCTGGTTGGCCTGACCAAGGGCCTGGCCCGCGACCTCGGCCCCAAGGGCATCACCATCAACAACGTGCAACCGGGCCCGGTCGATACCGACATGAACCCTGCCCACGGCGACTTCGCCGACAGCCTGATCCCGTTGATGGCAGTGGGGCGCTACGGCAAAGCCGAAGAGATCGCCAGTTTCGTCGCCTACCTGGTCGGCCCCGAAGCCGGCTACATCACCGGTGCGAGTCTGACCATCGACGGTGGGTTTGGCGCCTGACCCTGTAGGAGCGAGCATGCTCGCGATGGTCGTCAACGATGACGAGGGAACCCTGACACCCAGCGGCGCTCTCAGGCTCATCGCGAGCATGCTCGCTCCTACAAGTTTTGATCATCAGGCCCAATCGAGCGCTGGCAAACCACAGGCACTGGGCTTGAAGGCTTTCAGCGAACGAAGAATGCCATCGGCGTGTGCGTATTTTTCGTCGGCCATCGCCGCATCCGGAATCGCAATCGCCGTCATCCCCGCCGCCTTGGCCGCCGTGACACCGAACGGCGAATCCTCGAACACCAGGCAATCGCGCGGGTCGACACCCAGGCGCCGCGCGGCCGTCAGGAAGATATCCGGCGCCGGTTTGGCCGCGCCTACCTCTGGATCATCGGCCGTGACGATGAAGTCGAACAAGGCGAACCAGTCGCGATGCAAGGTGGTTTTCTGGCCGAACGACTGGCTTGAGGAGCTGGTTCCCACCGCAATGGGAATGTTGTGCGCCTTCAAGTGCCGAACCAGCTCTTCTGCTCCCGGCATCGCCTGCGCCGCAGGAAAACGCTCGCGCATCAGCGGCTCGCGAATCACCAGGAACTCTTCGGCGCTGATGGGCAAGTCCAGCGCCTGCACCACATAACTCGCCAGGTCACCTGCGCCACGGCCGATGATGTTCTGCTTGACGCTCCAGTCGAACGTTCGGCCATAGCGCGCGGCAATCGTGGCCGTGACTTCGGTGTAAATCCCCTCGGTGTCCAGCAACAAGCCGTCCATATCGAAAATCACGGCCTTGATGGGGCCGAACTCCTTGAGCGGTAAATTCATCGCATCTGATCCGTTTTCATGACATCCCAGGCGGCTCAGGTACGGCCGTTCCGCGACAGATTAAAGGTTTCAGCAGCATAACGAGCCGCCGTGGCCAAGAGCAACGGGCGCATGACGCAAAAAGCCCGGCAAATCGCCGGGCCCGGACAGCGTTACGCGCTGTTGATTTATGCCAGGCTAACCGCCCGCCTTGCCTGTCCCACTACTTTTGGCAGCACTATCTGATCCTCCAGACCCATTGCCAGAAGCGCTCCCCGTCGAACTGCCACCGCTGGTCGACCCGCTTCCCGTCTCCGGGCGGGTGGTGCTCCCGTTGGCATCGCCTGCATTGCCATTCCTGATGGCGCCAGGCGGTAATGCGTTCTCCGTTCCAGAGCCTGCATTCATTTCAGTAGACGGCGGCATACCGCCCTTATCGACGGGCGCGTCGTTACCTGAGGATTGTGAAAATGCTACGCCTGAACCGATCGATAACAGACTAGCCACTGCCAGGGCCAACACGCTTGACCTGATCATGGACGTCTCCTTTTACCCGTTGCATACCTTGAGTCTGGCAGCAGTGCATCGGCAGGGTTGCCACTCATTCGACAGGCGGTCTCGCGCCAGAGGTCGGTCAGCTCGGCTCGCCGGATGCGTCCTCACCAGCGATGTCCGGATCGTCCGGATCGACTTCGACATCAGAATCCGTGCGCTTGAGGTCATCGTTGGGGACCTGTTCGACACCGGGCTCGTCATCGGGAGGCCGCTGATCGCGACTCAGGGAATCGGTAGGTGAAGGCAGGGGGTATTCGGGGGTTTCGTCGATGTCGGCGACTTTCGGATCTGCGTTCATGGAGCACCTCGCAACGGACCTGAAAGGCAGGCCCTGACCGTTGGAGGCAGCGTCGATCGTCAGGTTCGATCAGGGAGACCATCGGTTATGTTGCCGATCGAATCCGTCAGTGATGTTTGTTCTTGTGTTTGTGCTTATGCTTGTGACCGTTGCCGGAATGGGAGTGGGAATCGCCATCGTCGCTTCCCAGATTGTTACCGACCGCACCACCGGCTGCACCACCCAGGCCGGCGCCAATGGTCGATCCGGTTCTGCCGCCCAGGCTGTTGCCGATCACCGAACCGCCGGCGGAACCCAATCCACCGCCTACCGCCGCTTCGGTGCGACTGCCCTTGGGTGCGCCGATCGCGCTACCAGCGGCGCCACCGACACCGGCACCGATTGCAGCACCCGTGCTGCCACCCATTTGACCGCCTACCACGTTGCCCAATGCACCACCAATACCACCGCCCACGGCTGCGGTACCATCGCCTGCAGCCATTACGAACGGTGTAAACAACAATCCAAAAACAATCGCCGGTAACGTCAAGCGTCGAGTACTCGGGTACTGCACTTCATTACCTTGGGTTTTCGGGGTCATGGCACGCCTCTTATTTATCGGGGGTATGTGTATACGAGCCTTTAATTCCATAAACGTTCAAAAACGCAAAAGCCCGGCATCAAGCCGGGCTTTTGTTGACTACCCTACGGATCAATGACGCTTGTGGCCGTGGGCCAGGTTGCTGCCTACGCCGCCGCCCAAGGCGCCGCCCAGGCCTGCGCCGATCGTCGAGCCGGTCCTGCCACCCAGGCTGTTACCGATGATCGAACCGCCGGCAGCGCCCACGCCACCACCGATGGCCGCGCTGGTGCGGCGGCCTTTCTTGGCGGCAACCGCACTGCCCGCAGCGCCCGCGACACCAGCACCGATCGCGGCACCGGTGCTTCCACCCATGCTTTGGCCCACAACGTTGCCCAGAGCACCACCGAGGCCGCCACCAATGGCGGCAGTACCGTCACCGGCGATTGCGCCTTGAGCAACCAGAAGACCCAGAACCAGAGCAGGCAAAGTGAAACGCATGACAAAAACCTCAAAAAAGGGATGAAATTCAAAAGGGTCGAGATTGAATGCTTTAGAGGGAACAAAGTCCAGACATGCGCGCGCTCAACCTCGTTGTAGGCGACGGTTGGACAGCAATTTTGGAAAAGGTTTTATCGCAGGCAAAAAAAAGCCCGCTGGGGAACGGGCAGGGTGTTGCTTCTAACGGATGAGTTGAGCCTACGTACGGCGTTGTGAAAAGTTTGTGAAAAATTCCCGGCTTAAATATTCGTTCACATTTCAAGCACAAAAAACCCCGTTCGATGACGGGGTTCGCTCGCGGGTCATTTACTTACTGGCCGGTTCTGTAAGCTTGGGCAGGAATTTTCCCTTCAGTGCTCGGCAAGCCTTGGTCTTGATCTTGAGGACCTTGGCCTGATCTTCGCCAAAGCTGGCTACATACTCAGTCTGGCCGCATTGAACGTAATTGTTGATCGGATATTCTGCGCCGTCGTCTTCGATATACGGTTCAGTCATCGCTTCACCCCTCTCAAAATATGCGATCGACACCGGCAAGCCCTTTGCCCGAAAAATATCGATCACCAAGGATTTTGAGACTAGCCGGTCATTAACGGACTTGTGGTTCAGACAACCGAATGCCCGACGAATGGGCGAAGCCTGTCAGAGCAGTTTGACCTACACCGCGGTGTGATTGTGAGGCAACACATAAGAGTGGCACTGCCCAGAGTAGGATAAGATGCCAGCAAACCAGGCTCGCCGTGAGTAGCCCCGCATGACAGAAAACAGTCGGAACACCACCCGCCTGATCAAGAAGTACCCGAATCGCCGTCTGTATGACACGCACACCAGCAGTCATTTGACCCTTGCGGATATTCGCCAGTTGGTGGTCGATAGAATCCCGTTCGAGGTGGTCGACGCCAAGACTGGCGAGAACCTGACCCGGAGTATTTTGCTGCAGGTCATTCTGGAAGCCGAAAGTGGCGGCCAGCCAATATTTTCCAGCGAGATGCTGATGGGGATCATCCAGTTCTACGGGCCCTACCAGAGCGTCCTCGGCAGCTATCTGGATAAAAGCATCCAGACGGTCATCGACATCCAGTCCCAGACCGGCGCTCAATCCTCCGAAACCTGGAGCGCGTTCATGCACCAGCAGGCTCCGGTGATGCAGGATTTGATGCGCCAGTATGTCGACCAGTCAAAAGCGCTCTACATGAATACCCAGAACCTGTTCGGAATGTTCGGCGCGGTGCCACCCGGCAAGCCAGGTGCCGATGGCGGGCCGAAAAAAAATGGCGATGGGGAGTAAACCCCATCGCCATCCTGTAACCAGCCTGGTCAGGCTTACTTGCTATCAGCCTTGCCACCAGCTGCGGTTTTTCCAACTGCAGCGGTCGCTGCGTCAAAATTGCTCTGGGCAACGTCAGCAGCCTGTTTTACAGCTTTCTGTGCACTTTCAAAAACGGCACCGGCATTGGCCAGCGACGATTTGAACCCGGACACCACCGGCTCGGAGCCAGCCGGTGCATTCTTGCTGATCACTTCAACGAACTCTTGCACCTGCTGGGTGCCCGCCTCGAACTGACGCGAGGTCAGCTTGGCGATTTCCGAGTGAGTATCGACAATCAACGCTTGCACTTGGCGATTGAAATCGACAAGACGTTCGACTTGCACATTTGGCTGGGTGAAAGAAGCCTGCAGCTCAGCGAATCCTTGGGGATCACGAACCGAAAGCAGCTTGCGAAGGCCGTCGAACTGCTCCTCGGTGGAAGCCTGCAGGGTCTTGAACTGCAACTGGCTCAGCTGCTCGACACTGGAAAAGATTTTGCCGCTGATTTGCTGCAGCAGGTCGAGGTTGGCTTTCTGAGCGTCTTGCAATTTTTCCGAGTTGAAAAAAGACATGCTTGAATCTCCTGGTTTGAAGGCCGACTCGGGCCTGAGGACGCGATAGCGATCCTGCCGGTCATCGCGTTAGGGTTTATATTGCAGTGCACAATTTCTTTTGGCAACGATTTTTGTGCACCGCACAAAAGACTTTCCCCTCCTCCCCATAATCGCTATAGACTCCTGTTAAAGAACGGACAGCCAAAGCCTTCGCTTTGTCAATGAGCCGCAGACGCGTGCTCAACATGCATAATCCTCGGGAGATCACCATGGACCAGGAAGACACTAGTGCATCGCAACAGGAAAAACCCGCCTCACAACGCGGCCTGTGGGAACACCTGAGTCATCTGCAGCGCCTCAATGCGCTGAACGTCCTCGAGGCTGTGCGCCAACGCCAGAAAAAAACCCTCACGCCCCTGAAACGCGGCCAACTCAGACAACCTACTCCCGCTCAATGGCAGGAATATGTCATCGACTTCGGCCAACGCTGCCTGCTGTTCTGGGACACCCTGCGCCAGCGCGGCGACAACAGGCTGGCCCATGAACGCGCCGGGTATCCACTGCTGCTCAAGTTCGATCATGAAACCTTGATCGCTGGCCCTGATCTTGCGCGCCCGGTCAATTTTTCACTGTTGCGGATCCTCCCCGGCACCGAGCAAGAAATCGACAGTAACAGCCAGCCGGTGATCATCATTGACCCGCGCGGCGGACATGGTTCGGGAATCGGTGGTTTCAAGCAGGATTCGATCATAGGTGAGAGCCTCAGGGCCGGGCACCCCACCTACTTCATCTCTTTCAGTCACTCGCCACAGCCTGGGCAAACCCTGGACGATATCGTCCAGGCCCAGGCCCGGTTCATCGAAGCCGTCAGCGCCCTGCACCCAGCCAACGACAAGCCGATCATCATCGGTAACTGTCAGGCAGGCTGGGCCTTGATGGGACTGGCAGCCTCACGACCGGAACTCCCGGGACTGATCATTATCAACGGCGCCCCCTTGTCTTACTGGGCCGGCGTCAATGGACGCAATCCCATGCGCTATTCCGGCGGCCTGCTGGGTGGCGGCTGGATGGCTCGCCTTGGCAGCGACTTGGGCAATGGCCGATTTGACGGTACCTGGCTGGTCAGCAACTTCGAAAACCTGGACCCGGCCAACACCTATTGGGGCAAGTACTACCAGTTGTTCAGCCAGGTCGACAGCGAGGCTGAGCGCTTCCTCGACTTCGAACGCTGGTGGGGCAGCCCGACCCTGCTCAATGGCGAAGAGATCGAGATGATTGTCGATGATCTGTTCATCGGCAACCAATTGTCGGGCGGTCCCGACCGCAAGAGCAACGGTATCGACCTGAAACAGATCGAAGTGCCGGTGGTGGTGTTCTGTTCCTTCGGCGACAACATCACCCCTCCCCAGCAGGCATTGAACTGGATCGCCGATATCTATTCCAGCGATCTCGCCTTGCAGGAGGCAGGCCGCACTATCGTCTACCTGCGGCACGCCAGCATCGGCCATTTGGGGATCTTTGTTTCCGGCCAGGTCGCGCGACGCGAACACCGGGGGTTGCTCGGCGCGGTCGAAACCATCAATGCGCTGCCGCCGGGGCTGCATGAAATGCTGATTGACGATCTGCCGGCCCCTTCAGGCAGCAGTGACGTGCAATACCGAGTGCGCTTCGAACCCAGGCGAATTGCCGATATCCACGATGACGACGAGCCAGCCCGTGACGACGATCGCGAATTCTCGTCGGTAGTGCGCACCTCTGAAATCAATAACGCGTTTTACGACGGATCAATACGTCCGTGGCTGCGTCAAGTCGTCAACGAGCCCATGGCCGAATGGATGCGCAGGACACACCCCTTCCATCAGCAGCAGTTGTTTTGGAGTAGCTTGAATCCAGCGCTGTGGTGGTTACCCGGGACAATTTCCGCGGTCAATCGTAATCGTCGCCCCGTACACGAGGACAACCCGCTGCTGGCCTGGCAGGAACTGTTCTCCAACCAGATGCAAGACACCCTGAATGCGTACCGCGATGTGCGTGACGCTACTCAGGAGATCTGCTTTTACGGTATTTACGGCGCACTGGGCGCCTTCGCCGGCGCCCAGCCTGCGAGAAATCTCCAGGCACCTGAGTCGATCGCCCGATGAATCGGTTGTCATCCTGGAGGCCCTCGTGGAGCCCCATCTCTCAATGTGCCTTCACAGGAGATTAGCGGTGCATCCGTTCGACGTAATCTTTGGCGAAGCCTGGAATCTTGTGATCCCCGCTCCGACCTATAGCACTCATGGGTAGGACCGGCACGATGTCCTTGAGCACAGGCAACGACTCATGGGTTCGATATTGGCCGGGGGTCATACCGAACCAACGGGTGCACGCCTTGTGGAAGCTGCTGTGATCATGAAAGCCGAGCAGGTGGGTGACATGCTTCAGGTTGAAATGAGAGTGGCGCAAGTAGAATTCGGCCATCTGCCGGCGCACATCGCTCAGGACATCCTTGAATTGCGTGCCATCCTTCTCAAGACCCCGTTGAAGTGTGCGCTTGCTGATGTTCAGCGCTGCTGCAATCGACTCCATATCACACTGCCCCTGGCCTTGCCCCTGGCTCAAGCGCTCGGTCAAAAGGCGACGAATCCTGCCAACGATCGAGTAACCGGACAACAGGTCCAATTGAGCTTCGGCAAAACTGTCATGCAGCGTGGCCAACGCCTCGTTGGCCATGCTCAATGGCGTCAGGAGCTCCTGGCCATCGAACAGGATGCTGTCATAGGCCGCCCCGAAACTCAGCGGGCAGCCAAAAAGTCGCTGATGCTGCGACGTGTCTTCCGGCTCGGGATAGGAGAACTCCACACTCATGGGTTGCGGTGACTTGCCACCTGCCAGCCAACGGCAGAAACCCAGCAGCGACGCCAAGGCAGCATCCGTGTATTGCCGGGGTTTGACCGAGCCATCTTGCTGATGATCGAGACTGGCCAATCGGTAATGCTGCTCCTCCTGTACAAGGAAAAGGCTGAATCCGGTTCCGATCAACGGGCTGAAACGGACCAGGCGTTCCAGCGCCCTTTTCAGGTTCGAACTGGACATCATCGTGTAACCCACGATCTGGAAACTGCTGGGATGGCATTCCCCGTAGGCTTTCAGACCGATATTCGGATCGTTCGATGCCTCGGCCGCCAGATCCCAGAGACGATAGATAACGTTTCGCTCGCAGAATGCTCCTGGTTTATTCACGAACCCGACATCCAGCCCCGCCTCCTCGCACAAAGCGGCCAGGTCGAGACCCTGGGCAAAAAACGTATTCGCCAGCACGCTGGCATAACCTGAACTTATCCTGTACATGGCGTCCTCAATGACCAGTGGAACCGAACGTCCTGTCCGGAGCCGATGCTGACACGTGTAGAACATATTTCAACTCTGTTGCAGAAATATTAACTATCCATTCAGTTCTAAGTATTGATCCAAGTATAGGTACTCCGCGCTTTTTGCCATCCCCTCACTCCCAGGGTGGCACCGAAGGACAGGAGAACGTCACCTTCAAACACTTCCCCCACAGCCCGTCGATAACCAACAATCACCACCTCCTGCAGCGCAAAAAAAAACGGAGTAGATGTATGGAATCGCGTAGTCGTATTGCTTTGGTAACGGGTGGTATGGGCGGTATCGGTACAGCAATCAGCCAACGTCTATACAAGGAAGGATTCAAGGTAATCGTCGGCTGCAGTTCTGACTCCAGCCGCAAGGACGCCTGGGCTGCCAGCCAGCGTGAGGCAGGTTACGAGTTCGAGTTCATCTATGGCGACGTCACCGACTGGGAGTCGACCCGCAAGGCTTTCGAGATGGCTCGTGAACAATTCGGGCAGATCGATGTGCTGGTCAACAACGCCGGCATCACCCGCGATGCGTCCTTTCGCAAGCTCACTCCAGAAGACTGGAACAGCGTGATCGGGACCAACCTGACAGGCTTGTTCAACACCACCAAGCAGGTCATTGAGGGCATGCTCTCCAAAGGTTGGGGGCGGATCATCAATATCTCCTCGATCAACGGTCAGCGTGGCCAGTTCGGCCAGACCAACTACTCCGCCGCCAAGGCTGGCATCCATGGTTTCACCATGGCACTGGCCCGGGAAGTCTCCGGCAAGGGCGTGACCGTCAACACCGTATCCCCAGGCTACATCCAGACCTCCATGACCGCAGCCATTCGCCCGGACATTCTCGAAGGCATGATCTCGGGAATCCCGGTAGGTCGCCTTGGCCTGCCGGAAGAGATCGCCTCGATCGTGGCCTGGCTGGCATCCGATGAATCCGCCTACAGCACCGGTGCCGACTTCTCGGTAAACGGCGGCATGAACATGCAGTAACCCTGACCCGGGCCTGAATGCCCTGGTTTGCTCGTCGAATTTTGTCTTTTCCATGAGGTCATGCATGAACGAAGTCGTAATCGTTGCCGCTACTCGTACCGCCATTGGCAGTTTCCAGGGTGCCTTGTCTGCAATTCCCGCGACCGAACTGGGTGCAGCAGTGATTCGCCGCCTGCTGGAGCAGACGGGTGTCGAAGCTGCGCACATTGATGAAGTGATCCTCGGCCAGGTGCTCACCGCCGGCGCCGGGCAAAACCCGGCACGCCAGACCGCGATCAAGGCTGGCTTGCCTCACACCACGCCTGCCCTGACCTTGAACAAGGTCTGCGGCTCCGGCCTCAAGGCGGTCCACCTCGCCGTCCAGGCCATCCGTTGCGGCGACGCGGAACTGATCATCGCTGGCGGTCAGGAAAACATGAGCCTGGCCCCCTATGTCCTACCCAAGGCACGCACCGGCCTGCGCATGGGCCATGCACAACTGCAAGACAGCATGATCCAAGATGGCCTGTGGGATGCATTCAACGACTACCACATGGGCATCACCGCCGAGAACCTGGCGCAGAAGTACGAAATCTCCCGTGAAGCACAGGATGCCTTCGCTGCCGCCTCGCAACAGAAGGCCGCCGCCGCCATTGAGGGCGGGCGTTTCCAGAGCGAAATCACACCGATCCTGATCCCTCAGCGCAAGGGCGAACCGCTGACCTTCGACACCGACGAACAGCCGCGTGTCGACAGCACGGCGCAAGCCTTGGCCAAACTCAAACCGGCCTTCCAGAACGACGGCAGCGTAACCGCTGGCAACGCCTCGACCCTCAACGACGGTGCGGCCGTTCTGTTGCTGGCCAGCGCCGCCAAAGCCCAGGCGCTGGGCCTTCCAGTACTGGCCAAAATCAAGGCCTATGCCAGCGCCGGCGTGGACCCGTCGATCATGGGCATAGGGCCGGTCCCGGCCACACGCCTGACCCTGCAAAAGGCCGGCTGGAGCGTCGAGGACCTGGACCTGATCGAAGCCAACGAAGCCTTCGCCGCCCAGGCGCTGGCGGTTGGCAAAGAGATGGGCTGGGACACCAGCAAAGTCAACGTCAATGGCGGCGCGATCGCCCTTGGCCATCCGATCGGCGCGTCGGGCGCACGGATCCTGGTGTCGCTGGTGCACGAACTGATCCGTCGCGATGGCAAGAAAGGGTTGGCCACCTTGTGCATCGGTGGCGGACAAGGCGTCGGCCTGGCTATCGAACGCTAACCAACGGCATACGAATAGCCAATGCGCGGACGCGGGCTCCTTGCTCCGCGCATCAGGCTGGCCTCGGACAACGTTGCCCGCCTCCCTTGCCGTCGCTACGCCGCAATCCGGTATAGCGCGGCTTTTTTCTGCCCGGCACATCGGTATGAATTTTATGGACAACAACGCGCATACATTCAAAACCTTCTGGTCAGGACAGGTTCCGTTCATCGCCTCTTTTGCAGTGCAACAATTGCGCCTATGGGTGAGCACCAATCCCTGGTTTTCCGGGCATGACCACGACACCTGGTTCGACCTGCCACGCGAGACCCTGGACAGCCTCCAAGCGGACTATCAGGTTGAATGGGCGCAACTCGGCCAGAAACTGCTGACCGGCCAGCCCTTCAGCTTCGATGATCGACGCTTCACCAGTGGCAACTGGAGCGCCCCCCTGTTCGGCTCCCTTGCTGCCTTTTACCTGCTCAACTCCAGCTTCCTGCTGAAACTGCTCGACAAGCTGCGAATCGACGAAAAGAAAGCACGCCAACGCCTGCGCTATCTGGTGGAACAAGCCATTGCCGCCAGTGCACCGAGCAATTTCCTGGTCAGTAACCCTGATGCGTTGCAGCGTGCGGTCGAGACCCAAGGCGCCAGCCTGATCACAGGGATGCAGCACCTGGCCAGCGATATGAACGAAGGCAAAATGCGCCAGTGCGACAGCGGCGCCTTCAAGGTGGGAGTCGACCTGGCCAATACCCCCGGCGAAGTCGTCTTCGAGAATCGCATCTTCCAACTCATCCAGTACTACCCGCAAAGCGAAACCCAGTACCAACAGCCGGTGCTAGTCGTACCTCCATCGATCAACAAGTACTACATCCTTGATCTGCGCCCCGACAACTCGATGGTCCGCCACCTGCTGGAAAAGGGACATCCCGTATTCCTGGTCTCCTGGCGCAACTTTGACCAGGAACACGCCGGTACCACCTGGGATGACCTGATCGAGCACGGGGTGATAAACGCCGTGAAAGTGACCCGCGAGATCAGTGGCCAACAGCGCCTCAATTGCGTGGGTTTCTGCATTGGCGGCACCCTGTTGAGCACGGCGCTGGCCGTATTGGCTGCACGTGGCGACCGCGAGATCGCCAGCCTGAGCCTGTTCGCCACGTTCCTCGATTACCTGGATACCGGCCCCATCGACATCTTCGTCGATGAAGAACTGGTGGCCTACCGCGAGCGCACCATTGGCGGTGTCAACGGCCCTATCGGACTGTTCCGTGGCGAGGACATGGGCAATACCTTTTCCCTGCTGCGCCCCAACGAACTGTGGTGGAACTACAACGTCGACAAATACCTCAAGGGGCAAAAGCCGATTCCACTGGACCTGCTGTTCTGGAACAACGACAGCACCAACCTTCCCGGGCCGATGTACTGCTGGTACCTGCGCCACACCTACCTGCAGAACGACTTGAAGTCAGGCGAGCTGGAGTGCTGCGGGACCCGGCTGGATTTTCGTGCAATCGACGCTCCCGCCTACATCCTCGCTACCCATGACGATCACATCGTGCCGTGGAAGAGTGCCTACGCCAGCACCCACCTGCTCTCCGGGCCCAAGCGTTTCGTACTGGGTGCTTCCGGGCACATCGCCGGCGTCGTCAATCCGCCGGCCAAGCAGAAGCGTCATTACTGGACCAACAATAGGGTGACTAAAAACCCCGAGACCTGGTTCAAGAATGCCGAGCAGCAACAAGGTAGCTGGTGGAATGACTGGTTCAACTGGCTGGCGGGGCACTCAGGCGAGCGTCAACCCGCGGTTGCGCACATCGGCAATGACCAATACCCGCCTCTGGAGCCGGCGCCAGGAAGCTTTGTAAAGCAATGAAAGACTGCTGTGGAGTGCTGCGCAGCGCAACACTGCCTGCAACACAGCAGATTGATCGCACAGACGAATCAAATCACGCAAACGCAATAGATAGCCGCCGGTAAGCCCAACCGGCGGCACTTCATTTGTTTGGGTACAAGGAGAGAGGCTCCATGAGCACCCCGTTCCGCATCAACGAAGCACTCTTGATTGCAGGTCGAGCATTCGAACCCTTTCAATGCGTCGCCTGGGCTCCGCAAGACGGTAATGGCGACCTGAGCCTGACCGTCATCGACCGGGCCGCCACTCGAATTTGTCGCAAACAGATTCCAAGCAGCACCTATTCCGACCCGGCGCAGCTGGAAAGCCTGCTGCAAGAAGTGCGCGCCGAGTTGAGCCAGGGGGGCTACACGCTGCAGTCCTGGGCGATGCCAGGGTAAGCATTGTCGCGGGCTGGGATCTTTTCAGAAACGCAGAAACGAAAAAGCCCTGAATAATCAGGGCTTTTTCGTATAAATGTGGCGGTGAAGGAGAGATTCGAACTCTCGATACAGTTTCCTGTATACACACTTTCCAGGCGTGCTCCTTAAGCCACTCGGACACTTCACCGTATCTCTTCAAACAAGTTCTGTCTGTCGAGGCGCGCTAATGTAGTCGAAAGCTTTTCTGATGGCAAACATTTTTTTCAGAATTTTCATGCGCTTAACTCGCATAGCTGTTTCTGGTTGCCCTAGGTAATGGCAAACCGGCCAATCTCCGGCTTGGCATGCCTCTCTATATAGCCGGCGATCCGCGGCTGGCGTGCCGGGTGACGCTCGCCGACGGCGTAAAGCGTGACCGGCGAGTCAGTCACGGCGCTTTACCTGGCGGGTGTCGGTGAGTAACGTCTGCCCTACTTTACTGAAAGGATTAGCGTCATGAGTGAGTTGATTTCCTACCACCTCGAAGACGGTATCGCGACCCTGACCTTGAGTAACGGCAAGGTCAATGCCATCTCTCCGGACGTGATCGCAGCGTTCAACGCTGCGCTGGATCAGGCAGTGACTGATCGCGCGGTGGTGATCATTACCGGTCAGCCAGGGATTCTCTCGGGCGGTTACGATTTGAAGGTGATGACGTCTGGCCCTAAAGAAGCCGTGGCGCTGGTGACTGCCGGCTCGACGCTCGCCCGTCGCCTGTTGTCACACCCTTTCCCGGTGATTGTGGCTTGCCCTGGGCATGCCGTGGCCAAGGGCGCGTTTCTACTGCTGTCCGCCGACTATCGCATCGGTGTCGACGGTCCGTTCAGCATTGGCCTGAATGAAGTACAGATCGGCATGACCATGCACCACGCGGGTATCGAACTGGCCCGTGATCGCCTGCGCAAATCGGCGTTCCACCGTTCGGTGATCAACGCTGAGATGTTCAATCCGCAGTCTGCGGTGGATGCCGGTTTCCTTGACGTGGTGGTGTCGGCCGAGGAGCTGCAAGGTGCAGCACTGACAGCGGCTCGACAGTTGAAGAAGATCAACATGACCGCGCACAAGAACACCAAGCTCAAAGTACGCAAGGCACTGCTGGAAACTCTGGACAACGCAATCATGCTGGATCAGGAGCATATGGGTTAAGCCCTGACAGGTAGCAACGAAAAGCCCGACCGTCGTGTCGGGCTTTTCGTACGCGCCACGTTGAAAAGCCTGCGACCGCTCTAGAGCGCGTCTGACCCATCAGTCGGAAACATGCGCTCAAACATCGCCTATCTCCCGCCTCTATAGTGGCAATTGCCGAAAACAGTGCACATCCGTACACTGCGCCACCTTTTGTCCCGGTGGGGCCTGCAAATGCTGTTCGCTTTACGTATGTCTTTGATGGGCCTGCACTTTATTGTGGCGGGCGTGCTGGGCGTCGTGCTTGGCCTGTGTCGCCCGTTCAATCCGGACAACAGTCGCCTGTGCGCGCGCCTCTATGCTTGGCCAGCCATGTGCATACTGCGACTGCGGGTAAAAGCCGACGTCGGGCCGTTGATGGACAAACCCGACAGTTGCGTGATCATTGCCAACCACCAGTCCAACTATGATTTGTTCGTGTTTGGTAATGTGGTGCCCCGCCGTACGGTATGCATCGGTAAAAAGAGCCTGAAATGGGTGCCCTTGTTCGGGCAGTTGTTCTGGCTGGCCGGCAATGTACTGATCGACCGTGGCAATGCGCAGAAGGCGCGTCAGTCGATGTTGACCACCACCCATACCCTGCAAAACGAAGACACTTCGATCTGGGTTTTCCCGGAAGGCACGCGCAACCTGGGCGAAGAGCTGTTGCCGTTCAAAAAAGGCGCCTTTCAGATGGCCATCGCAGCCGGGGTGCCCATCGTACCGGTGTGCGTCAGCAGTTACGTCAAGCACATGCGATTGAACCGCTGGCGCAGTGGGAAAATTCTGATCCGTTCCTTGCCGGCCATTCCGACCGCGGGATTGAGCCTGGATGACATGCCCATGCTGATGGCCCAGTGTCGCGAGCAGATGCGCGAATGCATCGATTCGATGGATCGGCAATTGCAAGCCGCTTGAATGCAGTCTGACCGTCGACAAATTCATCGCCTGAGCGGGCGCCATCGCCGGCAAGCCGGCTCCTACAAGATTTCACTGACTCTCGATAGCAGACAAGGCTAAGCTGAACGCTGCCAAGAAGAAGTGAATCAACATCATGGGTAGAGTTGTTGCTGCTGCGGTTTACAGCGCTGGTAAAAAAGTCACCAACATCACCCTCGACGAAGGCGCAGCCTGGGCTGCGAAGCCAGGCCACTTTGTCTGGATCGGCCTTGAAGAGCCGAACGCCGAGGAACTTTACAACCTGCAACGCCAGTTCAACCTGCATGAACTGGCCATTGAAGACGCCCTGGAAAAACACAGCCGTCCGAAGCTGGAAACCTTTGGCGATGCGCTGTTCATTGTCACGTATTCGCCCATCATGGAAGAAGGCAAGCTCAAGTTCATCGAGACCCATATTTTTGCCGGCAATGGTTACATCATCACCGCGCGCAACGGCCATTCGGCGTCCTACGCGTATGTCCGCCAGCGTTGTGAGGCGCGCCCGTTGTTGCTGGAGCATGGGGAGGACTTCGTTCTCTATGCCATCCTCGATTTCGTCATTGAAAATTATCAGCCGATGGGCGAAGCCATTCATGCTCAAATCGATGAGCTGGAACGCAACGTCATGTGCGGCTCCCTGAACGAGCACGACATTCAAAAACTCCACAGCCTACGCCGCGATGTATTGCGCTTGCGTCGGTTCGCGGCGCCGATGGTGGAAATTGGCGAGGAACTGCAAAAGCTGAGCTTTCCCTTCATCGACAAGAACATGCGCCCGTATTTTCGCGACGTGCAGATTCATGTGACGCGGCAGATGGAGGACCTGACGACCCTGGCGGACATTGCCAGCCAGACCATTGAGGTCGGGGTGTTGCTGGAAGCCTCACGCCAGAGCGTGGTGCAGCGCAAGTTTGCCGCGTGGGCGGCGATCCTGGCGTTCCCGACGGCGGTGGCGGGCATTTACGGGATGAACTTCCAGAACATTCCGGAGTTGTCCTGGCATTACGGGTACTTCGGGGTTCTGGCGTTTATCACGGTGGGGTGTGTGGGGTTGTGGGCGAGCTTCAAAAGGTCGGGGTGGTTGTAATCGAGACCGATGTGTCTGGGATATTCGCGAGCAGGCTCGCTCCCACATCGGATCTTCGATGCTGCACAGTTCCGTGTGGGAGCGAGCCTGCTCGCGAAGGTTTTAGCCGTTAAAGGGCTTCGGGTTTGTGCGCCACAAACCGCATCATCCACTCGGCGACCGTGGTGCCGTGGTGTTCACTTTCCAGGCTCGCGATTCCTTTGGAATACACCTGCTCCCCCAGCGCCTGCTGGCGAATTTCCAGCAAGGCCCGGGAATAGTCGTGGATGAATTCCGGATGTCCCTGGAAGCACAGCACCTGGTCGTTGATGTGGTAGGCGGCAAATGGGCAGAAATCGCTGGAGGCGATCACCGTAGCGTTTTCCGGTAGCGAGGTGACCTGATCCTGGTGGCTGATCAACAGGGTCAGCTCTTCCCTCACCGGGTTCATCCAGGGAGCCTTGGCAGCGAGTTTGTATTTATGGGTGCCAACGCCCCAGCCTTGCGTTGCACGTTCGCTTTTGCCGCCCAGCAACAGCGCCAGCAACTGATGGCCGAAGCACACGCCCAACAGTTTGTCGCCACGCTCATAGCGGGTCAGCAAGTACTCCTTGAGGGTCTGGATCCACGGATCGGTGCCAAAGGAGTCAGCCTTGCTGCCGGTAACCAGGTAGGCGTCGAAGGTCAGGTCATCGCTGGGATATTCACCCTGTACCACGTTATAGATCGTGAATTCAGCGGCGATGGGTTGCTGCGAAAACAGGTGTTTGAACATCTGCCCGTAGCCCTGATATTGGTCGACCAATTCCGGACGCAGGTTGTCGGTTTCCAAAATGCAGATGCGTAACGACATAAAAAATACCTGACACGTGATGGGAATAATGCACAGCCCAGAGCCTGCCTTGAAACACCGTGACAAGGCAAGCCCCGCAGTGTGTCACCGATCCCTAAAACGCCTCGCCCTTGGCGGCTTTTTCCAGCAGCAGGGCCGGTGGTGCGAAGCGCTCGCCGTATTGCCCGGCCAGGTACTGGGCGCGAGCGACGAAGTCCTTGACCCCGTACTGATTGATGAACTGCAGTGCACCGCCGGTCCAGGCAGCGAAGCCGATACCGAAGATCGAACCGACGTTGGCATCCGCCGTCGACGTCAACACGCCCTCCTCCACACAGCGCACGGTTTCGATGGCTTGCACAAACAGCAGGCGATCGCGCACATCCTTGGGCGAAATCTGCCCATCAGCCTTTTCAAAGCGGGTTTTCAGTTCCGGCCATAATTGTTTTTGCCCGCCCGCCGGGTATTCATAGAACCCACCCCCGGCGGCCTTGCCTGCACGCTTGTACTCGCTGAGCAGCAAGTCGATCACGGCGTACGCCGGGTGTTCGACCAGCACCTTGCCCTCTGCCTGCAGGTCCTTGGCGGTTTGCTGTCGGATATGGCTCATGAGGCTGAGGGAAACTTCGTCGGAGATCGCCAGAGGTCCGACTGGCATGCCGGCCTTGCGCGCCTCGGTCTCGATCATCGCCGCGCAGACGCCTTCACCCAGCATGGCAATGCCTTCATTGGTAAATGTGCCGAACACCCGAGAAGTGAAGAAACCCCGACTGTCGTTGACGACGATCGGGGTTTTCCTGATTTGCAGCACGAAATCGAACCCACGGGCCAGGGTTTCGTCGCTGGTGCTGGCGCCCTTGATAATTTCCACCAACGGCATTTTTTCCACGGGGCTGAAGAAATGCAGGCCAATGAATTTGCTCGGGTCGGGCACCGCCGTGGCCAGGCCGCTGATCGGCAGGGTCGAGGTGTTGGAGGCGATCACTGCATCGGCGCCCACTACTTTTTGCGCGGCCGATGAGACCCTGGCCTTCAATTCGCGGTCCTCGAATACGGCCTCGATGATCAGATCGCAGCCTGCCAGATCGGCGTCATTGTCCGTGGTATGGATGCGCGCCAGCACGGCTTCACGTTGCTCGACGCTGATTTGCCGGCGCGCCACTTTCTTGTCCAGCAACGCCGCTGAATGCGCCTTGCCCTTCTCGGCCGCCGCCAGGTTGACGTCCTTGAGCACCACGTCGACACCGGCGGACGCGCTGACAAAAGCGATACCCGCCCCCATCATCCCGGCGCCGAGCACGCCAACTTTTTTCGTCACATAAGGTGCGAAACCTTCAGGACGCGAACCACCGGCATTGATCTGGTTGAGCTGGAACCAGAAGGTGCCGATCAGGTTTTTCGCGACCTGGCCGGTGACCAGCTCCGTGAAGTAACGGGTTTCAATCAGCTGCGCCGTGTCGAAATCCACCTGGGCACCCTCCACCGCCGCACACAGGATTTTCTCCGGCGCGGGCAACGTACCCTGGGTTTTACTGCGCAGGATCGACGGTGCAATCGCCAGCATCTGGGCGACTGTCGGGTTCGACGGCGTGCCACCCGGAATTTGATATCCCTTCACGTCCCAGCGCTGGACAGCCGTTGGATTGGCCTTGATCCAAGTGCGCGCCTTGCTCAGCAGCGCCTCGCGATCGCTCGCCAGGTCATCGATCAAACCCGCTTGCAAGGCCTTCTGCGGGGCTAATTTCTTGCCTTCGAGCAGATACGGCAGGGCTTTTTCAATGCCCAGCATTCGCACCATGCGCACCACTCCCCCACCACCCGGCAGCAAACCGAGGGTCACTTCCGGCAGGCCGAGTTGCAGGGAGGGATCGTCCAGCGCTATGCGGTGATGGCAAGCCAGGCAGATTTCCCAGCCGCCACCCAACGCCGCGCCGTTGATTGCGGCGACCACGGGTTTACCAAGGGTTTCCAGGGTGCGCAGTTGGCTCTTGAGGCTCAGCACCCTGTTGTAAAAGGCCGTGGCCTGGGGCCTGTCGACCTTGATCAGTTCATTGAGATCGCCGCCAGCAAAGAAGGTTTTCTTGGCCGAGGTGATGATCACGCCCGCGATGCTGTCTTTTTCGGCCTGCAGGCGGGCGACACAGTCGGCCATGGCCTCGCGGTACAGCGCATTCATGGTGTTGGCGCTCTGGCCCGGCAGGTCGATGGTCAGGACGACGATCCGGTCCTGGCCTTTTTCGTAGCGAATGGCTTGGCTCATATACAGGTTCCTTGCAATCGGGGCTCAGAGGCGTTCGATGATGGTGGCAATGCCCATGCCGCCGCCGACACACAAGGTCGCCAGGCCATAGCGCAGGCTCCGACTTTCCAGTTCATCGAGCAGCGTGCCGAGAATGGCGCAGCCTGTGGCGCCCAACGGGTGGCCCATGGCAATCGAACCACCATTGACATTGACTTTTTCCGGGTCGACGGCCATGTCCCTGATGAACTTCAACACCACCGAGGCAAACGCCTCGTTGACCTCGAACAGATCAATGTCGTCGACCCGCAACCCGGCCTTGGCCAACGCCTTGCGGGTGGCCGGCGCAGGACCGGTGAGCATCAGGGTCGGATCGGTGCTGGTGACTGCGGTGGCGACGATCCGCGCCCGTGGCTGCAAGCCCAGGACCCGGCCCATGGCTTCGGAGCCGATCAACATCAACGCCGCGCCATCGACGATCCCGGAACTGTTGCCGGGGGTGTGTACATGATCGATCCGCTCCACCTGGCTGAAAACCCGCAGCGCAGTGGCGTCGAACCCCATTTGCCCGATCATTTCGAAACTCGGCTTGAGTTTGCCAAGGCCTTCCAGGGTCGATTCGGCGCGGATGAACTCGTCATGATCGAGCAGGATGATGCCGTTCTGGTCCTGCACCGGCACCAATGAGTTTTTGAAAGCCCCGTCAGCCCTCGCCCTTGCGGCTTTTTGTTGCGAGTGCAAGGCGTAGGCATCGACGTCCTGCCGGCTGAAACCTTCAAGCGTGGCGATCAGGTCGGCGCTCACGCCCTGTGGAATGAAATGGCCGTGCAGGTTGGTTTGCGGGTCCAGCGCCCACGCCCCGCCGTCGCTGCCCATGGGGACGCGTGACATGGACTCGACGCCGCCGACCACCACCAGGTCTTCGAAACCGGAACGGACTTTCATCGCCCCCAGGTTCACTGCCTCCAGCCCAGAGGCGCAGAAACGATTGATCTGCACGCCCGCCACGCTGACGTCCCAATCCGCCACCTGGACCGCGGTCTTGGCGATGTCGGAGCCCTGGTCACCGATGGGCGTCACGCATCCGAGCACCACGTCGTCGACCTGGCTGGTATCAAGGTCGGTTCGCCGTTGCAGCGCCGTGAGCAAGCCGGCCACCAGGCTCACCGGCTTGACACTGTGCAAGGCGCCACTGGGCTTGCCTTTGCCACGGGGCGTACGTAACGCGTCGAAAATCAAAGCTTGGGTCATGGCGTCCTCGAACCTGATGGGGCTGCGATATTTTGATCTACCAGAGAGCCTCCACCTTATTCCGAGCTGCCGGCCATTCAATGACCGCAACGCTCACCAACGTTGACCCCCACGCTCAGACGGACGGTCATCCCGCCACCGGCGATGGGGTTCAGCACACGCAGGTGTCTAGCAAAAGGCCGCCCAAGAAGCTGGCAATAGGCCTCATGCCGTTTTAATAGCATTCGGTGAGAACACCATACTAAATGGATCTAAACCAAGTGTGACGCGGGCTCTAAGGTGAAGGTGTACGAAGTTGTCGTCGGGTTTTGCCGAGGCGCTCGTGCTACAGGAAGTGCAACGTTTGCCGTCATGGAGATGGGCAGGCAGGCATCAGGAAATAACAAAAAAAAAGGCGGTCAGCCATGTTCAAACAATCTAAAGTTCGTCAAGCCGGACTCATTCTTTTCGCCACCACTCTATTGTTGATTTTGCCAAACCTGACCAAGGTGATCGGTTAGTCGATCTTGAAAAGACGGCGGCAGGTCTTTAATCGCCATGTAAAAATGTGACTGGCTCGCTTCCCGGGCCAGCCTGGCTGTGCCAACCTTTGCGGCACTTGCACGACATGGATGGCGATCATTTGAAAACGCTTATTGTGTTCGGGGCCTTGCTACTCAGCACGCCTCTTCATGCCGCACAGCTGAACCTGGAGCTGGGCGCGAACAGTCGCACGTGGCAAACCGAGGAGTTGCTCAAGCATCCTCAGGTCCAGACCATCAATATCAGCAATGACGTGTCCTACAAGCGTGACATGACCTATCGCGCCGTGCCGCTCGCTGCGCTAATGACCGACATCCAGCCTGATGATCACCTGCAAGCCGTGGCGCTGGACGGCTTCGCGGCCGAGTTGTCAGCGGCGCCGCTGCTCAATACCCAAGGCGCGCGTGCCTGGTTGGCGATCGAAGATCCGGCCCAGCCGTGGCCGCCGCTGGCAGAAGGCAAACACAGCGCCGGGCCGTTTTACCTGGTCTGGACCGATCCGCGGGCAGGCAACATCAGCCCGGAACAATGGCCGTTCGAAGTCGCCAGCATCAAGCGCATGGCACCGGTGGCCGCGCGCTTCCCTGCCCTGCTGCCTGATCCTGCGTTGAAGGCCGACGATCCGGTGAACAAGGGCTTTGCGCTGTTTCAGAAAAACTGCCTGGCGTGCCATCGACTCAACGGTGCCGGGGATTCGCAGTTCGGCCCGGACCTGAATATCCCGTACAACCCGACCGAGTACTTCGGCGCGGATTTCCTCCAGCGCTATATCCGCGACCCGCAGAGTTTGCGCCAGTGGCCGCAGGCGAAAATGCCGGGGTTCTCGGCCGAGGTGCTGCCGGATGGGGATCTGCAGATGTTGGTGGGGTATTTGCAGCACATGGCCGGGCGCAAGGTTAAACCCTGAGTTTGTGGTGTCTGGGCCGGCCTCTTCGCGAGCAAGCCCGCTCCCACATTCGATCTTCTGCGAACACAGAATTTGTGACCAACAAAGATCAAATGTGGGAGCGGGCTTGCTCGCGAAGCGGTATCCCCGATTTTACTGTTGCTGCACGGAGATCACCGGCGCAGGCGTCGGCGATACGAACACCTTGGCATGCATCTGCTCACACCCACCACCGCGGCGCATGCCACGTACCGGGCAGGCGTCCAGGTAATCGAGCCCCACCGCCAGTTTCAAATGGCGTTCAGGACGGGCCAGTTCATTGGTCACATCGAAGCTGTACCAGGCGTCATCGAGCCACGCTTCGGCCCAGGCATGGCTGGCCAGGTGTTCGCTGTTTTCGCTGTACAGGTAACCCGACACATAGCGCGCCGGCACGCCCAGGCTGCGGGCGCAGGCGAGGAACGCGTGGGTATGGTCCTGGCACACGCCCGAACGCCCGGCGAAAGCCTGCGCGGCGCTGGTGTCCACTTCGGTGGCGCCCGGCGTGTAGGTCATGTGCTGGTTCAAGCCATGCATCAAGTCGATCAGCGCCGTTCGGTCGCGGCGCTGCTTGCAAGCCTTGTCGGCGAACGCGCGTAGCGCCTGGTCGGCCTCGGTCAGCCGGGTGAAACGCAGGAACGGCAATGCCGACTGGCTCTCGTGCTCGGCTTCGCGCAACTCGTCGATGTCAACCTGGCCACGGGCACCGATGATGATGGCCGCGTGAGGTTCGTCCATGGTCAGTACGTGCAGGATGTTGCCGAAGGGGTCCAGTTGCGCTCGCACCGGCCGCGGCAGATCGAGCTGCCAGCTGAGCACGTGTTGGCGCTCGCTGTCGTGAGGCGTCAGCCGCAGGTACTGGATGCTCGCCCGCACCTGATCCTCGTAGTGATAGGTGGTCTCGTGGCTTATGGAAAGTCTCATGCAGCCTCCAGGTAGGAACTGTGAATGGCATTACCCAACTGGCGCACCAGCGGGATGAACTCGGTCAGCCAGGCATGCAGGCCTTCGTCGAGGATTTCGTTGATGCCGGTGTAGCGCAATCGTGCGTCCATCTCCGCAGCCAGGCGCTGTGCCGGGCGGCCATTGGCCCCCGGCAGTTGCGCCAGGATCAGATCGATTTCTTCGGTGCAGGCGCGCAAGGAGCGTGGAACATCGGCCCGCAGCAGCAGCAACTCGGCCACATGCCGGGCGCCGGGGGCGTCACGGTAGATCTCGGTGTACGCCTCGAAAGACGACAGGGCCCGCAACAGCGCACTCCACTGGTAATAGGCGTGGGCCGTGCCGTCGCTGACCGCTTCGGCCTGATCACCGGCCATTTCATAGCGCGCATCGAGCAGGCGCAGTGTATTGTCGGCCCTTTCGATGAACGTCCCCAGGCGGATGAAACGGAACGCGTCGTTGCGCATGATGGTGCCGTAGGACGCACCACGGAACAGATGGGAACGTTCCTTGATCCACTCGCAGAAACGGCTCATGCCGTAGCGGCCCAGGCCCTGTTCGGCGATGCCGCGAATCTCCAGCCAAGTGGCGTTGATGTTTTCCCACATGTCGGCGGTGATGCGGCCACGTACCGCATGGGCACTGGCCCGTGCGGCGCCGAGGCAACTGTAGATGCTGGCCGGGTTGGCCGCGTCCAGGGCAAAGAAATGCAACAACCTTTCGGCATGCAGCTCGCCGTGGCGTTCGAGATAATCATCCAGCGTGCCGGTAATCAGCAACGGCATGGCCAATTCGTGCAGGCCGTTACCACGGCCATCCTGGGGCATCAGCGACAGCGAATAACTGATGTCGAGCATCCGCGCGAGGTTTTCCGCCCGCTCCAGGTAACGCGACATCCAATACAAATCCGAGGCAGTTCTACTTAACATGTCAGGCTTCCTTCAATCCTCAACCACCCAGGTGTCCTTGGTTCCGCCGCCCTGGGAGGAATTCACCACCAGGGAGCCTTCGCGCAGGGCGACACGGGTCAAGCCGCCGGGCACGACCCGGGTTTCGCGGCCAGACAGTACAAACGGACGCAGGTCGATATGGCGTGGCGCGATGCCACTTTCGACAAAGGTCGGACAGGTCGACAGCGACAGCGTCGGCTGTGCGATGTAGGCATGGGGCTTGGCGATGATGCGTGCGCGGAAGGCTTCGATTTCCGCGGTGCTTGCCGCGGGCCCCACCAGCATTCCGTAGCCGCCGGAGCCTTGGGTTTCCTTGACCACGAGCTCCGCAAGATTGGCCAGGACGTGGGACAGTTCAGAAGGATTGCGACACTGCCACGTGGGCACGTTTTTCAGGATCGGCTCTTCGTCCAGGTAGAAACGGATCATGTCGGTGACGAATGGATACACCGATTTGTCGTCCGCCACCCCGGTTCCGATGGCGTTCGCCAACACGACATTGCCCGAACGATAGGACGACAGCAGGCCGGGCACGCCCAGCATCGAGTCGGGATTGAACGCCAGCGGGTCGAGGAACGCATCGTCGAGACGGCGGTAAATCACATCGACGGCTTTCGGCCCGTCGGTGGTGCGCATGAACACCTTGTCGTCACGCACGAACAGGTCCGCGCCCTCCACCAGTTCCACGCCCATTTCCCGCGCCAGGAACGCATGCTCGAAGAAAGCGCTGTTGAAGCGCCCCGGCGTCAGCACCACGACACTCGGGTTTTCGATCGGGCTTGAGCTTTTCAGGGTGTCGAGCAACAGGTTCGGGTAATGGTCGATCGGGGCAATGCGCTGGGCCGCAAACAGCTCGGGGAACAGGCGCATCATCATCTTGCGGTCTTCGAGCATGTAGCTGACGCCGCTCGGTGTACGAAGATTGTCTTCGAGCACGTAGTACGTGCCGTCGCCGTCGCGCACCAGGTCGACGCCGGAAATGTGCGAATAGATATCCCGATGCAGGTCCAGGCCTTGCATCGCCAACTGGTACTGCTCGTTGGCCAGCACCTGCTCGGCCGGAATGATCCCGGCCTTGATGATGCGCTGCTCGTGGTAAAGGTCGGCGAGAAACATGTTCAACGCCTTGACCCGCTGGATACAGCCGCGCTCGACCACACGCCATTCGCTGGCGGGGATACTGCGCGGGATGGTGTCGAAGGGAATCAGGCGCTCTGTGCCCTGCTCATCACCGTAGAGCGTGAAGGTAATCCCGGCGCGATGAAACAGCAGATCGGCCTCGCGTCGCCGTTGTGCCAGAAGCTCGTCAGGCGTCTCGGCCAGCCAACGGGCAAACTCCCGATAATGCGGGCGGACCTGGCCGCCGGCGTCGTACATTTCATCAAAATAGGTGCGGATCATGCCGTACTCCTTGTCACCCGGACATACAGGCCTTCGCAAGGCCCGTGCCATCGGCAGAAACGCTTTGATTTCAATCGGTTGGATAATCACTACGCGAGCGCCGCACCAATCCTGTGCGGCAAATGCCCCCACCTGACGGCCCCCGCTTCATTGCAAGGCGTTGTCGTCGCCCATCACCAGCATAGACCGTAGGCGCCGGCTTGCCGGCGATCGGGTCGGCCTTGTTTGATTGCCATCGGCAAAAACGAAAACGGCCAACCCGAAGGTTAGCCGTCATTGCTGGTTGTAACTGTTCATAGGTTTATGCGAGTCGCCCTCGTACCTCCTGTTTCACACCCCAGCCTTCGATGATGCCGCCCAGAGGCTCGACCACTGCCTCGAAACCCTGTTCGAAATCGCCAATGTCGTCGTAGGTCGCATACATGACCTTGCACAATTCCAACGCCCAGGCGCCATCGTCGCGCACACTGATTTGCGCATCCAGGGATTCACCACGGTGGAAATGACCTGCCGCCCTGCGTGCCCGCTCCTCGTCCGGGAAAATGGCGTAGAACTCGATGGGATGGAACCGGGAAAAGTCAAAACCGCCTTCTTTCATGCGGCGCAGTACACTGCTGCTGATGTCTTCTTGATAGGCTGTGCTCATGAAACGTCCTCCTCAAACTGATGGATAGACTTTCCGTACTCCCTTGTGCGAACCCAAGGGTGCGCGCGACGGGAAACAAGCATGGAGCTGACAAGACCAGACCTTAGCGATCCATTCGCTGATCTCGCTTGCAGAGTAGCCCCAAGATAGAGCCGCTGCCAAGGCCTGGTTCTGTAGTCGATAACGAGAAGAGGTTCAGACGGGGGTGATGCTGCGAATTTCAATACTGTTCTGGGCTTTCAGGCTTTTGACGCCTGCATCAGGGGTCCGGCCCTCATAGTCGTTCAAATCCAGTTCGGCGGCCACGGGAAGCAATCGTTCCTTGATGAGTTTGGCGGCCTTTTCGTGACTCGGGCACTCATCGCACTCGAAGACTTCGTCGATTATTTCACCATGATCATCCACGAAAGTGACTTTCCACCTTTGCATCGGTGCCTCCTCGATAAAACCCATGGATGGGCTTACACCTATCTCGACCTCGGGCGCCGGGCAATGTTCCGGCGAGTGTTTCGCTTCAGATGCGCACATTTCCTCGTGGGCCCGCAATGGCCCAGATGATCAGGCCCAGAACCGGCAGCAACAGGATCAACAGCACCCAGAAGATTTTCATTCCGGTCTCGGCGCCACTTTTCAGCACGTTGATGATTGCCCAGATGTCCAAGGCAAGAATGATCAAGCCAACCAGGCTATTGAACGTGGAACCCATGATGACGCTCCTGAAGAGTGATATGCCCTCTTAGGATAGCCCGCCGTGAACAGGGTTCCCTTTTTTTGACAGCTTTACCGGTTCAGACGTGGATCGCCACTTTCAAGGCTTCCAGCGATGGCGCAGCGGCGATGCCGACTTGCGCGCACAGTTCGAGCACCCGAGGCACGGCATTGCCATAGACCAGCACCACTTGCAGTTCATCGTCCAGCAGTTGGCTGAAGTTCATCAGCGTGTAGCCACCGTTTTCCTTGTTCAGGCTGCTCATCTGCACCTGGATGCGATTCAGTGCGGTCAGGGCTTCGGTCCTGGCCAACTGCTTGGGCTTGAGATTGAACTCAACCCCGGGGCCGAACGAGGCGACGATCTGGGCAAACAGGTCCACATAGGTGTCGGCCTGAAACAACACGGTTTCGGGCAGGCTGCCAACCACGACCCACTCACCCAGCGGGATCGGGAAGCTGTCGTCGTAGTTGATGTCCGGGTTGGCGTTCAGGAAAGCCGCCGGATCAGCGTAAGCCTGGGCCGCTTCATCAGCGACTTTCTCGATTTCGTCATCGGCCATGCACCCGGAGCTGATGTTGCTGATGAGTTCGATGAGGGCGGCTTTCATGGGGGCGGATCCTGTAGCTGGTAAATTTTCAGGGCGCGCAGGATAGCGCATTACGCCCTGCGATGGCGTCTTGCAAGCAAGCCTCGCAATCTTGACCTGCATCAAGCGTTCAGCCCAACAATAGCGGCACAATAATGGCACCTTGCCAAAACTGTTTCCGCTATCAGAGAAGACCTCCATGGGTGCCTGGCTTAGCAACATCTCACTGAAGTACAAATTCTGGGCGGTGAACGCCGTCGCTTTCGTCACCACGCTACTGCTGGTGTTTTATGCCGTGCAACTCGAACAACAAGCCCGCAGCCATGCCGCCCAGGAATCGGCCCAGGCCCAGGCGCGATTGCTCGAAGCCTGGCCTGCCGGGCAGCCGTTGCCCAGGGCCGGGAACCTGCTGACCTTCGATCACGGCCAGGCACCGCGGTTGGACGGACAGCCGCTGCAGGCACTGGCCGATGCCACCGGCTGGGTCGAGTTCGACGCGCTGCCGTATTTCGGTGGCAACCCGCCGATCGGCGCCGAAGTCTTCACCCGCACTGACGGCCAGCGGGTCGCCTTGATTGCCCATGGTCCAAGCCTGGGCCAGGTGTTCAGCGAGCGTGTTGTCAATTATGCGCTGGCGGTGTTTATCCTGATGCTGGCGATGCTCGGTGCCTCACAGTTGTTGATTCGCTTTTTGCTCAGTCAACTCAATACCCTGAAAGACGTGATGCTCCACGTTGAAAAAACTGGCGACTTGTCGGCCCGTGTCCCGCTGACCTGCAGCGACGAAGTCGGGCAGATGGCCAACGCTTTCAACGCCATGCAGGCCGGTTACCAAGGCGTGGTCAGTACCGTCGCCAGCACCGTCCGACAACTGGACGAAGGCGCCGCACGCCTGGCATCGAACATGAATGAAGTGCGTCATGGCATGCTTGGCCAGCAGAGCGAAACCGATCAGGCGGCAACGGCCATCAATGAAATGACCGCCACCGTCTATCACATCGCCCAGCACGCCGGTGCCACCCGAGACCTTTCGCAATCTGCCGACACCTTGGCCGGCAGCGGGCAGGAAGTGGTCATGCGGGTACAGCGATCGATTGCCGGACTGTCTACCGGGGTGCAGCAGACCGCCGAGATGATCCAGCGCCTCGCCGAGGACAGCCAGAAGATCAACGGTGTGGTCAACGTAATTCACAGCATTGCCGAGCAGACCAATCTGCTGGCGCTGAACGCGGCAATCGAAGCGGCCCGGGCCGGCGAAATGGGCCGTGGGTTTGCGGTGGTCGCCGATGAAGTACGCAACCTGGCCAAGCGCGTCCAAACCTCCACCGATGAAATCACCGTGATGGTGTCCGCCTTGCA
Organism: Pseudomonas sp. V98_8; assembly: GCF_029967975.1. NCBI lineage: Bacteria > Pseudomonadati > Pseudomonadota > Gammaproteobacteria > Pseudomonadales > Pseudomonadaceae > Pseudomonas > Pseudomonas sp. V98_8. The sequence goes on from NZ_JASCAE010000031.1 coordinate 46,329, forward strand.
ATCAGGTACTCGCGATGCGGTGGACTTCATGCAGGAGAGTTCATTCAAGGCCGATGAATGCGTACAGCAAGCCCAGGAGGCTGGGGCCGCGTTGGCGCAGATTACCGGGGCAGTGGCGCAGATGCGCGAAAGCAACACCCAGATCGCCGTGGCGGCCGAGCAACAAAGCCAGGTGGCCGAAGAGATGAACCGGGCGGTAGTGAGCATCCGCGATGTGACCGAAAATACCGTGCGCCAGACCGTCAGCTCGGCTACCACCAGTGATGAACTGGCGGTGTTGGCCGGGGAGTTGAGCACGGCGATAGGGCAGCTCAAGCTATAACATCGAGGGTGAACATGACCCCTATCGCTTCGATAGCCAAGCTTGATTCGCCGCCTGCATTTACCGGGCCTATCCTTGATTCATGAGTTCAACAAGGATCGAGGATAAGCATCATGGGTAAACGTCACCCCAACCTTCCCGCCTGGCAATGGCGTGCGTACCCGAACAATCACCAGCACCCGACCAACCTGGTGTTGCACCTGATTGCCGTGCCACTGTTCATTGTCGCCTTCCTGCTGATCGCCTGCGGGGTATTCGGCCTGAACCTGGCGAATTTCGCCATCGGCGTCATCGGTGTAATTGCCGCCTTGGGATTGCAACGTCATGGCCATACCCTGGAGGCGCAAGCCTCCGAGCCATTCAGCGATCGCAAAGATGCGGTTTCACGCTTGTTGGTCGAGCAGTTCCTGACCTTCCCGCGATACGTCCTCAGCGGCGGCTGGTGGCGCGCCTGGCGCGAACGCCACCGTCGACATTGATCAGCCGAACACCGTCACCGTCTGCCGGCTCATGGCAATCAACCGCCCCTCCACGTCCCACAGCTTCGCCGCGGCATGGCCGTAGCCGTCGGCGGCATGCTCGGTTTCAACCAGGTATTTGCACCAGTCCAGGGTGCTTAGCGCCAGCAATGGCTGGACGAATTCGATGGTCCAGGTCAGCGTGCTGCCCATCGCCGGCTTCTTCAGAAACGGCATCAGGGCTGGTGGCCAGGCATCCACCAGCGCCAGGATGTGCGCTTCGGTGACAGGTTCCTCCTTCACATCACCACGCAAGCGCACCCAGCCGCCCATTTGACGCGATGTATTGCCGGTGAATGGCAACCCGCCAACACTCCAGCGCATTGCCAGGTGCTGCATGAATTGCGGGAGCACGCCCTCGATGAAAGGCAATTCCTGACAGTCGTCCCAGTGCTTCATCTCGGGTGCCGGCAACGCTTGCACCGCCACTTCCGATGGACGCGAGGCGCCGAAGCTGCCCTGCACCAGGGTGACTACCTGGCCGCCCTGCATTGCGCGGCCCAGCACTTGGCTGACCGCCTTGCCCTCGCGCAATACATCGACTTCAAAACTGACCGGCACGTCGGGCTCGACCGGGCCGACAAAGGTGACTGCCAGTGAGCGCACCGGTCGGTCCGCTGGCACCTTGGCGCGCATGGCTTCGTACTGCAAGGCAGCCACCAGGCCACCGAAACTGGCACGGCCTTGCGCCCATCCAGTCGGGATCGACAGTTCCAGTGGTTGACGGCGAACAGCGTCGAGCAAATCGCAAAAGCGCATGAAGACCTCAAGGCAGGAAACGGATGAAGGAATCTTAACCAGCTCACTGGGGCTGTACAGTGCCTATTCCGGTCAAATTGACTGACAGATAAGCCGCCTGCGCCTGTGTAGGAGCTGCCGCAGGCTGCGATCTTTTGATTTTAAAAACAAAGATCAAAAGATCGCAGCCTGCGGCAGCTCCTACAGGGGTCGTGGTGGTTTCAGGGTTTGAAACAGGCCTTGCTGAGTTTTTCCAGCACCCGGTCCGCGCGCTGTTCGGCCTTGGCCATGGTGGCTTGCCAAGCGGCGACACAAGGCTGCAAATCCGCCTCCTGCTCGGCCATCGCCAGCCATTGCACACAGTCGTGCCAGTCCCCCAAGGCCCCTTGGGCAGATTTCAGCCGGGGCATGGCGGCCTTGGGCAGGCGATCCAGTTCGGGGTAAGCGTCGATGGCATAACGCACGCGCTTGATCAGCAAGCGCAAACGATGGCGGTCATGGGCCGGATCGTGCAAGGCGGTGTCGAGTTTCTTCCACTGTTTGCCCAGGCGTTTTTCGATGCGCTTGTCCAGCCCCTTGAGCAAACCCTGGCGCTGGGCGGCGCGCAGGAATCGCGGAAAGGCATCGAGGATCAGCAGCAGCTGCTTAAACTGCGAACTGGTCGCCACCGCAGGATAAGCCTTGGCCATTTGCACCATGCGCCGCTGCGCGGCTTGCACTTGATCGTGATCGAGCAAGTAGGCCGCCAACACCTCGCGATCACGCAATGGCGTGGTCAAGTCGCCAACTTCGGACGCCGCCGCTTCCAGCTGCTCGACTCCGGGCAGCCCCCGCAACGGCCGCAGCAGGCTGCGCAACCGGCGCACCGTGGTACGCAACTCGTGCAATGCCTCAGAATCGGTGTGGGCACTCAAGCGTGCCTGACAGGCCAATAGACGAATTTCCAAGCCCAAGACCCGGGCCACCAACCTATCGATCATGGGCATTTACTCCGTAGACAGCTGCAAGCTGCAAGCTGAGAGCGTAGCTTGCAGCTTATAACCTATAGCTGCTTTTCGCCTATCGCCCTGCGCGCGACTCACGAATATAGAAACGCGCCTTTTCGGCCTTCTTCGCGCATCCCTCGAAGCCTTCGAATTGTTGCTGGGTCTTGGCTGCGGTCAGCAGCGATAAAGCCTTGGAGTAGCTAACGGTTCCGGCGAAACCTTCGGCCTTTGCCAGGTCCAGCTCACGCCAGGCGGCATCGAGCTGGCTGCCGCAGCTGTCGCGATAAGCAGTTTTGCCGGCACAACCGGCCAGTGCCAGGGCAATCAGTGGCACACAGATCCAGGCTTTCATTTCTTACACCTCTAAAATAGGTAAACAGTCATGCAGGTAGGACGGTCCGGCGGACAAAAAGTGCCGTCCGTCGGCAACGTTAACCCAACGGGGCGAGAATACCCATCCACCGCCATGGAGTGTCGAAAAAACGACCCATTCACGCGGCCGAACGACCTGTCGATTGAAGCGCGCCCCTCGTTGGGTGCATTGTTGAACGATTCTAACGAGGGCGATCAATGAAAAAGCGTGTCGCACTGGTATTGGGCTCGGGCGGAGCCCGGGGCTATGCCCATATCGGCGTCATCCAGGAAATTGAACGGCGAGGCTACGATATCGCCTGTATCGCCGGTTGTTCCATGGGCGCGGTGGTCGGTGGGATCTACGCCGCCGGCAAACTGGATGATTATCGCGACTGGATCGAGAGCCTGGATTACCTCGACGTACTGCGCCTGGTGGACGTCAGTTTTCGCCTCGGGGCCATCCGTGGGGAAAAGGTCTTCGGGCAAATCCGCAAGATCGTTGGCGAAATCAATATCGAAGACCTGCGCATCCCCTATACCGCGGTGGCCACCGACCTGACCAACCAGCAGGAAATCTGGTTCCAGGAGGGCTGCCTGCACCAGGCCATGCGTGCCTCGGCGGCGATTCCCAGTCTGTTTACCCCGGTGATGCAGGGCAACCGCATGCTGGTCGATGGCGGCATCCTCAACCCCTTGCCGATCGTGCCGGTGGTGTCGAGCCATTGCGATCTGATCATCGCGGTCAACCTCAACTCCACCAACCAGCGTCACTACCAGTTACCGGTGATCCAGCGCCCAGCTGCCTTCAAGACCCGCTTCGACAGCCTGATCAATTCCCTGGGCTCGAAGTTGCCGTTCCGGCGCAAGCAGGCCGAACAATTGCTGCTGCTGGAGAAGGAGGCGTTGATGGCCGAAGCGGCAGAGATCAACCCCTGGGTCGAGTCGGCCGAACCTGAAGCCCAGCAACCGGCGGCCGCGCCTGAACGGGACGGTGCGCCGAAGTCCGCCACCGGGTCGTTCATCATCGACAACGTGGGGCCGGCGTCCCTGCTGGATTTGATCAACCAGAGTTTCGAGGTCATGCAGACCTCCTTGGCGCAATACAAGATTGCCGGGTATCCGCCGGACATCCTGATCAACGTGCCGAAGCGGGTGTGCCGGTTTTTCGAGTTCTACAAGGCGCCGGAGTTGATCGCGCTGGGACGCGAGATTGCGCGCGATACGCTGGATCGCTATGAGAGTGAGCGAGATTCCTGAAATTTTCGAGTGAATGTGAGGGCCTCATCGCCAGCAAGCCGGCTCCTACAGGTTTTGTGTTCGACGCAGATCCCTGTAGGAGCCCGCTTGCTGGCGATGAGGCCGAACAATTCAACACAAAAATCAGAAGCCACCCTCGTTCAACAACCGATACCCCACCCCCGCCTCAGTCACGATGAACCGCGGTTGCATCGGGTCGTCCGCCAGTTTCTGGCGCAGGTGCCCCACCACGATCCGCAAGTAATGCGTGTCTTCAGTGTGGGTCGGCCCCCAGATGTCCTTGAGCAGTTGTTGCTGGGTGATGACTCGTCCGGGATGCCGTGCCAGTTGCGCCAGCACTGCATATTCCTTGCGGGTCAGCGCGACTTCGCTGCCATCGAGCAATACCCGCCGATAGGCCAGGTCCACCGTCAGCGGACCGAAGGCCAGTGCCGCTTGCTGGGCCTCGCCCACCGGCGCCTGGCGCAATAGCGCTCGAATTCGCGCCAGGAATTCCTGGATGCCAAAGGGCTTGGTCACGTAGTCATTGGCACCGCCATCCAGCGCCTCGACTTTCTGCCCTTCACCGGCACGCACCGAGAGCACCAGCACCGGCACCGTCGACCACTCGCGAAACTCACGCAGTACCTGCTGGCCGTCCATGTCCGGCAGGCCGAGGTCGAGCACCAGCAAGTCCGGTTTGTTCAACGCCGCTTGCGCCAGGCCTTCGGTGCCGGTACCGGCCTCCAGCACTTTGTAGCCCTGTGAAGCGAGGCTGATGCGCAGGAATTTGCGGATTTGCGGTTCGTCGTCGATGACCAGGATGGTCGCGGTCTGGCTCATGAATTCACATCAACACAAAGTAGTGGCAAGAGAGTAACGCAAGCACGATCAGGCTTCACTCTCAAAGCCCGGCTGCGCCTGCAAAGGCAAGTGCAAAGTGATGCAGGTGCCGCGCCCTTCAATACCGTCGGCCACGCTGATCCGCCCGCCATGGGCACCGACCATGCCCTGACAGATCGCCAACCCCAGCCCGGTACCCTGCCCGCCACGGTCGCCGCGGGCGGCGGTGTAGAACATGTCGAAAATCTTCTCCCGCTCCGCTTCCGGAATCCCCGGCCCTTCGTCGCTTACCGAGAAAAACAGCTCCGTGTCATCAGCCCCCGCGCGCACGTGCAGGCGCCCGTGGGATGGCGAGAAACGCGCAGCGTTTTCCATCACGTTGACCAGGGCCTGCTCGATCAGCGCGGCGTGGACGAACAACAGCGGCAGTTGCGCCGGCACTTCGGTGGTGACCTGCAACGGCGCCAATACCGCGCGCAGGCGATTGAGCGCACTGCCGACAATGTCTGCCGGCGACACCCAGTCCCGTGCCAGCTTCAATGCGCCGTGACCGAGGCGGGTCATGTCCAGCAGGTTTTGAATGTAGCGATCGAGGCGTTCGGCTTCGTCGCGGGTACCTTCCAGCAATTCACGGCGATCCTCCAGGGGAATGGCCTCACCGAGGGCCAGCAGGCTATCGATACTGCCGCGCATGGAGGTCAGCGGGGTACGCAAATCATGGGACACCGAGGCCAGCAAGGCACTGCGCAGTTGTTCGGTTTCGCCGTGCAGCCGCGCGGCTTCCAGATCATCGGCCAGTTGTGCTCGGGCCAGCGCCTGGGCCAACGGCTGGCTCAACGCGGTCAACAAACGTCGACGCTGGCCGCTCAAGGCCTGGCCTTCTTTGGCACACACACCGAGCAGCGCCAGCGGCCCATCCTCCACCGACAATGGCCACCACCACCAACGACCGAACGGCAAGGTCCCGGTGCCCGCGCCCGCCGGCTGATCGTGCTGCCACGCCCAATCGGCGGCGGCACGTTCGGCTTCGGTGAACGCCAGCGGGCCACCGATCTCGACTTTCCAGCCGCTCTGGCCGTCGCGATTGAGCAGGCACAATTGCAGGTCGCTCCAGCCGCTGAGGTGCTGGGCCGCCGCGTTGACCACCGCCTGACGATCGGTGGCGGCGGTGAGTTTGCGCGACAGATCGAGCAGTTCGCTGGTCTCTTCCTGGGTATCACGCAGGGCCTGCAATTGCCGACGCTGGCGTGCAGCAAGGTTGCCGGTGAGTGCCGCCATCAGCAGGAAAAACAGCAAGGTCAGCACGTCTTCTTCGCGCTGGATGCTGAAGGAAAAATTCGGCGGAATGAACAAAAAATCGTAGGTCAGGAACGACAACGCCGCACAGGCCAGGGCCGGGCCAAGACTGCTGCGCACCGCTACCAGCAACACCGCGGCGAGAAACACCAGCGAGATGTTCGGCAACGGCAGCACACTGGCAACTGCCCAGGCCAGGGCAGTGGCCAACAGCGTCGCCACCACGGCCAGGGCGTAGTCGAACCATACCGGCGCCTGCATCGAACGCTGGCGTGGTTGATGCTGTTGATGCTCGGTGTCGAGCACGTTGATTTCCAACCCACGGGCATTGCGCAGCAGTCGCGCCGCCAGGCCGCCACCGAAGAATCGACGACGCAGGCGCGGCCGCGACTGGCCGACCAGCACCAGGCTGGCGCGGCGTTCGGCGGCATGCTGGATCAGGGTCTTGGCGACCTCGCCGGCCCGCAGCAGCACCACTTCGCCGCCCAGGCGTTCGGCCAGTTGCTGGGCACTTTGCAGACGCAGGCGCGACTGCTCGTCACGCACGCTGCCATTATCCACATGCACCAGGCTCCACGGCAGATGCCGACGCTGGGCGACGCGGCTGGCGTGACGCACCAGGCGCTCGGCCTGGGCATCGCCATCGACGCCGACCAACAAGCGACCGCGCACCGTCGGCGCCGCTTGCCCCATCTGGCGATAGCCCTGGGTCAGGTCGTTATCGACCTGCGCCGCCGCGGTTTGCATGGCCAGCTCACGCAGCGCCGTGAGGTTGGTCTGGGAGAAGTACGCATCGATGGCGGCCCTCGCCTGCTCGGGCACGTAGACCTTGCCGTCGCGCAAACGCTCGAGCAATTCGCGCGGTGGCAAATCGATCAGCAGCAGTTCGTACGCTTCCTGCAATACCCAGTCGGGCAGGGTTTCGCGCACCTGCACGCCCGTGATGCCACGCACCTGGTCATTCAGGCTTTCCAGGTGCTGGACGTTGACCGTGGTGTACACGTCGATGCCCGCGGCGAGCAGCTCCTGGATGTCTTGCCAGCGTTTTTCGTGACGGCTTCCGGGGGCGTTGGTGTGGGCCAGTTCATCCACCAGCACCAGCCTGGGCTTGGCTGCGAGCAGACCGTCGAGGTCCATCTCCTCGAGCTCCACGCCACGGTACACCGAGCGCACCAATGGCATTTGCGGCAATCCGCTGAGCAACGCTTCGGTCTCGGAGCGGCCATGGGTCTCGACCACACCGGCAATGACTTTCACGCCTTGGCGCAATTGGGTGTGGGCCGCTTGCAGCATGGCGTAGGTCTTGCCGACGCCGGGCGCGGCGCCGAGGAATACCTTGAGCCGGCCACGGCCATCACGGGGCAGGTTTGCTAATAGCGCGTCGGCGCGGCCGGAGTCGCTCATGCTTTCAGTTCTCTTTATTCAGGTATTCATGTGGTGCCTGGGGGGCCGTCTTCACGAGCAGGCTCGCTCCCACATTTGGAATGCATTCTCCTGAGGGAGCGAGCCTGCTCGCGAATGGCGTCACTGCCGACTACAACTTTTCCAGTGCCAGGTTCAACTCAAGCACATTCACGACCGCAGGGCCTACCAATGGCTGTTCGGTGTGGGCGTCCAGCAGTTGCTGGAGCGTCGCAACCGGCAGGTTGCGCGCCGCCGCAACACGCGCCAGTTGATAGGCAATCGCGGCCGGTGGCAAGTGCGGATCGAGGCCGCTGCCAGAGGTGGTGACCAGCGCCAGCGGAACCGGCCCTTGCCCTGGCACCAGCAGCTTGTTGGCGTCGTCGATCACCCGAGTGGCCAGGGCCGGGTTGCTTGGCGACAGGTTGCTGGCGCTGCTCGATACGGTAGCAAAGGCACCAGCCGATGGCCGCGGGTGGAACCAGGCGTCGCCGACGAAATCCTGGGCAATCAGCGATGAGCCGCGAACCTTGCCGTCGGCATCGCGCACCAGGCTGCCATTGGCCTGGTCCGGGAAGGCGACCTGGGCCACGCCGGTGACCACCAGGGGATAGGCGACGCCTGTGATCAGGGTCATCAGGACCAACAGGCTCAGGGCCGGGCGTATCATTGTGGACATTTCAAACTCCTCGAATTCGGTGAACAAGTACCGCGTTCAGTCATGTGCAACGTGTCGTCTTTTTCGCGAGCAGGCTCGCTCCCACAAGGAAACGAGGTGCCTCTGTGGGAGCGAGCCTGCTCGCGAAGGCGGTACGCCTGACACACGGTCAAACCAGATGCAACGCCGTCAACAGCATGTCGATCGCCTTGATGCCCACGAACGGCACCACAATCCCCCCCAGGCCATAGATCAGCAGATTGCGTCGCAGCAACGCCGCCGCGCTCGCCGCCTGCACGCGCACACCGCGTAAAGCCAGAGGAATCAGCACCACGATGATCAGGGCGTTGAACACGATCGCCGAGAGAATCGCGCTCTGCGGGCTGTGCAGCTGCATGACGTTCAACACGCCCAGTTGCGGGTAGATCGCGGCAAACAGCGCCGGCAGGATGGCGAAATACTTGGCCACGTCGTTGGCAATGGAAAAGGTCGTCAGCGCGCCGCGGGTCACCAACAGTTCCTTGCCGATCTGCACCACGTCCAGCAGCTTGGTCGGGTCACTGTCGAGGTCAACCATGTTGGCCGCTTCACGTGCCGCCTGCGTGCCGTCATTCATCGCCATGCCGACGTCCGCCTGGGCCAGGGCCGGGGCGTCGTTGGCGCCGTCGCCGCACATGGCAACCAGGCGACCGTCGTTCTGCTCGTGCCGGATGCGCGCCAGTTTTTTCTCCGGCGTGGCTTCGGCCAGCACGTCGTCAACACCCGCTTCGGCGGCGATCGCGGCAGCGGTCAGCGGGTTGTCGCCGGTCACCATGACCGTGCGAATCCCCAGCTTGCGCAGCTCGGCGAAACGCTCGCGGATGCCCGGCTTGACCACGTCCTTGAGGTGGATCACACCGAGCAGTTTGCCGTTGGCGCAGACCAGCAACGGCGTGCCGCCACTTTGGGCAATCCTGTCGATTTCCCGGGACAACGGCGCGGCCAGATCGGCGCGCTTCAAGCCGACGAACGCCAGCAGGGAATCCACTGCGCCCTTGCGATACACGCGGCCCTGATAGTCGACACCTGACAGCCGGGTTTCGGCACTGAACGGTACAGCCGTCAGCAATTCGGCGGCCGGCTCCGGTTGCGGTTGCGTGCCACGCAGGTATTCGACGATGGATTTACCTTCCGCCGTGTCATCGGCCAGAGAGGCCAACAAGGCACCCTCGGCCAGTTCGCTGGCCGTCACGCCTGGAGCGGGAACAACGGCGGCGCAACGACGGTTACCGAAGGTGATGGTGCCAGTCTTGTCCAGCAGCAGGACGTGCACGTCCCCCGCCGCCTCCACCGCGCGACCGGACTTGGCGATCACGTTCAGGCGCACCAGGCGGTCCATGCCAGCGATACCGATGGCCGACAACAAACCGCCAATGGTGGTCGGGATCAGCGTGACCAATAACGCCACCAGGAACACCAGCGGCAGGCTGCCATTGGCAAAGTGGGCGAACGGTTGAAGAGTCACGACCACCAGCAGGAAGATCAGGGTCAGGCCGATCAACAGGATGTCCAACGCCACTTCGTTCGGGGTTTTCTGGCGCTTGGCGCCTTCGACCAGGGCGATCATGCGATCCAGTGTCGACTCACCGGGGTTGGCGGTGATCTTCACCAACAGCCAGTCAGACACCAGCCGGGTATTGCCGGTAACCGCCGAGCGGTCGCCGCCGGATTCACGAATCACCGGAGCGGATTCACCGGTGATGGCCGCTTCGTTGACGGCAGCGATCCCTTCAATCACCTCGCCGTCACCGGGGATCATCTCTCCTGCTTCGACGCGCACCACATCGCCTTTGCGCAAGCTGGCGGCCGGCACCACTTGAAAGCTGCCGTTGCTGGTTCTGCGCCGGGCGCTCAAGCCTTCGCTACCCGCCTTGAGGCTGTCGGCACGGGCCTTGCCACGACCTTCGGCCAGGGCCTCGGCGAAGTTGGCGAACAGCACGGTAAACCACAGCCACAGGGCAATCTGTGCGGCGACGAAGGTCGGCACCGCCGTGTCGGGAATGAAGCACAGCACGGTGGTCAGGATCGCCGTCAGTTCGACCACCAGCATCACCGGCGCACGCTGCAATTGTCGCGGATCGAGCTTGACGAAAGCTTGTACCAGCGCTGGGCGCCAGAGGGCCGAGATCGCGGTTTTTGCTTGTTCCGGGGCCTTGGCAGCGACCGGTTTGATTGCGGGCATATTCATCATCTGCTCCTTAGAAGCCCAGGCTTAAATGTTCAGCAATCGGGCCCAGCGCCAGCGTCGGCAGGAAGGTCAAGCCACCCACCAGCAAAATGGTCACGGTCAGCAAGGTCACGAACAGCGGGCCGTGGGTCGGGAAGCTGTTCTGGCCAGTCGGCGCGGTCTTCTTCATCGCCAGGCTGCCGGCCAGGGCCAGCACCGGCAGGATGTAGCCGAAGCGACCGATCAACATGCCCAGGCCCAGCATCAGGTTGTGGAACGCTGTGTTGGCGCCGAAGCCCCCGAACGCGGAGCCGTTGTTGGCACTGGCCGAGGTATAGGCGTAAAGCAACTGACTGAAACCATGGGCGCCGGGGTTGCTCACCGAGGCCACAGGCCCTGGCAGGCTGGCGGCAATCGCACCGAGCACCAGCACGCCGATCGGCATGACCAGCAAGGTCACCACCAATAGCTGCACCTCTCGGGCTTGCAGTTTCTTGCCGAGGTATTCCGGCGTCCGGCCGATCATCAGGCCGGCGAGGAACACCGCGATCAGCACGTTGAGCAACATGCCATAGAGCCCCGCGCCGACGCCGCCGAAGATCACTTCGCCGACCATCATGTTGACCAGCGCGACCATGCCGCTGAGCGGGTTGAGACTGTCATGCATGCCATTGACCGAACCGTTCGACGCCGCCGTGGTGGTCACCGACCACAGCACCGTGGCGGTGGTACCGAAACGCGCCTCCTTGCCCTCCAGCGGTGCGGTCTGTTCGACGGCGACGTTGGCCAGGGTCGGATTGGGTTGGTATTCAGCCCACAACGACGTCGCGCCACCGATCAGGAACAGCGCCAGCATGCAGGCGATGATCGCGCGGCTCTGACGCAGGTCTTTCACGTAATGGCCGAAGGTGAACACCAGCGCCACCGGGATCAGGATGATCGACGCGACTTCGAACAGGTTGCTCCAGGCCGTCGGGTTCTCGAACGGATGCGCCGAGTTGACGCCAAAGAAGCCACCGCCGTTAGTGCCCAGTTGCTTGATCGCAATCTGGCTGGCGGCCGGCCCCAGCGGGATCACTTGATCGATGCCCTGCACGGTCACGGCATTCACATATTGCGCGAAGGTTTGCGGCACGCCCTGCCAGACCAGGTATAGCGCCAGCAGCAGGCACAGCGGCAACAAGCCGTAGAGGGTGGCGCGAGTCATGTCGACCCAGAAGTTGCCCAGCGATGCAGTGGATTTGCGACCGATGCCGCGGCACAGCGCAACCAGGACTGCTAGACCGGTAGCGGCGCTGACGAAGTTCTGCACGGTGAGGCCGACCATCTGGCTCAGGTAGCTCAGGGTCGCTTCGCCGCTGTAGGACTGCCAGTTGGTATTGGTCATGAAGCTGACTGCGGTATTGAACGCTTGCGTCCATTCCTGGCCCGGCAGGTTTTGCGGGTTCAGCGGCAAGTGGTCCTGGAACAACAGGATCGCGAACAACAGTACAAAACCCGCCAGGTTGAAGGCGAGCAAGGCCAGGGTGTACTTCTGCCAGCTCTGCTCGGCCTGGGGATCGACGCCGGCCAGGCGATAACAACCGCGTTCGAGCGGGCCAAGGATCGGTGTCAGCCAGGTGCGCTGGCCTTCCATGACCTTGTAGTAGAAACGCCCGAGAAACGGCGCGGGGACCAGTACCAGGGCGAAAAATGCCAGGATCAGCCAATAGTCATAACTGTGCATAGCCGCTCCTAGTTGCGGTCCGCGCGCAACAGCGCAACCAACAGATAAATGAACAGTCCCACTGCCAGCAGCAGTGACACTCCGTCCAGAACGCTCATGGAAGTTCTCCGTGTTACGGCGTATTGCCGCGTGTGGAGGTATTGTCGGCAGGGAGGCTGTAAAGGAACGAGACCGAGGGGTGCGGCGGGGCATAAAGAAAGCGTAAAGAGTGGGTTTATGGCTCTGTTACAGCGCTGTCTTGGCGGGCCTCTTCGCGAGCAGGCTCGCTTGTATGGTAGGACTTGAAGGGAGGAGGAGGGACAA
>NZ_JASCAE010000032.1:0-56623 GCF_029967975.1 Pseudomonas sp. V98_8
GCCCGCTCCCACAGGGGAATGCAATCCAAATGTGGGAGCGGGCTTGCTCGCGAAGAAGGCGACGCGGTGTCACTGAAACACCGCATCACTTCACAACTCAGCTATACACCCGGCCAAGCAGCTGGCGATGGCTTTCAAACTGATCGAGCACGTCACGGGTGATCTGATCCTGGGTGAAGCCCATCAAGTCGTAGTCCTGGCTGCCGTTGTGCAAGTACACCTCGGCGCGGTAGTAACGCTGGCGCGCCTCATCGGACTGGGCTGACTCGGTTGGCGTAGCCAGATACCCGTCCAGGCTGACTTCGTAGACAAAAGGGTTACCCTCTTCCATCTCGACCCGCACGCCCATGCAGCGCTTGGACTTGCCCAGCAGCGTCTGCACTTCCAGGCCCTGTGCACGCATTTGCGTCGTCGCGTCCTGCAGTGCCGGGCTCACATGCTTGTCCATGAAGCGTTGGACCACCGACTGGCTCGGCTGCAGGTCCAGCTGCGTCAAGCGCTCGCTGAAGCCACGACGACCGCGCGCCGCCAACTCCGCCTGCTCCTGTTCGATCTGCACGTCCTGGCGCATGGCCTTGTGCAAGCCGAACATGAAGAACACCAACACCACCGAGAACGGCAGGCCGGCCAGTACCACCATGGTTTGCATGGCTTCGAAGTTACCCGCGAACAGCAGGCCGATGGTCACCAGGGTGATCACCACCGACCAGAAGATTCGCAGCCAGTGCGGCGCATCTTCGTCGACGTTACCGCCCTTGCACGACAGGTTGGCCATCATCACCGCACCCGAATCCGCCGGCGTCAGGAACAACACGAAGCCCACGAAAATCGAGACACCGATCACCACTTTCGATGCCGGGTAATGCTCCAGCAACTGGTAGATCGCCATGGACGGCTGCTCCAGCGCCGTCTTGCCGAGCTCCACCGCGCCGTGGTTCATCACCAGGTCCAGCGCCGAGTTGCCGAAGATCGACAGCCACGCCAGGGTGAAACCCAGCGGAATCAGGAGCACGCCAGCAACCATTTCACGCACCGTGCGACCACGGGAAATACGCGCGATGAACATGCCTACGAACGGGGCCCAGGAGATCCACCAGGCCCAGTAGAACAGGGTCCACAGGCCCAACCAGCGGTCGGACTTCTCACTGTCGCCTTCATACACGTACAGGTCGAAGGTCTTGAGCACCACGCCGTTGAGGTAATCACCGACGTTTTGCACAAAGCCGTTGAGCAAGTGCAGGGTCGGACCGAACAACAGGACGAAAATCAACAGGCCGCTGAACAGGATGATGTTGAGGTTGGACAGACGACGAATGCCGTTTTCCACACCCGACACGGCAGCGATGGTCGCCACGGTGCTCATCACGATGATCACGATCAGCAGGTTGGTGTTGCTGTGCTCCATGCCGAACAGGTTTTCCAGGCCCGACGACACCTGCAGCGAACCGATCCCCAGGTTGGTCACCAGGCCCAGCAGGGTCACGAACATGCCGAAGCCGTCTACCGCATGACCGGCCGCACCCTTGACCCAGCGCTCACCCACCAGCGGATACAGCGCCGAACGCAGCGCCAGCGGCTGGTTGTGCCGGTAGGCAAAGTAAGCCACCGCCAGGCCAACCAAGGCGTAGATCGCCCAGCCGTGCAGGCCCCAGTGCAGGAACGTCAGCTGAACCGCCTGACGGGCGGCCAGGTTGCTGCCGGCCACGCCTTCGGGTGGGTTGAAATAGTGATCCAGCGGCTCGGACGCACCGAAGTACAACAGCGAGATGCCGATACCCGAGGAGAACAGCATCCCCGCCCAGGCGCCGTAGCTGAAATCCGGGGTATCGTCCTTGCTGCCCAGTTTCAATTTGCCGTAGGACGAAAATGCCAGGCCGACGACGAAGATCAGGTAGGCGGCAATCACCACCATGTAGTACCAGCCGAAGCTGCGGGACAACCAGGCTTGCGCCGTACCGAGCAGTCTGCCGGCCTCTTGCGGGGCAATGATCAGAATGGCGGTCAACAACAGAATCAACGCGGTAGAGGTGTAGAACACCCAACCGTTGACCGTCACCTTCTCGGGTGGGGTCTTTATTAGCGAGGCAGAACTCATGGCACAGATGCTCCGGGCAGTGCGAGAGAAGAACGCAAGACAAACGAGGTACCCGACCAATCGCTTAGTGGGCAGCCGACCAGCGGGTGATATAAAGACAACCCGATAAAGTTCGACCCCCCTTAACGCCGTGGCGCGTGGGTTTCGAGCAATTTCGGAAGTCGTTTTTTTCGCCGCTACGCGTAGGAAAAATCTGTAGGCAGCGACGATTTGTCGCAGATCTTATTCTTTGTTGATTGAACGTTCAATCAAAACAAAATAGACTGGCCCTCAAACCGATAGACGTCTTGCGTCTGCCGGAAGGCCTAAGGAGATGTGCAAGATGCCCAAGGTCGGTATGCAACCCATCCGTCGCCAGCAGTTGATCGAAGCCACCTTGCTGGCGGTCGACCAGGTCGGAATGGGGGACGCCAGCATTGCGCTGATCGCCCGTTTGGCCGGTGTCTCGAACGGCATCATCAGTCATTACTTTCAGGACAAAAACGGCCTGATCGCCGCCACCATGGGGTACCTGATGACCGTCCTGAGCGAGAACGTCACCGCGCGCCGATTGGCGCTGACAGATGACAGCCCGCGGGCGCATCTGCAGGTGATCATCGAAGGCAACTTCGACGCCAGCCAGGTCAACGGCCCGGCAATGAAAACCTGGTTGGCCTTCTGGGCAACCAGCATGCACCAGCCGTCTTTGCACAGGTTGCAGCGGATCAACGATCACCGCCTGTATTCCAACCTGTGCTGCCAGTTCCGCCGTGTGCTGCCGCTCCATGATGCGCGCAGTGCAGCCCGAGGCCTGGCAGCGTTGATCGACGGCTTGTGGTTGCGCGGTGCGCTGTCGGGAGACGCTTTCGACACCGAGCAGGCGCAACAGATCGCTTACGAATACATGGATATCCAACTGGCCAAGCAGGTGAGTTAGAGCACACATAGAACGCTCGACACCTGCACCGTGCCAATAACCAATGCACTTGCGAGGACTTTATGGCCCGTTTCGAACTGCAAAAACTCTACATCGATGGCGGCTACAGTGACGCTGGCAGCGATGCCACGTTTGAAGCCATCAACCCGGCTAACGGTGAAGTCCTCGCAAAAGTACAACGTGCGACCAAGGAAGACGTCGAGCGCGCCGTGGTCAGCGCCGAAAAGGGCCAGAAAATCTGGGCCGCGATGACCGCCATGGAGCGCTCGCGCATCCTGCGTCGCGCCGTGGACATCCTGCGCGAGCGCAACGATGAACTGGCCGCCCTGGAAACCCTGGACACCGGCAAGGCGTACTCCGAAACCCGCTACGTCGACATCGTCACCGGCGCCGACGTGCTGGAATACTACGCAGGCCTGGTACCCGCCATCGAAGGCGAGCAGATCCCTTTGCGCACCACTTCGTTCGTCTACACCCGTCGCGAGCCACTGGGCGTCGTGGCCGGTATCGGCGCGTGGAACTACCCGATCCAGATCGCCCTGTGGAAATCCGCACCGGCCCTGGCCGCCGGTAACGCGATGATCTTCAAGCCAAGCGAAGTCACCTCGCTGACCACCCTGAAGCTGGCCGAGATCTACACCGAAGCCGGCCTGCCAGCGGGTGTGTTCAACGTCCTGACCGGCAGCGGCCGTGAAGTCGGCACCTGGCTGACCGAGCACCCGCGCATCGAGAAAGTCTCCTTCACCGGCGGCACCGACACCGGCAAGAAAGTCATGGCCAGCGCTTCGAGCTCTTCGCTCAAGGACGTGACCATGGAACTGGGTGGCAAGTCGCCGCTGATCATCTGCGACGACGCCGACCTCGACCGCGCTGCCGATACCGCGATGATGGCCAACTTCTACAGCTCCGGCCAGGTCTGCACCAACGGCACTCGCGTGTTCGTACCGGCGCACCTCAAAGCCGCCTTCGAAGCCAAGATCGTTGAACGTGTTGCGCGCATCCGCGTCGGCAATCCGGAAGATGAAAACACCAACTTCGGCCCGCTGGTCAGCTTCGCCCACATGGAAAGCGTGCTGGGCTATATCGCCAAGGGCAAGGAAGAAGGTGCCCGCCTGCTGTGCGGCGGCGAGCGCCTGACCGAAGGCGAATTCGCCAAGGGCGCGTTCGTCGCACCGACCGTGTTCACCGACTGCACCGATGACATGACCATCGTGCGCGAAGAAATCTTTGGCCCGGTGATGGCGATCCTCACCTACGAGACCGAAGAAGAAGTGATCCGCCGCGCCAACGACACCGACTTCGGCCTGGCCGCCGGTATCGTCACCAAGGATCTGAACCGCGCCCACCGCGTGATTCACCAGTTGGAAGCCGGTATCTGCTGGATCAACGCCTGGGGCGAATCCGACGCGAAGATGCCGGTTGGCGGCTACAAGCAGTCGGGTGTTGGCCGTGAGAACGGTATCAGCTCGCTGAACAACTTCACCCGCATCAAATCGGTACAGGTCGAGCTGGGCGATTACGTCTCGGTGTTCTAAGACCCGAGACCTGTATTGCTCGCGAGGGCCTATTCGCGAGCAAGCCCGCTCCCACAAGGGGCCAGAGGTGGACACAGATCCTGTGTACACCACAGATCAAATGTGGGAGCGGGCTTTCTCGCGAATCGAGTGCGCAGCACTCGCCGTGGCCTGACCTGACCAACTTCCAAGAGGGTGCATTCAATGTCCCAAGAATTCGATTACATCATCATCGGTGCCGGCTCGGCCGGTAACACCCTGGCGACCCGTCTGACTGAAGACGAAGGCGTCACCGTCCTGCTGCTCGAAGCCGGCGGCCCGGACTACCGCATGGACTTCCGTACGCAGATGCCGGCCGCCCTGGCGTTCCCGCTGCAAGGCCGTCGCTACAACTGGGCCTACGAAACCGATCCAGAACCGCACATGGACGGTCGCCGGATGGAATGCGGCCGCGGCAAGGGCCTCGGCGGCTCCTCGCTGATCAACGGCATGTGCTACATCCGTGGCAACGCCATGGATTACGACGGCTGGGCAAAACTGCCAGGTCTTGAGGACTGGTCGTACCTGGACTGCCTGCCGTATTTCCGCAAGGCGGAAACCCGCGACATCGGCCCGAACGACTACCACGGTGGCGACGGCCCGGTCAGCGTGACCACGCCGAAAGCCGGCAACAACCCGCTGTTCCACGCCATGGTCGAAGCGGGCGTACAGGCCGGTTATCCACGCACCGAAGACTTGAACGGCTACCAGCAAGAAGGCTTCGGCCCGATGGACCGCACCGTGACGCCCAAAGGCCGTCGTGCCTCCACCGCCCGCGGTTACCTGGACATCGCCAAGAAGCGTTCGACCCTGACCATCGTCACCCACGCCCTGACCGACAAGATCCTGTTCGAAGGCAAGCGTGCGGTCGGCGTGCGCTACCTGGTTGGCTCCGCCGAAGAGCGTGTTGAAGCCAAGGCCCGCAAGGAAGTGCTGCTGTGCTCCGGCGCCATCGCTTCGCCGCAGATCCTGCAACGCTCCGGCGTTGGCCCGGCCGAACTGCTGAAAAAGCTCGACATTCCAGTGGTCCACGACCTGCCGGGCGTCGGTGAAAACCTGCAGGATCACCTTGAGTTGTACTTGCAGTACGCGTGCACTCAACCCGTCTCGCTGTACCCGTCGCTGCTCTGGTACAACCAGCCGGCGATCGGTGCCGAATGGCTGTTCAACGGCACCGGCATCGGTGCCAGCAACCAGTTTGAAGCCGGCGGTTTCATCCGTACCCGTCCGGAATTCGAATGGCCGAACATCCAGTATCACTTCCTGCCGGTAGCGATTAACTACAACGGCAGCAACGGTGTGAAAGAACACGGTTTCCAGGCACACATGGGCTCCATGCGTTCGCCAAGCCGCGGGCGCATCCAGGCCAAGTCCAAGGACCCGCGCCAGCACCCGAGCATCCTGTTCAACTACATGGCCACCGAGCAGGACTGGCAGGAGTTCCGCGACGGCATCCGCCTGACCCGTGAAATCATGCAGCAACCGGCACTGGACGCCTTCCGCGGGCGCGAAATCAGCCCGGGCATCGAAGTGCAAACCGATGAGCAGCTGGACAAGTTCATCCGCGAGCACGCCGAAACTGCGTTCCACCCGTCTTGCTCGTGCAAGATGGGCACCGACGAGATGGCCGTGGTCGATGGCGAGGGTCGTGTGCATGGCATGCAAGGCCTGCGCGTGGTCGATGCCTCGATCATGCCGATCATCACCACCGGCAACCTGAACGCGCCAACGATCATGATGGCCGAGAAAATCGCCGACAAGATCCGTGGTCGCAAGCCATTGCCGCGCAGCAACGCCAAGTACTACGTAGCAGGCGATGCGCCGGTGAAGGGCAAGCCAGTGCGGGAAGTCAGCCAGCCGGCGTAAGGCATAACACCGCGTCACGGCTATTCGCGAGCAAGCCCGCTCCCACATTGATCTCCAGCGGACACAGATTTTGTGTACACCACGATCAAATGTGGGAGCGGGCTTGCTCGCGACGGGGCCTGATGAAACAACACATCCTTCCAACCCTTCCCTTGATCCATCCCCCATGCAGGCCTACTCTAGTGCCGCGCAATCGTTTCATCCCCTCGCTGCACCGCTGCACCGCCACTCCATACCAAGGAGGTTCCCGAATGTTCGATTTCCACCCTCAGCTCAAGCAGCGCTTTGCTGCCTTGCGCACGGGCGCCGAATTCTTTTCCCTGCGTTATGTGCGCGAGTCCGGCCAGTACCTGTCGGTGCGCAAGAACGTCGCCGAACCGCCAAGCCTGAGCCGCGACGAAGGCGCGATGCTGACCGTGCGTGTCAATGGCGTCGAAGCCTATGCAGCCACCAATGACCTGTCGCAACAGGGCCTGCAAGCCGCCCTCGAACGCGCCGAACAGCAGGCGCGCCGACTCAAGCCCCATGCCCTGCTGGACCTGCGCGAACACGCCGTTTCCAGCGACCGTGCCGACTATTTCTCGCCGACCCTCGACCAGCCTTTCCCCTCCCTGAGCGACTGCTATCAGCTGCTGGGGGCCGAATCCGCCGCCGTGCCCAAGGACGAGCGCCTGGTGAGCTGGCAGGTCAGCCTCGGCATCACCCACGTCGAGCAGATCTACCTCAACAGCGCCGGCGCTGAACTGCGCCAGGCCCAGCGATTCGTCTACCCGGGTCTCGATGTCACCGCCTACGACGGTAACGACAGCCAGACCCGCAGCCTGGGTCGCGAGAATTTCGGCCAGCAGGGTGGCGCGGATGTGATCAGTCGCTGCGGCCTGGTCGGTGCTGGCCCGCTGGTCGCCGATCAGGCGCTGCAACTGCTGCTGGCACCGAACACGCCGCAAGGTCCACGCGATCTGCTGCTGATGCCCGACCAGATGATGCTGCAAATCCACGAATCCATCGGCCATCCGTTGGAACTGGACCGCATCCTCGGCGACGAACGCAATTACGCTGGCACCAGTTTCGTCAAGGCAGAAGACTTTGGCCGCCTGCAATACGGCTCTAAACTTCTCAACGTGACCTTCGATCCCGACATACCCGAACAGCTCGCCAGCTATGGCCATGACGACGACGGCACGGCCGCCAGCAAACAGTTCCTGATTCGCGAAGGCCTGTTGCTGCGCCCCTTGGGCGGTGCACTCTCGCAATTTCGCGCGGGCCTGGACGGTGTCGCCAACAGCCGTGCCTGCGGTTGGAACCGCCCGCCGATCGACCGCATGGCCAACCTCAATATCGAGCCTGGCGACCAGCCGCTTGCGCAACTGATCGGCAACATCGAGCACGGCATCCTGATGAGCACCAACCGCTCGTGGTCCATTGATGATGCGCGCAACAAATTCCAGTTCGGTTGCGAATGGGGTCAGTTGATCGAAAACGGCGAATTAAAGGGCGTGGTGAAGAACCCGAATTACCGGGCGATTTCCGCGCAGTTCTGGAAAAGCCTCAGCGCGGTCGGCGATGCCAGCACCTTCAAGGTCCTGGGTACGCCCAACTGCGGCAAGGGCGAACCAAACCAGGTGATTCGCGTCGGCCATGCCTCGCCGGCCTGCGTATTCAGCAACGTTGATGTTTTTGGGGGAGACAGCTGATGACTACGTCGAAAGCCCAGGCCGATTCGTTCAAGGCTTTGATCGCCCGATTGCGCGAAGCGTTACGCGAACCGGAACAGTTCACACTGAGCTACGCCGCCGAATCATCGGCCTTCGTGCGTTTCAACCACGCCAAGGTGCGTCAGGCCGGACAGGTGCAACAGGCCAGCATCGGTTTGAAATTGATCAACGATGGCCGCCACGCCGACCTGCAAATCACCTTGGCAGGCGACCCTGCAGTCGACCATGAGCGTCTGGCCGAAGGTCTGCAACAACTGCGCGAAACCTTGCCTTTGTTGCCCCAGGACCCGTACCTGCTGCTCAATCACAACGGTTGGCAAAGCCAGAACGTGCAGGAGCACCCGCTACCGGACACCGAGCAAGTGGTCGGCGAAATCACCCGGGCCGCCGAAGGCCTGGACCTGGTGGGGTTCTATGCGGCAGGGCCGATCAGCCGCGGTTTCGCCAGTTCCGCCGGGGCCTTCGGCTGGCATCAGGCCAACAGTTTCAACTTCGATTTCAGCCTGTTCCATGAAAACGGCCAAGCGGTCAAGGCCAGCTATGCCGGGCACGACTGGAACACCGAAGGCTTTGCCAGACGCTTTCAGCAGGCACGTGAACAGCTGGAATACCTGGGACGGCCGCTGCGCACTTTGGCGCCGGGCCAGTACCGTGCCTACCTGGCACCCGCTGCGCTGGAGGAAATCATGGGCATGCTGTGCTGGGGCGGTTTTTCGGCGCAGTCGATTGCCAGCAAAAGCAGTCCGCTGCAAAAGCTCTACGGGGGTGATCAAGCATTCAGCCCGTTGGTCTCGCTGGACGAAAAAGTCAGCGGTTCGCTGAGCCCGGCGTTCTCCGACGAAGGTTATCCGCGCAGCGACCTTGGATTAATCGTCGAGGGCAAGGCCGGCGCGCAACTCGTGGGTTCACGTAGCGCCGCGGAATACGGATTGACCGCCAACGGCGCCAGTGGTGGAGAGTCGCCAACGGCCCTGAACATGCAGGCCGGGGATTTGCCTGAAGCACAAATCCTCCAGCAACTCGGTACCGGCTTGTACATCAGCAACCTGTGGTACCTGAACTTCTCGGATCAACCGGCAGCACGCCTGACCGGCATGACGCGGTTTGCGACCTTCTGGGTCGAAGATGGCAAGATCCAGGCTCCGGTCAGCACCATGCGTTTCGATGACAGCGCCTACAGTCTGCTGGGCTCACAACTGGAAGCGCTGACCGCGGAGCGCGAATTGCTACTGTCGGCGAGCACCTACAGCCAGCGGGCGACAGCTTCGGCGTTGTTGCCGGGGGCGCTTGTCAGCCGGTTGACCTTGACCCTGTAAACACAAATCCCCAGCACACAGGGCAACCCTGTGGGAGCGGGCTTGCTCGCGAAGGCGGTGGGTCAGTCAACATTGATGTTGAACGTGATGACCTCTTCGCGAGCAAGCCCGCTCCCACAGGGACTGCGACCGACAATGGCCTTGCATTAACAACTTCAACTACAAGAGGTCCCATGCCCAACCGCCCGCCTCTCGATCCTGCCACCGCCCGCTGGGTGCCCTGGGTCGTCGCCATTGCCTTCTTCATGCAGTCCCTGGACGGGACGATCCTCAACACCGCCCTGCCCGCCATGGCCCGCGACCTGGCGGAAGATCCCCTGCGCATGCAGGGCGTAATCATTGCCTACATGCTCACGGTCGCCTTGCTGATCCCCGCCTCGGGCTGGATCGCCGACCGCTTCGGCACCCGCAAAATCTTCTTCGGCGCCATCTTGCTGTTCAGCCTCGGCTCGTTGCTCTGTGCAATGTCGAACACGCTGAGCATGCTGATCGGCGCCCGGGTTATCCAGGGGTTGGGCGGCGCACTGATGTTGCCGGTCGGGCGATTGGTGGTGCTGCGTGCCTACCCGCGCTCGGAACTGGTGCGGATCATGGGCTTCATCACCATCCCCGGCCTGCTCGGGCCGTTGATCGGCCCGACCATGGGTGGCTGGATGGTGGAATACCTGACCTGGCACTGGATCTTCCTGATCAACCTGCCGGTGGGATTGGTGGGCTGCTACGCCGTGTGGAAATTCATCCCGGACCTGCGCGGCTCCGAGCGTACCCGCTTCGACAGCCTGGGTTTCCTGCTGTTCGGCGCGGCGATGATCCTGATCACCATCGCCATGGAAGGCCTGGGCGAACTGCACCTGCCGCACCTGCGGGTGATGCTGCTGCTGTTCGGCGGCATGGCTTGCCTGGCAGCCTACTGGCTGCGCGCCGGCCACGTTGATAATCCGCTGTTTGCGCCGTCGCTGTTCAAGACCCGGACTTTTGCCGTCGGCATTCTCGGCAACCTCTTCGCCCGGCTCGGCAGTGGCGCCCTGCCGTTCCTCGTGCCGCTGCTGCTGCAAGTGGCGCTGGGTTATTCACCGTCCCAGGCCGGGATGAGCATGCTGCCACTGGCGGCCGCCGCGATGATCGCCAAGGGGGTGGCGCGACCGCTGATCGAACGCCTGGGCTACCGCATCGTGCTGACCGGAAACACGCTGGCGCTGGGGATCATGCTGGCGAGCATGGGCCTGGTCAGCGAACAGACACCGTACTGGCTGCTGTTGTGCCTGCTGGCCGTCCTGGGGGCGATCAACTCCTTGCAGTTCACCGCGATGAACACCGTGACCCTGATCGATCTCGACGACGCCAGTGCCAGCAGCGGCAATAGCCTGCTGTCGGTGGTGGCGCAATTGTCCCTGAGCCTGGGTGTGGCCTGCGCCGGCGCATTGCTCGGCGGTTTCACGGCGGGGATCGGCAATGACGGCGTGGAGACGGTGCTGGGCGCGTTCCAACTGACGTTTGTGACCGTCGGAATCATGGCCATGCTGGCGGCAGCGATCTTCTCCCAGCTCTCAAAGGAAGACGGACGGCGCGTCAAGCGTCCGGAAGAGCACATCGAACCTTAGGGCGAATGGCCATCGGACTGGTACACTGCGCGACATTTTGTTTTGCAGGCCAGTCCCGTGACCACCATCGCCACCGAATTTAATACTTTGCCGCTGTCCGCCGCCATGCTGGCTAACCTCGACTCCCTCGGTTATGCCCAGATGACGCCGATCCAGGCGCAAAGCTTGCCGGTGATCCTCAAGGGGATGGACCTGATCGCCCAGGCCAAGACCGGCAGCGGCAAGACCGCTGCGTTCGGCATCGGCCTGCTGAACCCGATCAATCCGCGCTACTTCGGTTGCCAGGCACTGATCCTGTGCCCGACCCGGGAACTGGCTGACCAGGTCGCCAAGGAAATCCGTCGCCTGGCCCGTGCCGAAGACAACATCAAGGTCCTGACCCTGTGCGGCGGCGTATCCCTCGGCCCGCAGATCGCTTCGCTGGAACACGGCGCGCACATCATCGTCGGCACCCCGGGACGCATCCAGCAACACCTGCGCAAGGGTTCGCTGGTCCTGCATGGCCTCAACACCCTGATCCTCGACGAAGCCGACCGCATGCTCGACATGGGTTTCTACGACTCCATCGAAGAAATCATCATGCAGGCCCCCGAGCGCCGTCAGACCCTGTTGTTCTCCGCCACCTACCCGGTGGGCATCAAGCAGCTGGCGTCGAAATTCATGCGTAACCCGCAGCAAGTGAAGGCCGAGGCGTTCCACGACGACACCCAGATCGAACAGCGCTTCTACGAAATCTCCCCGGACGATCGCATGAGCGCGGTGACCAAGGTGCTGGGCCATTTCCGCCCGGCGTCCTGCGTGGCATTCTGTTTCACCAAGCAGCAGGTCCAGGAAACCGTCGATCACCTGACGGCCAAAGGCATCTCCGCCGTCGGCTTGCACGGCGATCTTGAACAGCGTGATCGCGACCAGGTGCTGGCGATGTTCGCCAACCGCAGCACGTCCGTCCTGGTTGCCACTGACGTCGCCGCCCGTGGCCTCGACATCGACTCGCTGGACATGGTGATCAACGTCGAGCTGGCCCGTGATTCGGAAATCCACATCCACCGCGTTGGCCGTACTGGCCGCGCCGGTGAAAAAGGCCTCGCCATCAGCCTGGTCGCACCGTCTGAAGCCCAACGCGCCCAAGCCATCGAACAGCTGCAGAAATCCCCATTGACCTGGGATCAGGTGGACAACCTCACCTCCCAGGGTGGCGGCCCGCTGCTGCCGCAGATGAGCACCTTGTGCATTGCTGCCGGCCGTAAGGACAAGGTTCGTCCAGGCGACATCCTTGGCGCACTGACCGGTGAAGCTGGCATTCCCGGCGCCCAAGTCGGCAAGATCGCGATCTTCGACTTCCAGGCCTATGTGGCCGTGGAGCGCGGCGTCGCCAAGCAGGCCTTGCAGCGCCTGAACGACGGCAAGATCAAGGGCCGCTCGTTGCGCGTGCGCATCCTGTAACAACAACGCATCTCCCCCCTGTGGGAGCGAGCCTGCTCGCGAAGACTGAGTGTCAGATAACATTAAGGTGCCTGACACACCGCTTTCGCGAGCAGGCTCGCTCCCACAGTTTGCTTTGTGGTGACACATTTAGAGGACACCGTTTTGCGCTCTACCGAAGTCGTGATCATTGGCGCTGGCGCCGCAGGTTTGATGTGCGCACTGACCGCCGCCGGGCGCGGGCGCAAGGTGCTGCTGCTCGACCACGCCAACAAGGCTGGCAAGAAAATCCTGATGTCGGGCGGTGGCCGCTGCAATTTCACCAACATGTACACCGAACCTGGCAATTTTCTCTCGCAGAACGCCCACTTCTGCAAATCCGCACTGGCACGCTACACCCAGTGGGACTTCATCGGCATGGTGGCCAAGCACAGTGTGCCGTACCACGAGAAAAAGCTCGGCCAACTGTTCTGCGATAACAAGTCCAGCGACATCCTCGAAATGTTGCTCGATGAGTGCAATCAGGTCGGCGTCAGCCTGCACCTGGACACCTCGATCCAGACCATCGAGAAGCTTGAAAAGGGCTATTTGCTGGACACCACCTTGGGGCAGGTTACCTGCCAATCCCTTGTGATCGCCACGGGCGGCTTGTCGATCCCGACCCTGGGCGCCACCGGCTTCGGCTATCAAGTGGCCAAACAGTTCGGTCATGAGTTGCTGCCGACGCGCGCCGGGCTGGTGCCATTCACCATCACCGATCAGCTTAAGGAATTATGCACCGAGCTGTCCGGCACCTCGGTCGATTGCCTGGTCAGCTGCAATGACCAGAGCTTTCGCGAGAACATCCTGTTCACCCACCGCGGTCTCAGCGGACCGGCGATTTTGCAGATTTCATCGTTTTGGGAATCCGGCGACACGGTCGAAATCAACCTGCTACCCGACCACGACGTACCAAGCTGGTTGCAACAGCAACAAGCCGAACGCCCGAACAGTGAACTGAAAACCCTACTCGGTGAAATCTTCACCAAGAAGATGGCCAACCTGCTGGCGGACAACTGGTTCGTTTCCAAACCGATGAAGCAGTACACCCACGCGGAAATCGCCGCCATCGCCGAAAAACTGGCGAGCTGGAAAGTCGTGCCGGCAGGCACCGAAGGCTATCGCACTGCCGAGGTGACGTTGGGCGGCGTCGACACCAACGAGGTGTCGTCCAAGACCATGGAATCGCTTAAAAGCCCTGGCCTGTATTTCATCGGTGAAGTGCTGGACGTCACCGGGCACCTAGGCGGCTTCAACTTCCAGTGGGCCTGGGCCTCGGGTTACGCGGCTGCGCAGTACGTCTGACAAACACGAATCAAAACTGTGGGATCGAGCCTGCTCGCGAATGCAATCTGTCAGCCCCCATTGATGTTGGCTGACCCAGCGCTTTCGCGAGCAGGCTCGCTCCCACACTGACTGCGTGCTGATCGATAAAGGAACAGATTTTGCTGTCAGATGTGATCGCCGCCATTGCGTCGGCGTCATTACTGGCTCAATTTAGCGTCATTGCCTCGGAAGGCCTTCGCACTTCATGTCATCGACCTCGCTCCGTCAGTCTCTGCGCCGCCTTTGGGCACTGGATAAATTCAGCTACAGCGTGCGCGTATTCATCGCCCTGACCGGCACCATGGCGTTGTGCTGGTATCAGGATGAAATGGGGCTGCTGATCCCGTTGTTCCTGGGAATTATCGCCAGCGCCCTGGCCGAAACCGATGACAGCTGGCAGGGGCGCCTCAACGCGCTGGCGGTGACACTGGTGTGTTTTGCCGTCGCCGCGTTGTCGGTCGAACTGCTGTTCCCCTACCCCATACTCTTTATCATCGCCTTCGCCCTGGCCGCCTTCTGCCTGACCATGCTCGGCGCCCTTGGCGAGCGTTACGGGGCGATTGCCTCGGCGACGCTGATTCTTTCGGTCTACACCATGATCGGTGTCGATCAGCGCGGCGGTGCGGTCACCGATTTCTGGCATGAGCCGGTGCTGCTGGTGGCGGGTGCCGCCTGGTACGGGTTGCTCTCGGTGTTGTGGCAGGCACTGTTTTCCAATCAGCCCGTGCAGCAGAGCCTGGCGAAACTGTTCCGGGAGCTGGGTTATTACCTGAAGTTGAAGTCGTCGCTTTTCGAGCCGATCCGGCAGATGGACGTGGAGGCGCGGCGACTGGAGCTGGCCCAGCAGAACGGCCGCGTGGTTGCGGCACTCAACGCCGCCAAGGAAATCATCCTGCACCGGGTGGGCAACGGTCGACCTGGCTCGAAAGTCAGCCGTTACCTGAAGCTGTACTTCCTGGCCCAGGACATCCACGAACGCGCCAGTTCCTCGCACTACCCTTACAACGCCCTGGCCGAAGCATTCTTCCACAGTGACGTGCTGTTCCGCTGCCAGCGCTTGTTGCGCCAGCAAGGCAAGGCTTGCCGTGCGCTGGCCGAATCGATCCAGATGCGCCAGCCGTTCACCTATGACGCGAGTTTCGCCGAAGCCCTGGGCGACCTGCACGCGTCCCTCGAACACCTGCGTATTCAGAGCAATCCCGCCTGGCGCGGGCTGTTGCGCTCACTGCGGGCACTGGCGGCGAACCTGGCCACACTGGACCGCCTGCTCAGCGATGCCAGCAACCCCGACACCCTCGCCGACGCCACCGACAGCAGCCTGCTCGACCGCTCGCCGCGCAATCTAAAGGATGTCTGGGTACGCTTGCGCACACAGCTGACGCCGACCTCGCTGCTGTTCCGCCATGCCCTGCGCTTGCCCCTGGCCTTGAGCATCGGCTACGCCATGGTGCACTTGATCCACCCGTCCCAAGGTTACTGGATCATCCTCACGACGCTGTTTGTTTGCCAACCGAACTACGGTGCAACCCGGCGCAAGCTCGGCCAGCGGATCATCGGCACCGCGATCGGCCTGACCCTGGCCTGGGCCCTGTTCGACCTGTTCCCGAACCCGCTGATCCAGTCGAGTTTCGCGATTGCCGCCGGGGTGGTGTTCTTTACCAACCGCACCACGCGCTACACCTTGGCGACGGCGGCGATCACCCTGATGGTACTGTTCTGCTTCAACCAGGTGGGCGACGGCTACGGACTGTTCCTGCCTCGCCTGTTCGATACCCTGCTCGGCAGCCTGATCGCCGGGTTGGCGGTGTTCCTGTTCCTCCCGGACTGGCAGGGTCGTCGCCTGAACAAAGTGCTGGCCAACACCCTGACCTGCAACAGCATCTACCTGCGCCAGATCATGCAGCAATACGCCGCCGGCAAAAGCGACGACCTGGCGTATCGCCTGGCGCGGCGCAACGCTCACAACGCCGATGCGGCGCTGTCGACCACCCTGGCCAACATGCTGATGGAGCCAGGGCATTTCCGTAAGGAAGCGGATGTGGGGTTCCGCTTCCTGGTGTTGTCGCACACCTTGCTCAGTTATTTGTCCGGGCTGGGCGCGCACCGGGAAACCCAATTACCGCAGGATGTACGCGAACACCTGATCGAAGGCGCGGGAGTGAAACTGGCGGCCAGCATCGATGAAATTGCCCAAGGCCTGGCGAGTAAATCCGCCATTGCCATTCAGAGCGATGAGGAGGAAGCGTTGGCCAATACGCTCGAGCAGATGCCCGATGAAATCGACGAGGGCCAGCGATTGGTGCAGACGCAACTGGCGTTGATCTGCCGGCAGTTGGGGCCATTGCGTACGCTGGCGGCGCATTTGATCAAGGACACCAGCGAGGATTGAGAACGGTAGTGCCCGGACCAACAGCCACCGCCTACATGCCGTGTTGCTTCATCAGCCGCGCATAACTGCCGTCGGCCTTCATTGCCGCAATGGCGCGGTCAAAACCGGCGACAATCTGCTCATGCTGCGGATTCTTCAAGCTGACCAAAATGTGCAGGCCGTTCTCGCTCAGCGGTTTGGGCAAGAACTCCACGGCGTTACGGACTTTGGGAGATTCGCGGGCCAGGTAATAACGAGCGACGTATTCGTCTTCCAGGGTCAACTTGACCCTGTCGGCAGCAACCATGCGTACGGCCATGGCGAAGCTATGTACCGGAATCTTCTGCAATGAAACATCTTGATCGAAGGCTGGGGAATAGGCGTAGCCACGCACCACCGAGATCGGATACGTATATAGCTGCTGCAAGTTGCTGAATTCAATGGGTACATCCTTACGCTTGAGAAAACGCACGCGATTGATCAGGTACTCGCCCGAAAACTGGCCGAGCCGTGTGCGCTCCTCATCGAACCAGGCATTGACCAGAACGTCATAGCGACCCTCGCCCACCCCCAGCAACGCCCTCGCCCAGGGCACCTGCTCGAAATCACTGGCATAGCCGGCTCGAGCCAAGGCGGTACTGACAATATCCGTGGCCAACCCACCGTTGTACAACGTGGCGTCAGTGAAAGGAGGCCAGGCGTCCGCCACCAGCCGCAATTTTTCTGCTGCCACCGCTTCAGTCAGCAACAGCAATCCAAACAAGGCAAAGGCTCGATGCAATCGCGGCATGCCAGAAAATCCTTAGCGGGCGGCGGCCCGACATGTTTTCAGCGAAAACGCCAAGACTCCGTACCGGCACCCCCAGGCACTCGATGTCAGCTCGTTGCAGCACTGCACATCGCTGCGTTTCAGATTACACAAAGAAGACAGTGCCGCGCTAAATGAATGATGGCATTTTGGTCTTTGTCACAGATTACTACGCCACCGAGACATCTATCGTCCAGGCGCTTAGTATCACAAGGACGTTTTCAGGGAATCGGCACATGACAATCAACTGGGTCTGCAAACACCACAGCGATCTGGGCAAAGAGCAGCTGTATGCCATTTTGCAACTGCGCGCCGAGGTGTTCGTCGTGGAGCAGAAATGCATTTATCAGGACATCGATGGCCAGGACCTGGAGGGCGACACCTGTCATTTGATGGCCTGGGACGAAGATCGGCTGGTGGGCTACCTGCGCCTGCTCGACCCCGAGCTACAGGGCGGTGATGTCGTCATCGGCCGCGTGATCATTGCGCCACAGGCCCGAGGCACCGGGCTGGGCCATGAAATGATGGCCCAAGCGCTGAAGCAGATTGAAAAACGCTGGCCTGAGATGCCGGTCTATCTCTCGGCCCAGGCGCATTTGCAGGGGTATTACGGGCGGTACGGGTTTGAAGTCGCAGGCGAAGTGTATGTCGAGGACGGGATTCCACATATCGGTATGCGTCGTTCGTAAGGGCTCCTTCGCGAGCAAGCCCGCAGATCTTTGTCATGCCGAAGAT
Organism: Pseudomonas sp. V98_8; assembly: GCF_029967975.1. Classification (NCBI taxonomy): domain Bacteria; kingdom Pseudomonadati; phylum Pseudomonadota; class Gammaproteobacteria; order Pseudomonadales; family Pseudomonadaceae; genus Pseudomonas; species Pseudomonas sp. V98_8. Next base: position 17,761 of record NZ_JASCAE010000032.1, read on the forward strand.
CTACTGTGGGAGCGGGCTTGCTCGCGAAGGCGTCAGATCAAACACCGCAGAAACTCAGGGATACTCCAGCACCGCCTTGATCTGCCGAAGGTTACGCTCGATCCAGCCGCGATCGATTGCTCCCCACCCGCGAATCCGATAGCGCCCGGCGTGGTTGCGCGCGCCTTCTTCCTGTTCGAACTCGCAAACGATATCCAGATCCGCCAGGGCGGCAATGGTGTCCTGGGCTGTGCGCCGGGGCATACCGGTGACTTCGGTCAATGCCGGAACGCTGCTGGCCAGGCCGCTGTCGATCAGGTACGCCACGTACAGGCGGCGGTAGAAGCTGCTCTTGGTCTTGCTTACGTCTGTCACGTTTGCTCCTGTTAAGATCAAAAGATCGTCCGATCGCGGCCCGAACCTGCGGCAGATCCTACACGCCTGTGGGCGCCCGCATATCCCGCCAGGTCAGGTACACCCGAACATCGAACTCCACCTGGTGATACCCGGGCAACATGTGCTCGCACAGTTTGTAGAAGGCCTTGTTGTGGTCGGACTCCTTGAAGTGCGCCAGTTCATGCACCACGATCATTTTAAGAAATTCCGACGGCGCCTCCTTGAACAATGAGGCAATGCGGATTTCTTTCTTGGCCTTGAGCTTGCCACCTTGCACCCGGGAGATCGTGGTGTGCAGGCCAAGTGCACGATGGGTCAGGTCCAAACGGTTGTCGAAGAGTACTTTGTCGATGGAGGGAGCGTTACGCAGGTATTCCTGCTTGAGGTCCAGCGCATAGGCGTACAGCGCTTTGTCGCTCTGCACCGCATGCTTTTGCGGATAGCGTTGGTTCAGGTAATCGCCCAGCCGGCCTTCGGCGATCAACTGGCGCACTTGGTCCTGCAAGGTAGCCGGATAGGCCTGGAGGTATTTCAACGCGGTCATCGGAACAGCAACGCAAATCAGCAAAAGGTAGCCAGTGTAGCGAATTCAGCGGGTCAGCGCGCCCCAGTCGAAGGGCTGCACAAAGCTTTCGGTGTCTTCGGCCATCATCGGCCGGGCGACCAGGAAACCTTGCACATATTCACAACCATTGGCGTGCAGCCACTGGTATTGCGCCATGGTTTCGACCCCTTCGGCAATCACCAGCATCCCGTACTCTTTGCACAGGTCGATCACATTACGCACCAGGGCCGCATCCCTTGAAGACTCAGGAATACGGCTGATCAGATGGCGGTCAAGCTTCAGCGTATCCATTTCCAGATCGCGCAAGTGGGACAAGGAACACGGGCCGGAACCGAAATCATCCAGCGCCACCCGCACCCCCAGATTGCGCAGCAACCGCAGCTGTTTGCGGGTTTCATCAGGGTTGTGCATCAAGGCCGCTTCCGTCACTTCGACTTCCAGATGACGCGGCTTCAAGCCATGGCGCTCCACGACCTGGCGCAATTCGGTGACCAGATTGGGCATGGCAAACTGAGTGCTGCTCAAACTGACGCTCAGCACCAGATCCTCGCCAAACAGGGTCTCCCAGGCTTTGCGCTGCCCGGCACTGTTCTGGTAAATCCAGCTGCCCAGGCGACTGATCAATCGCGCTTCTTCCAGCAGCGGCAAAAACAATCCTGGTGGAACGTCGCCGACGCTCGGGTGCTGCCAACGCAGCAACGCTTCGAACCCGCGAGTTCGCCCATCGGCAACAGCCACCTGCGGTTGATACACGAGATTGAAATCACGGTTTTCGATGGCCGTGCGCACGCTTTCTTCGAGCATCAGGCGCGAGCGTGCCCGACCGTTCATTTCGTGATCGTAAAACCGATACTGTTGACGACCGGCGCGCTTGGCCTCGTACATGGCAATATCGGACGCACGCATCAAACCATCGAGATTGGCACCACAGTCGGGAAAGGTGGCAATACCAATACTGGCACCAAGGACGATATCCAGACCGTCGATTTGCTGGCAGATCGATACCCGCTCGATGAGTTTTTCCGCAATTTTTGCCGCCTGCTCAGGAAATTCCAGGTCCAGCAGCGCGGTGAACTCATCGCCCCCCATGCGTGCCAGGATATCGAACGGGCGCAGACAGGCCTTCAACTGTTCTGACACCCACCGCAATACCCGATCGCCAGCATCGTGGCCGAGGGAATCGTTAACCCGCTTGAAGCCATCGAGGTCCAGGTACAGCAGGACCCATGCGCTGTCCGAGCGTTCGCCGCGCAACAGCAGGTTTTCCACGGTCTGGTAAAAGCCACGACGGTTGAGCAGCCCGGTCAGCGGATCGGTGACCGCCTGGAATTCAAGTTGCTGATGCAGGTGACGTACCACCGACATGTCCAGCACTGTCACGACCATCGCGTGCTGGTCCGAGGGCAGTGGCGCGCAAGACAGTGCCACCGGCACCTGTTGCCCGGGCGCGGTACGCAGCAAAGCGTCGTGCAGGCGCAAGGTTTCGCCGCGCTTGTAGCCACTCAACAGGTCAGAATCGGCCCACACCGGTATGTGTGGTTTTTGCAGGAAATCCAGGAACTCCTTGCCCTCCAGCTCCTGCACCGTAGCACTGAGCAAACGCGACATCGCCGGGTTGGCAAAACGAATCAGGCCATCCTCGCCAAGGACCAGGATGCCTTCGGCGGCATTGTCCAGCACAGAAGCGTTAAACGCGCGAGCGACCTCCAGGTCATGACTCAGTCGCTGCAAGGCCCGGCGATTACGCTGATGTTCGAGCAGCGCCTGGACCTTGGGTTTGAGAATCTGCGGGTCGAAGGGTTTGAACAGGTAATCCACGGCGCCACTGGCGTAACCCTTGATCACGGCGTCCTGGGACTGTTCATTGGCGGTCAGGAAAATGATCGGCGTCAGGCGCGTCCGTTGGCTGCCGCGCATCAGGCGCGCCACTTCGAAACCGTCCATGCCCGGCATCTGCACGTCCAGCAACACCAGGTCGATATCGTGCTCAAGCAACAGCCCGAGCGCCTCGAAACCGGAGGCAGCGGTGATGACCTGCCAATCCTGGCGCTGCAGCAATGCCCGCATGCTGACCAGGTTTTCAGGGTAGTCATCGACGATCAACAGGGTTGAATGGCCTTCAGCTGGCATTGGGTGCGCGCATTCCATGCTGCTTCTCTAGGTCTGTATGTCAGGCCGGCTTTGGGGTGAAAACCGGACAGATTCTGTGCCTTCACTCTAGACCGGGATCAGTGAAAGCAGTAGGTGTCAGTGCGCCATCATTCGACCGAAGCAGATTTAGCCGACTAACGGTCGGCGCTACAGCCCGCTAAAACCGGGAGGGATGGCATTTCGACAGGTTGTTGACGCCAGAAACCTGCCCGACGGGCGTTAACAAAATAGTTCACTGCGCTTATAAAGGCCGCCCAAAAAGTGCGTGCCAGAGCGTTTGGCACGCCCGTGCAGTATGAATTCGTGGAAGCTTTTGCATATGATCGATCTCGCAACCTGGAACCTCAGCGTTCCCGTCGGCAGCCCGCCTTATACCGTTGAAACATCCAAACTGGTTGACGGCTTCAAGGATCAATATTTCCATTCCGACACGGGCACATTGTTTTTCTGGTCACCGGTGACCGGCACGCGCACTGAAAATGCTAAATATCCACGTACCGAACTGCGGGAAACCTACAGCAACGGCACCCTGAAAAACTGGTACTACCCTGACGCCGACAACTTCCTGCGTGCCACCCTGGCGGTGAACCAGGTGCCTAGCTCTGGAAAGATCGTCATAGGTCAGATCCATGCCTACCAAAGCCAGAAACCTCTGGTCAAGGTCGAGTATCAATATACGACCAGCACCAAGAGCGGCAACATCGTCGCCAAAGTACGCATGCACCCCGATGACGACGAAGGTCGGGTAATCACTGTCGCCTCCGGCGTGAAACTGGACCAGGAGTTTTCCTACCTCATTCACCTCAGTCCTGGCGGCGCGCTGGGGGTCAGCGCCGCGGGTTACCAATGGGACACCAACATCAGCCAGACCTGGCGCGTCAAACCGCTGTACTTCAAGGCCGGGGTGTATGTGCAGGACAACACGGGATACACCACGGAGGGCGGCAAGGTGACATTCAGCAAACTCGATATCGATCACGATAAGTAAAAAGCACTTCCCATTGTTTCATTTCCGCTCACGCGGGAATGAACCTCGGGATTGAATACGCTCTTAAATAGCTGATGCTTAAGCCTCTTTAATGACTCCGGCATTCATAATCGTGCCTTACTAAAAAAATCATGCTATTTCATTTCAGGATATACAGCACCGCAAAAACATGAAATACCGTCGCCAAGCGTATGTCTACTGTCAAAATTAACAGGCAAGGGTTTATCTAGCCGAATCGGCGCATTTTATTCATGCGCGGTAGTTCTTATTTCTAAAAGCCTGCATAAACATAATAAAATCGAATAAACACCTGTCATTTATGACAGGTGAAAATTCACCATCCGGAAATTATTCTTGGCTGACACCCCATTACCGTTTTCCTTCTGCAGATTACCGGGAACAGACTCCATGAGTGCCAGGGAAGACATCAGCATGCTGGGCCGCATCACTGCCGTTTATAACGCTACGGATAAAGCGGGAACAACCTACGAACTGAACATCACGTCCAGCACGGACAGAAGCGGCGCCATGACAGGTACTCTACGTATTGGTGTGATCGAATACGGTCTGGTCGGGGACTATCGCTTCAGAAACGCGAACGGCATTCAAACCGACATTTACTTTGCCGGCTCAAACACCCGTGACCACAACGCGCGTTCTGGATACTTCATCCTCGAAGCCATCGATCGGCGTTATGAATCCCTCAAGGGAAAACGCATATATAGCGACCCTCATACCCAGTCGCTCTACATACTTGACATAGAATTTGTCAGAAATCCCGCTCTCTGACAAAGAAGAACGTTTAGCATTCTGAATTATCGACCACGCGCGCCGCCAACTACTCCACGCATTGAATTGAACCCAGTTCCTAAACACCAACGAAAAAACTTGTCCACCCTCAGTTTGACAGCTTATTTCAAACCTCAACAACATTAATATTTACTTAAATATACAGCCAACAAACTACGAAACATAAAATTGCAAACAATTTTCAACGAGCATAAAAAAATGCCCTTGTCTTTGCGACAAGGGCATTTTTTGTCAACCGTCAGTCATTCACGGAAGCTCGCGAGGCGCTCCCAAACTGAAGACTTAGTTCACCTTGGCGTTCAACTCGCCTTTCAGATAACGCTGATACATCCCTTCCAGGGAGATCGGCTTGATCTTCGAAGCATTGCCTGCGGTACCGAAGGCTTCGTAACGGGCGATGCACACATCGCGCATGGCAGTCACAGTGGCGCCGAAGAATTTACGGGGGTCAAATTCGCTCGGGTTGGTGGCCATCAGGCGACGCATCGCACCGGTGGACGCCAGGCGCAGGTCGGTGTCGATGTTGACCTTGCGCACGCCGTGCTTGATGCCTTCGACGATCTCTTCAACCGGTACGCCGTAGGTTTCCTTGATGTCGCCGCCGTACTGGTTGATGATCGCCAGCCACTCTTGCGGAACCGAAGACGAGCCGTGCATCACCAGGTGAGTGTTCGGAATGCGCTTGTGGATCTCTTTGATGCGGTCGATCGCCAACACGTCGCCGGTCGGCGGTTTGGTGAACTTGTAGGCGCCGTGGCTGGTGCCGATGGCGATGGCCAGGGCATCGACCTGGGTGCGCTTGACGAAGTCGGCGGCTTCTTCCGGGTCGGTCAGCATCTGGCTGTGGTCCAGAACGCCTTCGGCGCCGATCCCGTCTTCTTCACCGGCCATGCCGGTTTCCAGCGAACCCAGGCAGCCCAGCTCACCTTCTACCGATACGCCGCAGGCGTGAGCCATGGCCACGGTTTGCTGGGTAACGCGTACGTTGTAGTCGTAATCGGTCGGGGTCTTGCCGTCTTCGCCAAGGGAGCCATCCATCATCACCGAGCTGAAGCCCAGTTGGATGGAACGCTGGCAGACGTCAGGGCTGGTGCCATGGTCCTGGTGCATGCACACCGGGATGTGCGGGAATTCTTCGATGGCCGCCAGGATCAGGTGACGCAGGAACGGTGCGCCGGCGTATTTGCGAGCACCGGCCGAAGCCTGGACGATCACCGGGGAGTCAGTCTTGTCAGCGGCTTCCATGATGGCGCGCATCTGCTCAAGGTTGTTGACGTTGAAGGCTGGAACGCCGTAGCCGAACTCGGCTGCGTGGTCCAGCATCTGGCGCATGCTGATAAGTGCCATTGTGTGTGTCTCTCCCGGTTTGGGTCGTTAATCGTGCCAGCCTGCCGTAGCGGCGGCGGCTATTCAAGTTATTGCAGATCGGGGGTTGATCCCGGGCTGCGAATTCGGTCAATGCATTACTTATCAACACATTCCCCGTAGGAGCCGGCTTGCTGGCGATGGCGTCGTCACAAACACCATACGCCTCAAGGGCCTCATCGCTGGCAAGCCAGCTCCTACAGGGTCTGCGTGAGCCGTTGTTATTCGGCTTTACAACCGCGGCCAATCAAATCATTGGTGGCGACCCAGTAAACCAGGCCTTCCTCACCTTTCATGTGAAACGCCAGCATGTTGTCGCTGTACAGCGAACCCGACGCGCCCGGCTCCTGCTTGAGGCGATGGACCTGATCGGCTCCGCCCAGGCGCACGTCGACTTCCTGGCGGCTGTCGTCGGTGTAGCGCCAAACCACCTTGGCCTGGCTGTCGCAGGTCCAGGTAGTCCAGTCATCCGCAGGGGTGGACGACTGGAACGGGTTCCAGTTCGCGCACCCGCCCAGCAATACCAACGCCGTAATGGCGATAAAGCCTTTCATCCGTGTCCCTCGACTGACGGCAGACACCGCCAGCGCTGAGTAAAGAGTCAGACCCGTCAAGGACAACCATGTTCCTTGGCGGGAGTCTGTGTCTCGTATTTGTCCAGGCCATCAGGCCCGGAACGCTTGTTGAGCACAGGATTGGTTTCTGCCTGCCAGTCGGCTTGATAGCAACCGTTCTGGGGCGCCGACGGCGCGGGTTCCAACGTAGCCTTGGAATTACTCCCGCAAGCCGCCAGCAATCCCGCTACGATCAACAGCGCTAAGGTCTTGACCATGTCAACACTCCCTTGCCTGGTCAAACGGGCGACCCTCAGGCCTTGGCCCGGCTTTCCAGGACTTCAACGGCTGGCAACACCTTGCCTTCGACGAACTCCAGGAACGCGCCGCCACCGGTAGAAATGTAGGAGATTTGCTCGGCAACGCCATATTTATCGATGGCTGCCAGGGTGTCGCCGCCGCCAGCAATGGAGAATGCGGCGCTGTCAGCGATGGCCTGGGCCAGTACTTTGGTGCCGTTACCGAACTGGTCGAATTCAAACACGCCCACCGGACCGTTCCACAGGATAGTCTTGGATGACTTCAGCAGTTCGGCGAAGTTCGCCGCGGTCTGCGGGCCAATATCGAGAATCATGTCGTCATCGGCAACATCGGCGATCAACTTGACAGTAGCCGTCGCGCTTTCAGCGAATTCCTTGGCAACCACCACGTCCACTGGCAGCGGCACGCTGACCTTGGCGGCGATCGCGCGAGCAGTGTCCAGCAGGTCCGGCTCGTACAGCGATTTGCCGACCGGGTGACCAGCCGCCGCCAGGAAAGTGTTAGCAATACCGCCGCCGACAATCAGCTGGTCGCAGATCTGGCTCAGGCTGTTAAGAACGTCAAGCTTGGTCGATACCTTGGAACCGGCGACGATCGCGGCCATCGGCTGGGCCGGTGCGCCCAGGGCCTTGCCCAGTGCGTCCAGTTCGGCGGCGAGCAGTGGGCCCGCGGCGGCAACCTTGGCGAACTTGGCCACGCCGTGGGTCGAACCCTCGGCACGGTGCGCGGTGCCGAAGGCGTCCATGACGAACACATCGCACAGAGCCGCGTACTGCTTGGCCAGCTCGTCCGCGTTTTTCTTTTCGCCCTTGTTGAAGCGCACGTTTTCAAACAGCACGATGTCGCCGGCTTTCACGTCGACGCCGTCGAGGTAATCAGCCACCAGCGGCACTTCGCGGCCCAGAGCCTTGCTCAGGTAGTCTGCCACTGGCTTGAGGCTGTTCTCGGCCGAGAATTCGCCTTCGGTCGGACGGCCAAGGTGCGAGCAGACCATCACGGCCGCGCCTTTTTCCAGGGCCAGCTTGATGGTCGGCAGCGAAGCCAGGATTCGCGCATCGCTGGTGACTACACCGTCCTTGACTGGGACGTTGAGGTCTTCGCGAATCAGTACGCGCTTACCTTGCAGATCGAGGTCGGACATCTTCAACACGGTCATGGGTCGCATTTCCTGAGTAGCTGTTCTTAGAGAGCAGGTTTTTTTGAGGCTGTGTGCAGATAGTGTTCCGCAACATCCAGCATTCGGTTGGCAAAACCCCATTCGTTGTCGAACCAGGCCAGGATGTTCACCAGCCTTGGGCCGGAAACTCGAGTCTGACTGGCATCGACGATCGCCGAATGTGGGTCGTGGTTGAAATCACAACTTGCATGGGGCAACTCGGTGTAGGCCAGAAGGCCTTTGAGCGGGCCGCGGGTGGCAGCCTCGCGCAGGATCCGGTTGACCTCGGTGGCGTCGGTGTCGCTCACGGTCTGCATCGTGATGTCGAGGCAGGACACGTTAACCGTCGGCACGCGTACGGCTTTGGCCTGAATTCGGCCGGCAAGTTCCGGCAGCAAGCGTTCAATGCCGCGCGCCAGACCAGTGGACACCGGAATCACCGACTGAAACGCCGAACGGGTGCGGCGCAGGTCTTCGTGATGATAGGCGTCGATCACTGGCTGGTCGTTCATGGCCGAATGGATGGTGGTGATCGACACGTACTCGAGCCCGATGGCCTGATCCAGCAGTCGCAACAACGGCACGCCGCAGTTGGTTGTGCAAGAGGCGTTGGACACCAGCAACTCATCGCCCGTCAGGCAATCCTGGTTCACGCCGTAGACGATAGTGGCGTCGACATCCGCCTCGCTGGCCATCGGCTGGGAAAACAATACGCGCGGAGCGCCAGCGTCGAGGAACCGCTGGCCGTCTTCGCGGGTGTGGTAAGCGCCGGAGCATTCCAGCACCAGATCGACGCCCAGCGACGCCCAATCGATGCCTTCGGGAGTAGCACTGCGCAGGACCTTCACGCAGTCGCCATTAATATGCAGACAATCGCCATCGACCCTGACCTCACCGGGAAAGCGCCCGTGGGTGGAGTCGAAGCGTGTCAGGTATTCGATGCTGGCCATGTCGGCCAGATCGTTGATCGCGACAATCTCGAACCCGGCCTTATCGCCTCGTTCAAACAACGCACGCAATACGCAACGACCAATCCGGCCGTAGCCGTTGAGTGCAACTTTGTAGGGACGCGGTTGAGGCATGGGGGTTCTCGATAGACGCAGTCAGACGAATTTCTCTTTAACTACACCACCCACTGTAGGAGCGAGCATGCTCGCGATGGTGGCCCAGACAACGCGGGCATTGAGACACCCAGCGTTATCGTTGACGACCATCGCGAGCATGCTCGCTCCTACAGGGTTCGCGGCGGTAGTGCTTAGTCTTCCAGCAGCTCTTCAGCCTGACCCAGGATGTTTTCCAGGGTGAAGCCGAACTCTTCGAACAAGGCAGGCGCAGGCGCCGACTCGCCGTAGGTGGTCATGCCGATCACGCGACCTTCCAGGCCGACATACTTGTACCAGTAGTCGGCGATGGAAGCTTCGATGGCGATACGGGCGCTGACCTGCAGCGGCAGGACCGATTGCTTGTAGCCAGCGTCCTGAGCGTCGAACACGCTGGTGCAAGGCATGGAAACCACGCGCACCTTGCGGCCCTGCTCGGTCAGCTTGTCGTAGGCCTGAACGGCCAGGCCGACTTCCGAACCGGTAGCGATCAGGATCAGCTCAGGCTCGCCTGCGCAGTCCTTCAACACGTAGCCACCGCGGCTGATGTCGGCGACCTGCAGGGCATTGCGGGCCTGGTGCTGCAGGTTCTGACGCGAGAAGATCAGGGCCGAAGGACCATCTTTACGCTCCAGCGCATACTTCCAGCACACCGCCGACTCAACGGCATCAGCCGGACGCCAGGTGTCGAGGTTTGGCGTGCAGCGCAGGCTGGCCAGTTGCTCGATTGGCTGGTGAGTCGGGCCGTCTTCGCCCAGACCGATGGAGTCGTGGGTGTAGACGTGGATCACGCGCTGCTTCATCAGGGCCGACATGCGTACCGCGTTGCGCGCGTATTCCATGAACATCAGGAAGGTCGCGCCGTAAGGCACCAGGCCGCCGTGCAGGGCAACACCGTTCATGATCGCGGTCATGCCGAACTCGCGCACGCCGTAGTACATGTAGTTGCCACTGGCGTCTTCGGCGGTGACGCCTTTGCAACCTTTCCACAGGGTCAGGTTGGAACCGGCCAGGTCAGCCGAACCGCCGAGGAACTCAGGCAGCAGCGGGCCGAACGCGTTCAGGGCGTTCTGGCTGGCTTTACGGCTGGCGATGGTTTCGCCCTTGGCGGCCACTTCGGCGATGTAGGCGTCGGCCTTTTCGCTGAAGTCGGCCGGCAGTTCACCGCTCAGACGACGGATCAGTTCATTGGCTTCGGTCGGGAAAGCCGCGGAGTAGGCAGCGAAACGCTGATCCCACTCGGCTTCGACCGCGCGGCCGGCTTCCTTGGCATCCCACTCGGCATAAATGTCGGCCGGGATTTCGAACGGGCCGTGGTTCCACTTCAGCGCCGCACGGGTCAGGGCGATTTCCGCGTCACCCAGCGGGGCGCCGTGGCAGTCTTCCTTGCCTTGCTTGTTCGGCGAACCGAAGCCGATGGTGGTCTTGCAGCAGATGAGCGTCGGCTGCGGGCTTTTGCGCGCCGTCTCGATCGCGATCTTGATCTCTTCCGGATCATGACCGTCGACATTGCGGATCACTTGCCAGTTGTACGATTCAAACCGCTTTGGCGTGTCATCGGTGAACCAGCCTTCGACTTCGCCGTCGATGGAGATACCGTTGTCATCGTAGAACGCGATCAGCTTGCCCAGGCCCAGGGTCCCGGCAAGGGAGCTGACTTCGTGGGAGATGCCTTCCATCATGCAGCCATCACCCAGGAACACGTAGGTATGGTGGTCGACGATGTTGTGGCCAGGACGGTTGAACTGCGCCGCCATGACTTTTTCAGCCAAGGCAAAGCCCACGGCATTGGCCAGGCCCTGGCCCAGCGGGCCGGTGGTGGTCTCGACGCCCGGCGTGTAGCCGAATTCCGGGTGACCCGGGGTACGACTGTGCAGTTGGCGGAACTGCTTGAGGTCTTCGATCGACAGATCGTAGCCGGTGAGGTGCAGCAGCGAGTAGATCAACATCGAACCGTGGCCATTGGACAGCACGAAGCGGTCACGATCGGCGAACGATGGATTGCTCGGGTTGTGCTTGAGGTAGTCGCGCCAAAGCACCTCGGCGATATCCGCCATACCCATGGGGGCACCGGGATGGCCGCTGTTGGCTTTTTGCACGGCATCCATGCTGAGGGCACGAATGGCGTTGGCACGCTCACGACGGCTAGGCATCGCTGTTCTCCTGCGGGTTCTGAATCGAGAGTGATAAAAATGAAACGGAAAAAAGGCGAGCATTTTCCCTCACCCGGACGCCTCGGGGCAATGACAGAAAGTCATCTGAAGGCGTTTTTCCAACGCTTGACGACAGATTAGGCGGGTGAAACCTTTCCGCTATCGGTTTGTAGAGTTAACCAGTTCGTAAGAAGTGCCATCTATCGATCAATATCAAAACTTTTTGATATTGATCTTGCGGTGCTTCCGGTGCGTGACTAGACTGCCGGCCTATGAATTTACGCGCGCCCTCCATTCGCCAGGACGATTGTGATGAGCTGGCGGCCTTGTGCAAGGCCGGCGGCGATCCCTTGCGCCTGAATGTCTTGCGCGCTTTGACCAACGATTCGTTCGGCGTACTGGAACTGGCGCAGATCTTCGGCATCGGCCAATCGGGCATGAGCCATCACCTCAAGGTGCTGGCCCAGGCCGATCTGGTAGCGACCCGCCGTGAAGGCAATGCGATTTTCTACCGTCGTGCCCTGCCACACACCGTGTTGCCGGGGGGCAAACTGCACGCGGCGTTGCTCGAGGAAGTGGATAACCTGCGTTTGCCTGTCGACGTGCAAATGCGCATCACCCAGGTTCACAAGCAACGCGAGGCGGCCAGCCAGGACTTTTTCTCACGGGTCGCCGAGAAATTTCGCGCCCAGCAAGACTTGATCGCCGGCCTGCCACAGTACCGCGAGAGCGTGGTGGCCCTGCTCGACAAACTGAGCTTCGGCAGCGCTGCCACCGCGATCGAAGTCGGCCCCGGCGATGGTGCATTCCTGCCGGAACTGTCGCGCCGCTTCACTCAGGTCACGGCGCTGGACAATAGCCAGGCCATGCTCGAGCTGGCACGCCAGGTGTGCGAACGCGATTCGCTGACTAACGTTAACCTGCAACTGGCCGATGCCCTGAACGGCGTCAGTCTCAAGGCCGATTGCGTTGTACTGAACATGGTATTGCATCACTTTGCCGCGCCGGCCGATGCGCTCAAGCACATGGCCAATTTGCTGCAACCAGGCGGCAGCCTGCTGGTGACAGAATTATGTAGCCACAACCAGAGTTGGGCCAAGGAGGCCTGCGGTGATCTCTGGCTGGGGTTTGAACAGGACGATCTGGCCCGTTGGGCCACCGCTGCGGGGCTCGTCCCCGGAGAAAGCCTCTATGTAGGCTTACGTAATGGTTTCCAGATTCAGGTCCGCCATTTTCAGCGGTCGGCTGGCGACACTCACCATCGGTAATTTCAGGAAAACATCGAGATGAGCGAATACTCCCTTTTCACCTCCGAGTCCGTGTCTGAAGGGCATCCGGACAAAATCGCCGACCAGATTTCTGATGCGGTGCTGGACGCCATCATCGCTGAAGACAAGTTCGCGCGCGTGGCGTGCGAGACCCTGGTGAAAACCGGCGTGGCGATCATCGCTGGCGAAGTCACCACCTCGGCTTGGGTTGACCTGGAGCAGATCGTTCGTGACGTCATCACCAACATCGGCTACACCAGTTCCAACGTCGGCTTCGACGGTGCGACCTGCGGCGTGATGAACATCATCGGCAAGCAGTCCCCTGACATCAACCAGGGTGTCGACCGTGCCAAGCCTGAAGATCAGGGCGCCGGCGACCAGGGCCTGATGTTCGGCTACGCCAGCAACGAAACCGACGTGCTGATGCCTGCACCGATCACGTTCTCGCACCAGCTGGTGCAACGCCAGGCGGAAGCCCGTAAATCCGGCCTGCTGCCTTGGCTGCGTCCGGACGCCAAGTCGCAAGTGACCTGCCGCTACGAAAACGGCAAGGTTGTCGGCATCGACGCGGTTGTCCTGTCGACCCAGCACAACCCGGAAGTGTCGTACGCAGACCTGCGCGAAGGCGTGATGGAGCTGATCGTCAAGCACGTGCTGCCTGCCGAACTGCTGTCCAAGGACACTCAGTTCCACATCAACCCGACCGGCCAGTTCATCATCGGTGGCCCGGTGGGCGATTGTGGCCTGACCGGCCGCAAGATCATTGTCGACAGCTACGGTGGCATGGCCCGCCACGGTGGTGGTGCGTTCTCCGGCAAAGATCCATCCAAGGTTGACCGCTCGGCTGCCTATGCCGGTCGTTACGTGGCCAAGAACATCGTTGCCGCCGGCCTGGCCGAGCGCTGCGAGATTCAGGTGTCCTACGCCATCGGCGTTGCCCAGCCGACTTCGATCTCGCTGAACACCTTCGGCACCGGCAAGATCAGCGACGACAAGATCGTCAAACTGGTCCGCGAAGTGTTCGACCTGCGTCCTTACGCAATTACCACCATGCTTGACCTGCTGCACCCGATGTACCAGGAAACCGCTGCGTACGGCCACTTCGGTCGTACCCCGGCAACCAAGACGGTTGGTGATGACACCTTCACCACCTTCACCTGGGAAAAAACCGACCGCGCCGACCACCTGCGCACGGCTGCCGGCCTGTAAGACTTTCCGTTGGTACCTGAAGCCCCGCACGGTCCGCCGTGCGGGGTTTTTTTATGGGTTGAAACTGAGTAGGTAGAAACAATCCGAAAAACAGCTGCACACCCATCAGCCTGCCGCTGACTAACCTTCAGGCACCTCTATCGAGCAAGGAAGCTCACTATGCTGCCCCGCCTGCTGACCGGCTTACTCCTGACCTGCCTGTGCCTGGGATCTGTTGCTGGCGAATGCCCGGCCTGGCCGCCGGCTCGTGCCGCGCAAGAACTCGCCGCCCTGCAAAAACAAATCGACCTCTGGGATGACAGCTATCACCGCGAAGGTCGTTCGCTGATCGCCGACGAACTGTACGATCAGTCCTTCGCGCGCCTGACGCGATGGCGCCAATGCTTCAGCACCGGTCCGGCCACCGATCCATTGCGCACCGCAAGCGGTCCACTGGCCCATCCAGTGCCGCATACCGGCCTGGAAAAACTGCCAGACGCGGACGCCGTCGAGCATTGGCTGCGGGGTCGAACTCAGGTCTGGGCCCAGCCCAAGGTCGACGGCGTGGCGGTGACCCTGGTCTACCGCAACGGCCTGCTGGTCCAGGCGATCAGTCGCGGCGATGGTGTGCATGGTCAGGACTGGACCGCCTCGGCCCGCCAGGTCGGCGCCATTCCTCAACGCCTGTCCGAGCCACGGGACCTGGTGGTACAGGGCGAGCTCTACTGGCGCCTGGCTGACCATGTGCAAGCCATCGCCGGCAGCCTGAACGCCCGCGGCACGGTAGCCGGCTTGATGGCCCGCAAGACATTGAGCGTCGAGCAGGCTGAGGGGATCGGCCTGTTTGCCTGGGAATGGCCCCACGGTCCGACGAGCTTGCCGGCCCGTATCGCGGAACTGGAAAAACTCGGTTTTTCCAGTTCCGCGCAGTACACCCAGGTCATCAGTTCAATAGCCGAAGTCGAGCGCTGGCGTGATCACTGGTATCGCTCGCCCCTGCCGTTTGCCAGCGACGGGATTGTCCTGCGTCAAGAGCAGCGCCCGCCCGCCGAGCGCTGGCAGGCAAAAGCGCCATACTGGATCGTTGCCTGGAAGTATCCCTTTGCCCAGGCACTGGCCGAGGTGCGAAAAGTTCATTTCAAGATTGGTCGCACGGGACGGATCACCCCCGTGCTGGAGTTGATCCCGGTGACGCTCGATGACCAGCAGATCAAGCGCGTCAGTGTGAGCTCCTTGCAACGCTGGCAAACGCTGGATATCCGAGCGGGCGACCAGGTCGCCATCAGCCTGGCCGGCCTGACCATTCCCAGGCTCGATGGCGTTGTGCTGCGCAATACCGAGCGCCCTGAGATGGACGTTCCACTGGCTGCCAACTTTCACCCATTGAGCTGCTGGCAGCCGACGCCGGGATGCCAAAGCCAGTTTCTCGCACGCCTGACATGGCTCAGCGGCAAACACGGATTGGACCTGCCCCATGTAGGCCCCGGCACATGGGAAAAACTTCTTGAAACAGGTCACCTGAACGGCCTGTTGGATTGGTTGACCCTCGATGCCCAAGAGCTTGCTAACATTGACGGTTTCGGCGAACGCAGCGCTACTCGGCTGGCCAGCAGCTTCGACAATGCCCGGCAACGCCCATTCGCCCGCTGGCTGAAAGCCCTGGGTATGCCGCCGATCGGCCAGGCCCACCCGGGCGATTCATGGCGGGAGCTGGCACAACGAGACATCGAGCAATGGCAGGCCCAACCCGACATCGGACCAGGACGCGCCGCACAATTAAGCGCATTTTTTCGCGATCCGCAGGTCGTGGCGCTGAGTGAAACACTGCGCCGGGCTGCCATAGACGGTTTTTAGTTTTAGCCCCGGTGATGCCCATGCGCCCGGGAACCCTGAAGTCCCGATGGGCTCAAACATGCCATCGCTGCATCGACACGAATGCCTTTTCACCTGGAGCTTTTATGAAATTTCTTCCACCGCTGGTCCTGTTGACCCTTTGCAGCGTTATGGCCACTCCATTGATGGCCGTCGAAGACGCCCCAGGCCTGACCGGCTGCGCCGCCAAGAAGCAAGGCATCATCAATCAGATCGAACTGGCCAAATCCCACGGCAATGCCGAGCAGCAGGCTGGCCTGGAGAAAGCCTTGAGCGAAGTCAGCGCCAATTGCACCGATGCCTCGCTGAAGAAAGAACGGGAAAACAAGGTGCTCGACGCCAAGCATGAAGTCAGCAAGCGTCAGTCCGACCTTGATAAAGCCATGAAACAAGGCGACCCCGAGAAGATCAACAAGCGCAAGGACAAACTCGCCGAGTCCCGCAAGGAATTGCAGGAAGCGGTGGACGAGCTGGATAAATAAGAACAGGTAAAGATCGGCAATCCCTGGTGTTGCAAAATCCGCCTTCGCGAGCAGGCTCGCTCCCACAGTTGACCGCATGCCCCTGCTCGCGAAGACATCAGACCAGGTATCGTTGATCAATGATCCCGAAATTCTTTATGGCACGCACTGCAGGCATCTTCGACCTTCTGTACCGCCGGCCCCAGGTTACTGGCCTTGTAGGGTTGAACCTGACTGGCGATCACCAGCTCGCCGGTGGCCGCTTCAAGACTGCGAGCCATTTGCTCAAAGCGTGCCTGCTTCTCCCAGACGTCACTCTTGGCGCTGGTGTGGTCTTCTTCACGCACCTGCGGGAAATGTTTCCATGGCTCATGGGACAGCGCATCGAGTTTCACGGCGCCGTCAGCGAACTTCGGGCCATCGAACGCAATACGGCCTCGCAACATGCCACCCAGGTCTTCACCGGTCTTGAGCATCTGCTTGAAAATGGCCTTGCGCTGACCGAGGGGCGAGTTGGGATCGACGCCGCCACAAGCGCAAAGCGTCAGGCAGGCCAGCAATACAACAGAAAGTCTTTTAAGAGTCATGGTGGCTTCAGGTCACGGAAAACGGGGGCCAGTATCCTCGCGTCACCGGCAAACACCAATACCCCTATTATCAATACGGGTTGCATGAGTGCACACGACGCTCAGGCAACCGGCAAAGGAAATACTCCATGAACAGCCGTTTCAAGGCCTGGCGTCATCCCCTGGCCTGGACGCTTCCTATTGTGGCCGTGCTCGCGGGCTGCACCGGTGGCGAAGACAAACAACCGAAGACCCACGCCCTGGCCACCTACTCCAGCGCCACCTGGGAAGCGTTACCGGCAGTCTCCGACAATGACCTCGTCGCCGGTTTCGGTTCCTGGCGCAGCGCCTGCACCCGACTCAAGGCTGACCCGGTCTGGGGCGCCACCTGCGCAGCGGCGACCAACGTGCCGCAGAGTGCCAGCGACATCCGTGGATTTCTCAAGCAGAACCTGGATGTCTACGGCCTGCGCGCCGCCAACGACAATCCCAACGGTTTGATCACTGGCTACTACGAACCGGTCTACCCCGGCAGCCTGACCCAAACCGCAAAGGCGAACGTCCCGGTGTATGGCGTGCCTGAAGATATGATCATCGTCTCGCTGGACAGCATCTACCCGGAACTCAAGGGCAAACGCCTGCGCGGCCGACTTGAAGGCCGCGTGCTCAAGCCCTACGACGATGCAGCGACCATCGGCAGCAAGGGGCTCAAGGCTCCCGTCGTGGCCTGGTTGACCGATCCGATGAACCTGCAGTTCCTGCAAATCCAGGGATCGGGTCGTATCCAGCTCGACAGCGGTCGTCAGCTGCGAATCGCTTACGCCGACCAGAACGGCCACCCTTACCGACCGATCGGACGCTGGTTGGTGGAGCAAGGCGAGCTGAAGAAAGAAGACGTGACCATGGGCGCGATCAGCAACTGGGCCAAGGCCAACCCAACGCGCATTCCAGAGCTGCTCGGCAGCAACCCAAGCTACGTGTTTTTCACCCAGAACCCGGACAGCAACGAAGGCCCGCGCGGCTCGCTGAACGTGCCGTTGACGGCCGGTTATAGCGCGGCGGTGGATCGCAAAGTGATTCCGCTGGGTAGCCTATTGTGGTTATCCACCACCAAACCGGATGGCACGGCACTGGTACGCCCGGTGGCAGCCCAGGACACCGGCGGCGCAATTGCCGGCGAGGTGCGTGCGGATCTGTTCTGCGGTACTGGCGAGGCGGCCGGGCAACTGGCTGGCGACATGAAGCAGCAGGGGCAGATCTGGATGCTGTGGCCCAAAGGCGCGGCGCTGCCGCAAGTGCCGCAAGTCGCCGACAAGCTTTAAAGTCAAAAGATCGCAGCCTGCGACAGCGCCTACATTGACCTCATCCGCCGCATTATCGCGGATGCTCTCAATGCCTGTAGGAGCTGTCGAGTGAAACGAGGCTGCGATCTTTTGATCTTGCCCTTAAACCGACACGACAAAGAAACTGACAATCAACCCCATCCCCACAAACCACGCCAGCGATCGCAAGATCGCCAAGTCGGTCAGATAGAAGATGATGTAGAGCAGCCGACTGGTGATGAACAACACCGACAGCACATTGATCGTCACCAGTTCGGCAGTGCCCACCAGGTGCGCCACGATCACGGCGGCCGCGAACGCCGGGGTGACTTCAAAACTGTTCAATTGCGCCGCATGCGCGCGCCTGGCCAAACCATTGAGCGACTCTAGAAAGTCACGGGGATCGTGGTTGTCACTCAGACGAAACCCGCCACTGGCCTTGGCGATGACCGTACAGATATAAGGCAGGAAAATCGCGATCAAGATGCACCACAGAGCAACCGTCATAAAGCCGTCCCTTCTTCACGTTACAGACCCGTCAGAATTTCATTACCAGCATGCCGATCAAAACCAATCCACAGGCTAAGAGCCTTGGCCCGCCGAAAGGTTCTTTCAGGTAACGCATGCCGAACAGCACCACCAGGATCACGCTGATTTCGCGCAAAGCCGCCGCTTCGGCAATGGAGCCCAGCTGCATGGCCCACAGCACCAGAGCGTAGCTGAACAACACGCAGAATCCGACCGCCAGCCCCAATCGCCATTGCTCACGCCAGAACAGCTTGAACGCCGGCCGTTTGCTCACCCAGGCCAGCAATGGAAATGGCCAGGCACTGAGCAACGTCACCCAGACCAGGTAATCCAGTGGATGCGACCAGCGCCGCAAGGCCTGGCCATCGATGAAGGTGTAGCAACCGATGCACAAGCCGATCAACGCGACCACAGGCAGCATCGACCACGGCAAGCGAGCGCCGCCGCCCCCCTGCCAGAGCAGGCACAGCATGCCGAGCGGGATCAACAGAATTCCGAAGATCTGCTGGTGGGTCAGCACTTCCCCGGCAAAAACCAGGGTCAGCGCGAGCACCACCAGCGGCGACAACCCCCGCATCAGCGGGTAGACCAGCCCGAGGTCGCCGACCCGATAAGCCTGGATCAGCAAATAACGGTAGAGCAACTCGAACGCTGCCGAGGCGAGAAGCCACGGCCAGATGTCCAATGGCGGCAGCGCCACGAACGGCAACATAAGCGCGACGAAGAGCATTGCCACGCTGTCCATGCAGGCCACTACCAGCAAACGCTCGGCGCTGAACTTGATCAGGGTATTCCACGCCGCATGCAACAGCGCCGCCACCAACACTAACGCCGTCGCAAGCACGGCCTACTCCTTTTTTAGTTGACCGCCCCCCCTGTAGGAGCCGGCGTGCTGGCGACAGCGTTCCTGAGATCGCCATCGCCAGCAAGCCGGCGCCTACAAGGGCTGGGGAGAGAATTGATTCGCCATATGTCAGCAGCTGTTTATACTGCAACCGACCACGCCGCACTCAGTTGCGCACAGACTAATTCCAATAACAATGCCCTTACCCGCTCTCATCGAGATCGGTCTTGGCATGCGTATGCCTGATCACAGCGTCAAGACTACCGACAGAGACCTTGCGCATGCCACTCGCCTTGCTTGCCCTTGCTGTTGCCGCGTTCGGCATCGGCACCACTGAATTCGTCATCATGGGCTTGCTGCCCGATGTTGCCCGCGACCTCGCGGTCAGCATCCCCCACGCCGGATTGCTGATCACCGGTTACGCCCTGGGCGTGGTGTTCGGTGCGCCAATCCTCGCGGTCGGCACTGCCAACATGCCGCGCAAAGCGACACTGCTGGGCATGACGCTGATGTTCATCCTGGGCAACATGCTTTGCGCACTGGCACCGAACTACGCCACGCTGATGGCCGCGCGCGTAGTGACTGCGCTGTGCCACGGCGCGTTCTTCGGCATAGGCTCGGTGGTTGCCGCCGGCCTGGTGGCGCCGAACAAACGCGCCCAGGCGATTGCCATGATGTTCACCGGCCTGACCCTGGCCAACGTGCTTGGAGTGCCGCTGGGCACCGCGCTGGGGCAGTACGCCGGCT
The DNA here is from genome assembly GCF_029967975.1 of Pseudomonas sp. V98_8. Lineage (NCBI taxonomy): Bacteria > Pseudomonadati > Pseudomonadota > Gammaproteobacteria > Pseudomonadales > Pseudomonadaceae > Pseudomonas > Pseudomonas sp. V98_8. The sequence continues at coordinate 38,095 of NZ_JASCAE010000032.1, forward strand.
GGCGCTCGACGTTCTGGGCGGTGTCGGCGATCGGCGTGATCGCGGCCATTGCGCAATGGGTCTGGCTGCCGAAGAACATCGTGATGGATAAAGCCAACCTGGCAAGTGAGTTCAAAGTACTGGGCAAGCCCAACGTGCTGCTGGCATTGGGCATGAGCGTATTGGCCTCGACCAGCCTGTTCAGCGTATTCACCTACATCGCACCTATCCTGCAGGACATCACCGGTGTCAGCCCCCATGGCGTGACCATCATGCTGTTGTTGTTTGGCGTAGGCTTGACGGCGGGCAGCATGCTCGGCGGGCGATTGGCCGACAGCCGCCTGCTGCCTTCACTGGTGGGTATGGCGTTGGCCGTGGTGGTGGTGCTGGCCGCGTTCAGCCAGACCAGCCACTCGGTAATACCGGCGGCGATTACCCTGGTGTTGTGGGGCATCTTCGCCTTTGCCCTGTGCCCGATCCTGCAACTGCTGATTATCGATCAGGCCCATGAAGCGCCCAACCTGGGCTCGACGCTGAACCAGAGTGCATTCAACCTCGGTAACGCAGCAGGTGCCTGGATCGGTGGGCTGGTAGTCGCCAGCGGTGCAGATCTCGCGGACCTGCCATGGACCGGCGCACTGGTCAGTGGCTTGACGGTGTTGGCCGCGCTGTATTTCATCTACCTGCAACGGCGCAGTGCCGTTGCGGTAAATGCGCCGGGTTGATTACTTTTTGAGCGCTTGCGGATCAGGTTTTTCAGCCTGCTCCGCCGCGCTTTTGGGTGGCCCGCTCTCACTGCGAATCTGCGCATGGCTGATCAATGCAAAGATAAAGCTGCCACCCACGATGTTCCCCACCAGCGTGGGACCTGCGAACACCAGCCAGAAATCTTTCCACGGCAGCTCGCCAGCGAACACCAGATAACCGACCTCCAGCGAACCCACCACGATGTGCGTGAAATCCCCCAGCGCCATGAGGTAGGTGATGAGGATGATGATCCACATCTTGGCGCTCTCCATCGACGGGATCATCCAGACCATGGTGGCGATCATCCAGCCCGAGACGATGCCCTTGGCGAACATCTGACTGACGTCGTTTTCCATGACCTTGCGGCCGATGTCGAGGAAGGCCTCGTCGGTCTTGCTGTCGAAAATCGGCAGCTCCAGCATGACGTAAGCCACCAGCAAGGTGCCGCAGAGGTTGCCCACCAGCACTACCCCCCACAGTCGCAGCAATCGGCCGAAATTGCCGAGCGTGGGTTTGCTCATGATTGGCAGCACGGCGGTCAGGGTGTTTTCGGTGAAGAGTTGCTGGCGGGCAAGAATCACCGCGAGGAAACCGGCGCAGTAACCGAAACTGGTAATCACCTTGAAACCTTCGCCGTCCGGCAGGCGGGAATTGAGCAAGCCCATGCCCATCAGCGAAAGCCCCATGGTCAGGCCGGCGGCCAACGCCGACCACCACAGCGCGGCAACGCTGCGCTCCAGTTCCTGATCGCCCTGGGTGCGGATAATTTCGTGCAGCACCGCCGCGCGTGGCGGTTGGTTCTTTTCGACTTCGTGCTGCTCTTTTTCCGAAAGGTCGGGGGTCTTGCCGTCTTTTTTAGTGTCCATGGAACTCCTGAACCGCTGGCGTGCGATTTAGTTACGACCCGCGCGGTTCAGATTCCGTTCGTCATCCACAAATTATTCGACGGCGCCTTCATCCTTGAACTGGTCCTTGACGTACTTGATCTCGGTCCGCCCGTGTGGCGCAGGCAATCCGTCTTCGCCCAAATTGACGAAAACAATCTTCTCCACCGTCAGGATGCTCTTGCGGGTGATCTTGTTACGCACTTCGCACGTGAGGGTGATCGAGGTGCGACCAAATTCGGTGGCGGTGATACCCAGTTCGATGATGTCGCCCTGGCGCGAGGCACTGACGAAGTTGATCTCGGAAATGTATTTGGTGACCACGCGTTGATTGCCCAGCTGGACGATGGCATAGATCGCCGCTTCTTCGTCGAGCCAACGCAGCAGGCTGCCGCCGAACAGCGTCCCATTGGGGTTGAGGTCTTCGGGCTTGACCCATTTGCGGGTGTGGAAATTCATATGCACTCCTGAGCGTCTTGCCGAATGATGGACGGTATCTTGGCAGACCCCGGGCCAGAGCTCTATTCGGGATCTTCTATAGCCACTATTACCGTTCGCACATTGACCGACAGAAACCCTTTGGAAGATCAGCATAGCCCGCTATAATCGCCCCCGTTTCAAAACGGTAATCTTCATTTGCTACCGTTTTCCCGCCACCTGTCCGAGGGGCGCTGCAGCAGGCTAGACCTGTCAGGCTCGGATGGGGCGTTGCTTGGCCATCAACGGCCAGACACTAAACGCACAACGGCGCCCATTCGCATACATTACGAATGGAGACTCTTCATGAGCGCTGTTATCACGCCTGCAGATTTTAACGATTACAAAGTCGCCGACATGTCCCTGGCTGCCTGGGGTCGTCGCGAAACCATCATCGCCGAATCGGAAATGCCAGCCCTGATGGGCCTGCGCCGCAAGTACTCCGAAGAACAACCGCTCAAGGGCGCGAAGATCCTCGGCTGCATCCACATGACCATTCAGACCGCCGTGCTGATCGAAACCCTGGTTGCCCTGGGTGCCGAAGTACGCTGGTCGTCCTGCAACATTTTCTCGACTCAAGACCAGGCTGCTGCGTCCATCGCCGCTGCCGGCATTCCGGTTTTCGCCTGGAAAGGTGAAACCGAGCAAGAGTACGAGTGGTGCCTGGAGCAAACCATCCTCAAGGATGGCCAGCCATGGGACGCCAACATGATCCTCGACGACGGCGGCGACCTGACCGAACTGCTGCACAAGAAGTACCCGCAGGTGCTGGACCGCGTTCACGGCGTGACCGAAGAGACCACCACCGGCGTGCACCGCCTGCTGGACATGCTGGCCAAGGGCGAGCTGAAAATCCCGGCCATCAACGTCAATGACTCGGTGACCAAGAGCAAGAACGACAACAAGTACGGCTGCCGTCACAGCCTGAACGATGCGATCAAGCGCGGTACCGACCACCTGCTGTCCGGCAAGCAAGCGCTGGTCATCGGCTACGGTGACGTGGGCAAGGGCTCGGCCCAGTCCCTGCGTCAGGAAGGCATGATCGTCAAGGTTTCCGAAGTCGACCCGATCTGCGCCATGCAAGCCTGCATGGACGGTTTCGAACTGGTTTCGCCGTTCATCGACGGTATCAACACCGGCACCGAAGAAAGCATCGACAAAGCGCTGCTGGGCAAGATCGACCTGATCGTGACCACCACCGGTAACGTCAATGTTTGCGATGCGAACATGCTCAAGGCCCTGAAGAAGCGCGCTGTTGTCTGCAACATCGGCCACTTCGACAACGAAATCGATACCGCTTTCATGCGCAAGAACTGGGCATGGGAAGAAGTGAAGCCGCAGGTTCACAAGATCCACCGTACCGGCGCTGGCAGCTTCGATCCGCAGAACGACGACTACCTGATCCTGCTGGCTGAAGGCCGCCTGGTTAACCTGGGCAACGCCACTGGCCACCCGAGCCGCATCATGGACGGTTCGTTCGCTAACCAGGTACTGGCGCAGATCTTCCTGTTCGGCCAGAAATACGCCGACCTGTCGCCAGCCCAGAAAGCCGAGCGCCTGACCGTTGAAGTACTGCCGAAGAAACTCGACGAAGAAGTGGCCCTGGAAATGGTCCGCGGTTTCGGCGGTGTCGTGACAAAACTGACCAAGACCCAGGCCGACTACATCGGCGTGACGGTCGAAGGCCCGTTCAAGCCGCACGCTTACCGCTACTGATTTGACCGGCAATAGCGGTGTTCTGATACACCGCGTTGCCTGCATCGCCAGCAAGCCGGCTCCTACAGGGGAGCGGTCGTACGTAAGTAACGTGTACGACGCAAACCCTGTAGGAGCCGGCTTGCTGGCGATTGCGGGCAAACCGGCCCCATAGGCTTAAGCGTTTTAAAGGATATGAGCATGTCCCAAGATCGTCGCTACAGCTTCGAGTTCTTCCCTACCAAGACCGATGCTGGGCATGAAAAGCTGCTTGCCACTGCCCGTCAGCTGGCCACGTACAACCCCGATTTCTTCTCCTGCACCTACGGTGCGGGTGGGTCGACCCGTGATCGCACGCTCAACACCGTGTTGCAGCTCGAAAGCGAAGTCAAAGTCCCGGCCGCACCGCACCTGTCGTGCGTCGGCGACAGCAAGGCCGACCTGCGCGGCCTGCTGAGCCAGTACAAGGCCGCCGGCATACAGCGCATCGTCGCTTTGCGCGGTGACCTGCCTTCGGGCATGGGCATGGCCAGCGGTGAAATGCGCCACGCCAACGACCTGGTCGAATTCATCCGGGAAGAAACCGGCGATCATTTCCACATCGAAGTTGCCGCCTACCCGGAGATGCATCCACAGGCACGCAATTTCGAAGACGACCTCAACAACTTCGTGCGCAAAGCCAACGCTGGCGCCGACAGTGCGATCACCCAGTATTTCTTCAACGCCGACAGCTACTTCTACTTCGTCGAGCGCGTGCGGGCCAAGGGTGTGAACATCCCGATCGTGCCGGGGATCATGCCGATCACCAACTACAGCAAGCTGGCACGCTTCTCCGATGCCTGCGGTGCGGAAATCCCGCGCTGGATCCGCAAGCAACTGGAAGCCTACGGTGACGATACCCAAAGCATTCAACGCTTCGGCGAGCAAGTCATTACCGAGATGTGCGAACGCCTGCTGCAGGGCGGCGCGCCAGGGCTGCACTTCTACACACTGAACCAGGCTGAAGCGAGCCTGGCGGTGTGGAACAACCTGAAGTTGCCGCGTTAAACACAGCAAGATCAAAAGATCGCAGCCTGCGGCAGCGCCTACAGGGAATACACATTCCAATGTAGGAGCTGCCGAAGGCTGCGATCTTTTGCATTCAACGCACGTTTACTGTGATGTAACACTCGGAGTTAGAGCATCTGCTGCCAGTTTCTGGCTCTTTCGCGTTTCTCGTCGTAATCTCAAGCCCATGCCTTTGATCACGCAGTTCGTCGCCCTGCTTGTTTTCACTTGCCTTAGCTTTGCCGCTAGGGGCGAGAAGCTGCGCATTGTCACCGAACCCTGGGCACCTTACGTGTACGAGGAGAACGGCAAGGCCCTGGGGCTGGACTACGAAACCACCGCCATCGTCTTCAAGCGCCTGGGCATCGAAGTGGAATGGCAATTCCTGCCATGGAAACGCTGCCTGTCGATGCTGGAAACAGGTCAGGCCGATGGCGCGCTGGACATTTTCCATAGCGATGAACGCGATGCGACCCTGCTCTACCCCAGCGAACCGCTCTCCGATGTCCAGTTCGTGATGTTCTACGCCAACGCCAGGCCCCATCCGTTTCGCACCCTCGACGAACTGCGCGGCCTGACCATCGGCATCTCTCCTGGCTACCTGTACAGCCAGGATTTCAGGGACTCGACCCTGTTCACCCGGGAACCGGCACCGAGCCACGAAGCGAACTTCGGCAAACTGGTGCGTGGGCGGATCGACCTGCTGATCACCGACCGCAGGGTGGGCCAGCACTTGCTCGACGAACTGAATATCCGCAACATAATTACCGAAAACCCCACGGTCATCAGTCAACAGAGCCAGTTTCTGGCGGTGCGCCGCAATGCCGGCATGGACTTGCTGGTGCAACGTTTCGGCGCCGAGCTCAAACGTTTCAAGCGCGAACCCGCGTACGCCGAGCTCAGCGCCCGATATGGCGCCGCGCCGGCCGCTACGATCAACGTCGGGCGGACCACGGCCAACACGGAAAAAACCGTTGAGCAGCAGGAAAGCGGCGCGCAGTGATTGCTCTGTTATACTCCGGCCTTCCCGCCAGGCTCACGCCCGGACGCTCGGAACCGTTCAAGGCATCTCGAACCCGCTACAGCGCAGCTTTTCAGCCCGCGCGAGCGCTCCAGACGAGCCTTCGTGACCGAAGCAGGACCGGACGGGATTGCGTTCCTCATAAACGCCATTCGCGCCAGGCAAGACTCCCATTGGGCCAAGCCCTAACTTAAAACAGGATTACTCATGTCCTTTGCTTCCCTCGGTCTCTCCGAGGCTTTAGTCCGCGCCATCGAGGCAGCGGGCTATACCGAGCCTACTCCGGTGCAACAGCGGGCCATTCCCGCCGTGTTGCAAGGTCGCGACCTGATGGTCGCGGCACAGACAGGTACTGGTAAAACCGGCGGCTTCGCCCTTCCGATCCTGGAGCGGTTGTTCCCCAACGGTCACCCGGACAAATCCCAGCGTCACGGCCCGCGCCAACCGCGCGTACTGGTCCTGACCCCTACTCGCGAACTCGCGGCGCAAGTGCACGAAAGCTTCAAGGTCTATGCCCGTGACCTGAAGTTCGTCAGCGCCTGCATTTTCGGTGGCGTCGGCATGAACCCGCAGGTTCAGGCCATGTCCCGTGGCGTAGACGTGCTGGTGGCCTGCCCTGGCCGCCTGCTCGACCTGGCCGGCCAAGGCAGTGTCGACCTGTCCCACGTGGAAATCCTCGTGCTGGACGAAGCCGACCGCATGCTCGACATGGGCTTTGTCCATGACGTGAAGAAAGTCCTCGCCCGATTGCCGGCCAAACGTCAGAACCTGCTGTTCTCGGCGACGTTCTCCAAGGACATCACCGACCTCGCCGGCAAGCTGCTGCACAACCCGGAACGCATCGAAGTCACGCCGCCGAACACCACGGTCGAGCGCATCGAACAGCGCGTATTCCGCCTGCCGGCCAGCCACAAACGCTCGCTGTTGGCGCACCTGATCACCGCCGGCGCCTGGGAACAGGTCCTGGTGTTCACCCGCACCAAGCACGGCGCCAACCGCCTGGCCGAGTACCTGGACAAACACGGCCTGAGCGCCGTCGCGATCCACGGCAACAAGAGCCAGAACGCGCGTACCAAAGCCCTGGCCGACTTCAAGGCCGGTACCGTGCGCATCCTGGTTGCCACCGACATCGCCGCTCGCGGCCTGGACATCGACCAGTTGCCACACGTGGTCAACTTCGAACTGCCGAACGTCGATGAAGACTACGTGCACCGCATCGGCCGTACTGGCCGTGCCGGTCGCTCGGGCGAGGCGATCTCGCTGGTGGCCCCGGACGAAGAAAAACTGCTGAAAAGCATCGAACGCATGACCAAGCAGAAAATCGCCGACGGCGACCTGATGGGCTTCGATGCCAGCGCCGTGGAAGCCGAGAAACCCGAAGCTCGCGAGCGTCCGGACATGCGCAACCCGCGCAATCCACGTGGCCCGCGTGGCGATGGTCCGAATGGCGGCGGTGGTGGTAGCGGTCGCAAGGACAAAGGCAAGGACAAGGGCAAGGAAAAACCGGCGGGTGAGCGCGGTGAGCGTCCAGCCCGTCAGCAGAAGCCCCGTGAAGGCACCCCGGCCCGCGAACAGCGTCAGCCAAGCCAGCCGCCGCGTGCCGCAGCTGATCGTGCGCCGGACGAGTTCCTGGACGACGATATCGATAACTTCGGTAACCGCGTCGACTACGTTCCGCAGCAGAAACCGGCCCAAGGCCGCGGCCGTCGTCCGGGTGCTCCGGCTCAAGGCACAGCCGCAGGCGCTCCACGTGGCGGCAAGCCGCAGGGCGGTCGCCAGAACGGTCCGCGCAACAGCGATGGCGCCAGCACCGGCACCCCGCCAGCCAAGCGCAGCGGTCCACGCAGCGGCGCTCCACGTGATGGCCAGGCCCGTCGCGAAGACTCCCGTAACCGCCGTCCGGCCCGTGACGATCAACCGCGTTCGGAACCGGCCGTGCAGAACCCGCGTGGTCCGGCGCCGAAGATCATGCACAAGGAGTCGAAGGCCGATCGCTTCCCGACACCTGAGCAACTGGATCAACTGCCAAGCCGTCCTCGTGGCGAAAAACCGGCATTGCTGACCCGCAATCGCTGAGTCATCGCTGAAATGAAAAATGCCCCATACCGAAAGGTCTGGGGCATTTTTTATGCGTAGTACCTGTAGGAGCCGGCTTGCTGGCGATTGGGGCGACTCGGTTTCTGCTGTGTCTCAAAAGACGCCATCGCCAGCAAGCCGGCTCCTACAGTCTCAGCATTACTTCGCTTTGACACCTTCAAAGGTCACGTACATTTCAACAGCATCGGACGATGGGCCCAGGTCTTTCTGCTTGCCGAAATCGGAACGCTTGAGGCTGAAGGTACCCTCGAAGCCTGCACGGTAGCCGCCCCACGGATCCTTGCCTTCACCCAGGAAGGTAGCCTTGACCACGATTGGCTTGGTCACGCCAAGGATAGTCAGGTCGCCAGCCACATCGGCAGTGTCCTTGCCAGCGGCGTTTTTGCCGGTTGGCTTGACGCTGGTGGAAACAAAGGTGGCTTTGCTTCCGTTCAGGAAGTCTTTGCTGGAGATGTGCTTGTCGCGCTCAGCGTTGTTGGTGAACACGCTGGCGGTGTTTACGTTGAACTCGATCTTGCTGTCTTCAGGCTTGGCAGCGTCAAAGCTGAACTTGCCGTCGATGTCCTTGAAAGTACCGGTGATGAAGCTGTAGCCCAGGTGGCTGATCTTGAAGTCAACGAAGGCGTGCTGGCCTTCCTTGTCGACCACGTAGTCAGCGGCCATGACGCTACCGGCGGACAACAGGGCGGAACTGATTGCCAGAGCGGCCAGAGTCTTTTTCAACATACTTTGTTTTCCTTTGGAGTCGAGGTTGAACTTCAGGCTTTGCGACCCAGCATTCGCTTGAGGGTCACATCACGGTCGATAAAGTGGTGTTTCAATGCTGCCAACGCATGGAGGCCGGAAAAAATTACCAGCACCCACGCCAGCCAGAGGTGAATCACACCCGCGGTGTCTGCCTGGTCCGGTAGCCCGGACACCAGCGCAGGCACTTCAAACAAGCCAAACACCGGGATACCGACACCTTCTGCGGTGGAAATCAGGTAACCGGCAATCATCACAGCGAACAGACTGAGATACAGAAAGCCATGGCCGAACTTGGCGCCCAGGCGCGTCATCCGGCTGTAGCTCGACAGGGTCGGCGGCGGCGGACTGATGAAACGCCACACCACCCGCAACACCATCACACCCAGCAACACCAGGCCGATGCTCTTGTGCAGGTCCGGCGCGTCTTTGCGCCAGGTGCTGTAGTAGTCGAGCCCGACCATCCACAGCCCCAACGCGAACAGGCTAAAAACCGCCAGCGCCACACTCCAGTGAATGAAAATGCTGACCCAGCCGTAGCGGGAAGTTGAATTTCGTAGCTGCATTGCCCAGATCCCTGTAAGTGCTGGCCCAAGACTATCGATTTATCTATCGGATTAAAGCGGAAAATTTCGCTTTGAAATATCGAGAAATGCGATCAAAAGCCTAAATCACGCGGGTTAAGGAAAGATTAAAGTCGAAATTGTGAAAAAAAGTGAATACAAAGCAGAGAACACCTGTATCAAAAGGTTTATTCGACTTCTTGCCTCATTTTTTCAAGCGTAAAAAAACGCGGCCTGGAACCGCGCTTGTTTGTGCTTGAACGCTACGTAGACTTAGCGGGGCGATATCGCACTTCCTAATTGTGGTACACGGAAGGGGCTGCAGACAGTCAGGATTGTACGGATCCATATCGCATTTATAGGCCAGCTCATGCCCGTATCCGCGGCGATATCCCTCATGAAATATCTCCGCATTTGCACAACCCAAAAGGGTTATCAATATGATGATTACTGTCAGTTCTTTCATATGCTCTCCAGTTTTTGAAGAGCATGGGCCCAAGATCAAGCTCTACCCATCACCCCCTTCTGATTCGCTTGTGGGAAGTCTCTGATATCGCTGGCGCATGTAGGACGGGAGACAACGCCGAGATCTGGCAAAAAAAAACGCGGCCCGTGAGCCGCGTTTTTTTACGCCTGAACGTTACTGGGCCTTGGTAACCGTGGTCACCGCTGGCTTCTTGGTCGGTTCGGCCTTTTTCGCCGGTGCCTTGGCCGACGTTTTCTTCGCCTCGGTCTTCTTCACTGGCGCTTTTGCCGGTGCTTTCTTCGCAGGCTCGGCTTTCACCGGTGCCACAGGCTTCGGTGCTTCGACCGGAGCAGGTGCAGGCGCCGGTGCCGGGGCTGGTGCAGGGGCCGGTGCGACTGGCTCAGGTGCCTTGACCGGTTCTGGCTTCTTCTCGTCATCCGAGCCGCCGAACAGGTTGCTGAAGAAGTTGCCCTTCTTCGCTGCCACCGCGCCGGCTGCAGCTGCAGCGGCTACTGGAGCGGCTTTCGCCGGGTCAAACGACTTGCCCGCCGCCAGGTCTTCAACCTGGCTGGCCGCACGCTGACCGGTGCGCAACGCGCCTTCCAGGGTGCCCGGGTACAGGGTGTCAGTGTGTTCGCCAGCAAAGGCTACACGCTGAACCGGACGCTCCCACAGGCGCCAGAACTTGCTGATCTGACCAGGGCCGAAGGCCAGGTAAGCGCCGCCCATCGAAGGGTCGGTGCTGTAGCGACGGATTTCATAACCGGTAAACGAACCGCGTGCCTGTGGGTAAAACGCGTGCAGGCGGATCAGTACCTGATCGACCATCTGCTTGTCGCCGAACGCCTGCATGACCCGCGAGTTGTCGCCGGACAGGTTGATCACCACGTTGGCGCCACCCTTCAGCGCCGGCTCGACCCACAACATGCCCAGGCCGGTGTTGCTGTAGATCTCACCGGACATGCGCGCCTTGCTTTCCCACACTGGCGTCTTGAACTTCAGCATGATCTGGTCGCGCCAACCGTAGTTGGTGCCCTTGATGGCAGCCTGGTGCTGGGCGTCCAGTGCCGGGGTCATCTGGATCTTGTTCAGGGCGCGCAAAGGCACGGCCACTACGACGTAGTCAGCCTGATAGCCCACGCTGCCGACCTTGACGGTGACGCCGTCCTTGTCCTGGGTGATGGCCGAGACCGGGGAGCTGGTCTTGATGGTTTTCAGTTCTTTGACGAAGGCCTGGGCCAACACCGGGCTGCCACCGACCAGGCGCGACGCGCGCAGGTCACGGTCGGAAACGCCACGATAAACGCGACTCTGCTGTGCGAAGTACAGCAGCGAGATACGCGAAGGCTCGTCATAACGGGTGCGAATCTGCTGGTTCACCAACTGACGGGCAGTGGCCGGCAGGCTCAGGCGATCGAGCCAGTTGGACACGTTGATCTGGTCCAGGGCGTGCAGCGTGTTGTTGGCTGACGGGTTCTGCGGGTCTTCGATCGAGCGCGCCAGGTCGTCCACCGTCTTTTCGTAGCGCTTGAGCGCTTCGGCAGTGGTTGGATCCTTGGTGGCCAGGTCGGCCGCGGTGTAATACACACCGTCGATCAGGTAGCCCGGGGTGCGCACGAATTCAGGTGCTGGCGTGGTGCTCAGCTTGAACGTCGAGACGTACTTGTTCAGGACCGGCTGGGTCTTGTCGTTGCCGATCCACTCGCTGGTGGCCATGCCGGAACGGCCGCCCAGGCCTGGCTTGGCTTCCAGCAGCGTGACCTGCCAGCCTTTGTTCTGCAGCTCATAAGCAGCCGTGAGGCCCGAGACCCCGCCGCCGATCACGATCGCGGTTTTATCCTTGGCCAGCGCAGACACGCTGAACAGCCCCAACATCACCAGCGCACAGGCGCGCAGCCAACCGACAGACATTCAGCGAACTCCGGAAATACAGGAAAAATAGCGGTTTTTGCGAGCCAGGCGGCTCCAGAACCGCGAAGGATACGTCAGCCGTCAGACGCCCGCCAGCAACGTCTACCGTCCTATACAAAGTAGCTCAAACAACACAATGGGTTGTTCCCGAGGCACGCATTGCATAGGCTTGCGCGATTGTATGTCCGCGCACGACACGGACCGCCTCGAGGAGACTGAACATGGGCCTGAACAATCAGTGGATGCAACGCGATCTCGCGGTGTTGTGGCATCCCTGCACCCAGATGAAAGATCACGAAAAACTGCCGCTGATCCCGATCAAGCGCGGTGAAGGCGTGTGGCTGGAGGATTTCGAAGGCAAGCGCTACCTCGACGCGGTGAGCTCCTGGTGGGTGAACGTGTTTGGCCATGCCAACCCGCGCATCAACCAGCGCATCAAGGATCAGGTTGATCAACTGGAACACGTGATCCTCGCCGGGTTCAGCCATCAGCCGGTGATCGAGTTGTCCGAGCGCCTGGTGAAGATGACGCCGGAGGGCCTGACCCGGTGTTTCTACGCCGATAATGGGTCGTCCTGCATCGAAGTCGCGCTGAAAATGAGTTTTCACTATTGGCTTAACCGCGGCCTGCCGAACAAGAAGCGCTTTGTTACCCTGACCAACAGCTACCACGGCGAAACGATGGCGGCGATGTCGGTGGGCGACGTGCCGCTGTTCACCGAAACCTACAAGGCGTTGCTGCTCGACACCATCAAGGTGCCAAGCCCCGATTGCTACCTGCGCCCCGAAGGCATGAGCTGGGAAGAGCACTCGCGCAACATGTTCGCCGCCATGGAACAGACCCTGGCCGAGAACCATGACAGCGTCGCCGCGGTGATCGTCGAGCCGCTGATCCAGGGCGCCGGCGGCATGCGCATGTACCACCCGGTGTACCTCAAGCTGCTGCGTGAAGCCTGCGACCGCTATGGCGTGCACCTGATCCATGACGAAATCGCCGTCGGTTTCGGCCGCACCGGGACGATGTTCGCCTGTGAACAGGCGGGTATCCGGCCGGACTTCCTCTGCCTGTCCAAGGCCCTGACCGGCGGCTACCTGCCGCTGGCGGCGTGCCTGACCACCGATGACGTCTACAGCGCCTTCTACGACGATTACCCGACCCTGCGCGCCTTCCTGCATTCCCACAGCTACACGGGCAACCCTTTGGCGTGCGCGGCGGCCCTGGCAACGCTGGATATCTTCGAAGAAGACAAGGTCATCGAGAACAACAAGGCCCTGGCGCAGCGCATGGCCTCCTCCACTGCACATCTGGTCGACCACCCGAACGTCAGCGAAGTGCGCCAGACTGGCATGGTGCTGGCCATCGAGATGGTCAAGGACAAAGCCAGCAAAGAGGCCTACCCCTGGCAGGAACGCCGCGGCCTGAAGGTGTTCCAGCATGCACTGGAGCGCGGTGCCTTGCTGCGGCCGTTGGGCAGTGTGGTGTATTTCCTGCCGCCGTACGTGATCACCCTGGAGCAAATCGACTTCCTCGCCGAGGTCGCCAGTGAGGGCATCGACATTGCCACCCGCGAAAGCGTCAGCGTGGCGGTGCCGAAGGACTTCCACCCCGGTTTCCGCGATCCGGGCTAGCGTTCGCCTGCTCGTTCCCACGCTCTGCGTGGGAACACAGCCCGGGACGCTCCGCGTCCCAAAAGCGGACGCAGAGCGTCCGATGAGGCATTCCCACGCAGAGCGTGGGAACGATCCAACTACAGAGATTTAGCATGAGACTGTCCCGCTTCTTCATCGACGCCCCCCTGAGCACCGGCGAGCACGAATTGCCCGAAGCCCAGGCCCATTACATCGGGCGCGTGCTGCGCATGGCCGAGGGTGATGCGTTGCAACTGTTCGACGGTTCCGGCCATGAGTTTCGGGCTACGCTCGTTGAAGTCGGCAAAAAACGCGTGGTGGTCCAGATCCATGAGGAGTTTGCCGGCCAGGTGGAATCGCCGTTGCAGATCCACCTCGGCCAGGGCTTGTCCCGTGGCGAGCGCATGGACTGGGCGATCCAGAAAGCCACCGAATTGGGGGTCACGCAAATCACGCCGATTTTCAGTGAGCGCTGCGAAGTGCGACTCAAGGACGAACGCGCCGACAAACGCCTGCTGCACTGGCGCCAGGTAGCGATCAGTGCCTGCGAACAATGCGGGCGCTCACGGGTGCCGGTGATTCATCCGCCGGTGCTGTTGGCCGACTGGTTGAAACAGACTGAGGCTGAACTGAAGCTGGTGCTGCACCCGGTGGCCGAGCCATTGGTCAGCCATGCCAAGCCTTCAAGCCTGGCCTTTCTGATCGGCCCGGAAGGTGGTTTGGCCGATGCCGAAGTCGATCTGGCCAAGGCCAGCGGCTTCCATGCCGCCCGCCTCGGCCCGCGAGTGTTGCGCACCGAGACCGCGCCGGTGGTTGCACTGGCGGTTGCCCAGCAGCTCTGGGGGGATTTCTAAAACGATCGCAGCCTGCGGCAGCTCCTACAGGCTGGAGCGCAATCCCGTGTAGGAGCTGCCGAATGCTGCGATCTTTTGATTTTATTGCACCGGATCACTCACCGGCTTGGCAATGATCGCCTTGAGTTCGCTGGTCATCGGGAACTCAAGGTTCAAACCCTTCGGCGGGATTGGCTGCTCGAACCAGCGCTGGTAGATGCCATTGATCTCGCCCGAGCTGTACAGATCCGCCAATACACCGTTGACCAGGGCGAGGAACTGCGGGTCGTCCTTGCGCACCATGCAGCTGTAGATCTCCCGCGATTGCTCCTCCCCGACCACCACCCACTTGTGCGGGTCATTGGCCTTGGCACGCTCGCCGTAGAGCAGCGCGTCGTCCATGTAGAACGCCGCGGCCCGGCCCGATTGCAGCATCTGGAAGGCTTCCCCGTGGTCCTTGGCGCTGATCACGAACATGTCGATCTTGTGATCGACGTTGTAGCTTTTGAGGAAGCGCTCGTTGGTGGTGCCGGCGGTCGTCACCACGTTCTTGCCGCGCAGATCGGCGAAGCCCTTGATACCGCTGTCCTTGGCGGTGAGCAGCTGGCCTTTGACGTAGATGAAGCCATAGGAGAACGCCACCTGCTTCTGCCGCTCGGCAGTGACGCCGGTGGAACCGCATTCCAGGTCCACGGTGCCATTCTGTACCAATGGAATGCGGGTCTGAGAGGTGACCAGGTTGTACTTCACCTTCAGGTCAGGCCGTGCCAGTTGCTGCTGGATGCGCTCGACGATCTTGCCCGCCAGATCCACCGAGTAACCCATCGGCTTGCCGCTGTGATCACCCACGTAGGAAAACGGCACAGACGCATCGCGATAACCCAGGGTAATGCTGTTGGTGCTGGCGATCTTGCCCAGGGTGCCGGTCAGCGGCGTTTCATTGGCTTGTACCTGGCTGCCAAGCAACAGGCCGAGGCTGCAAGCGAGCAACGTGATTTTTTGCATTGTTATTCTCCGTTGTGGGTGTTGGTTGATCAGACGCGTGCAGCGATGACGGTGATTTCCACGAGCACCTGCGGGCGAGCCAGCTCGGCCTGCACGGTGGTGCGGCTCGGGGCCTGCCCCGGCGATAGCCAGGCCGACCATTCCTCGTTCATCGCGGCGAAATCCTCGGTGATGTTCTTCAGGTAAATGGTCGCGCTGAGCAGATGATCCTTGTCGCTGCCAGCCTCGGCCAGCAAGGCGTCGATTTTCCCCAGTACTTCCCGGGTCTGTCCGCTGGCATCCAGGGCATCGCCCGGTACTTGCCCGGAAAGAAACACCAGGTCGCCAAAAGTCACGGCGCCTGACAGGCGCGGGTTGCTGTGCAGTCGGGTAATGCTCATTGCAGTGTCCTCTTCAGAAATGGCTATTCAGGCGGCCCGGTGATTGAACCCCTGCAGGTCGATGGAAGGTGGACGCTCGGCGATCAACTCGCTGAGCAATCGCCCGCTGCCGCACGCCAGGGTGAACCCCAACGCACCGTGGCCGAGGTTGAGCCACAGGTTGCGATAGGCCGTCGCGCCCAGCAACGGTACGCCGCTGGGGGTGGCCGGGCGCATGCCGGCCCACTCGACGGCTTGGTCATAAGCGCCGGCATTTGGAAAGGTGTCCTGGGCCTGACGCTTGATCAGTGCCAGGCGCTTGGGGTCCAGCGCAGGGTCGAAGCCGACGATGTCGACCATCGCCGCCACGCGCAATTGCTCGCCGATGCGGGCGTAGACGATCTTGCGGTCGTAGTCGGTGATGCTCACGTCGGGCACCCGGTGACCGACGCCGATGGGCACGGTCAAGCTGTAGCCCTTTAGCGGGTACAGCGGCAGTTGCAGCCCGGGCAGCGCCAACAGCGGACTGCGGTGGCCGGCAGCGATCACCAGTTGCTCGACCGGCAGCAGGTGTTCGCCCAACTCGATGGCGTTGACGCTGCCGTGGTCATGGCGAATCCCGGTCACTGCTTGCCCGAGACGAAACTCGCAACGACCGGACGCTTGCAGCCGGGCGGCCAGTTGTTGGCAGAAACCGTGGCAATCGCCGACCTCTTCGTCCGGGGTGTAGATCGCCCCGACGAAGGGTGCATCCATCAGCGCCGGCTCCAGCTGCGCGCATTCGGCTGCCGACAACACCTGCTGTTGTTGCGGGTCGGCCAGCCCCTGGCGCGCATGTTCGAAGCTGCTGTTCTGGCGGAACGTCACCAGCTTGCCATTGCGCCGCCACTGGAAACCCGCCAGTCCATCGTCCTCGCGCCAGGACTTCAAGGTGGCCTGGCTCAAGAGCGCCAGGCGCAGCAAATGGGCGGCGTTCGCGCGGTTGACCGAACGGCGGCAGGCGCCGAGGAACGATGCCATCCAGCGCCATTGCGCCAGGTCGAAGCGCGGGCGCAGCTTCAGCGGTGAATCGCCGCGCAACATCCAGCCGATGGCCTGTAATGGCACACCGGCGTCGGCCAGGGGTGCGACGTAGCGATAAGACAACTGGCCGCCATTGGCGAAACTGGTTTCGCTGCCCAATGAGTCCCGAGCCTCGACCACCGTGACCTCAAAGCCGTCGCGCACCAGCGCATACGCCGTAGCCAGGCCAATCACGCCACCGCCGATGATGCACACACGCTGAGCCATGTCCGTCCTTAAAACCGTTGTGAAGACAAGGCCGAGGTTAGAGCCAGGTGACAGACGTTGAACAATGCATAAATATGTCAAACCCATAAACAAAGGTTATGGACTTGCCATGCGTCTTCGCCATATCGAAATTTTCCAGGCCATCCGCCAGACCGGCTCGATCAGCGCCGCCGCACAGCTGCTGCACGTCTCGCAGCCGGCGGTGAGCAAGGTGTTGCAGCACGCCGAGCAGCAATTGGGCTTCCCGTTGTTCCTGCGGGTGCGCGGCAAGTTGCAGGCGACACCGGAAGCGCTGGAGCTGGAGCGCGAAGTGGACAAGGTCAGTGAAAGCCTGCAAGGCGTACGACGCCTGGCCCAGAGCCTGCGTCGCGAGCCGGGGCACAGCCTGCGCATCGGCGCGACCCCGGCACTGGCCCTGTCGTTGCTGCCGCCGGCCATTCACGAATGGACCGGACGCTACCCGGACATCGTCTGCGAGTTGTCCAGCGCCCACAGTCGCGAACTGGTCCAGAACCTGTTGATGCGCGAAGTGGATGTCGCCCTGACCCTGCAACGCCCGGATCACCCGGGACTCAAGGCCCAAGCCCTGGCGTGCGGCGTGCTGGTGGCGCTGGCGCCGATTGGTTACTGGCCGCCGCAAGAGGCAGGCAGGCCGTTACCGCTTATGGCGCTGGCGAATGCGCCGCTGATCGGTTTATCCAGTGCCGATCCTCTGGCCGCACGGCTCGACAGCTACTTGGAAGCCGTCGAACCACCTCCTCGCGTACGCATCGCCGTGCAGACCTACTCATTGGCACGGGCGATGGTGGAATCTGGCGCGGGTGTGGCGGTGATCGATCCGTTCACCGCCCTTGGTGCGTCTCCCGACACCACAACGATTCGCCCTCTGGCGCCGCCGTTGCCCATTACCCTGTACGCAGTCACCCGCGCCGCCGAACCCCCGCCCCACACGTTGAACGACCTGTTGCAGGTGTTCGGCCGCCAAGCCCAGGAGCAATTGGATCGCCTCTGCTGACCCTGAAACCTACAAGGCAGTTTCGCCTACAAGACGTAAAAGAATATCGCCACGAAGTGCAGCAAACTCCCGGCGATCACGAACAGATGCCAGACCCCGTGGGCATGGCGCAGGCGATGGTCGAGGGCAAAGAAGATAATCCCCACGGTATAAAAAATCCCGCCCGACGCCAGCCACGCAAATCCGGCGCTGCCGAGCGCCGCCAGCAAGGGTTTGACCGCCACCAGCACGATCCAGCCCATGACCGCGTAGATCACGATCGACAGGATCCGCGCTTCCGACCTGGGCTTGATCTCTTGCAGGATGCCGATCAGCGCCAGCCCCCAGACGATCCCGAACAACGTCCAGCCCCAAGGCCCGCGCAGGGTCACCAGGCAGAATGGCGTGTAGCTGCCGGCGATCAACAGGTAGATCGAAAAGTGATCGACCTTTTTCATGATCGCCTTCTTGCGTCCGCGCACGCTGTGGTACACGGTCGATGCGCTGTACAACACCAGCAAGGTAAAGGCGTAGATCGCCATGCTGACTATTTTCCACGGATCGCCGTCGAGGCTGGCGGCCACGATCAGCCACACTCCACCGACAAACGCCGCCACCGCCCCGAACAGATGCGTCCAGGCGTTCAATCTTTCCCCGTGGTACATCGCTTACCCCCAAGCCTGAAGAGTAAATGCACAACATTTCCAAACGACACGATTCCTGTAGGAGCTGCCGCAGGCTGCGATCTTTTGATCTTGATCTTTAAAAGCAAGATCAAAAGATCGCAGC
>NZ_JASCAE010000033.1:0-55370 GCF_029967975.1 Pseudomonas sp. V98_8
TTTGGTTACTTTCGCGCTTTTCGAAAGTGACTCGCCGTAAGGGCGAAACCATAAGTAGCCGTTACCGCAGCAACGGATATGTACCCCGTAAATATCCCAGTAGGCTGTCAGCCCACGCACCCCTAGTCCGCTTTGACGATGAATGATTCCCCGCTCAATCCGATGATCCATCACAACTGGCGCAGTGGCGCAGTGAGATCGGGAGAATTGAGTGATGCACAGCATGCGAGAAAAGACCCAGGACGAACGAGATCTGCTTGAGCGGGCACGCAGCCTGGTGCCGGCACTCAAGGCACGCACGGCGCAGGCCGACAAGGACTTGAAGGTGCCGGTGGAGAGCGTCGTCGAGTTGCAGTCCGCCGGCTTGCTGCGGGCCTTGCAGCCAAGGGCGTTCGGCGGTTATGAAGTGGACCCGCGCACCTTCTTCGAGATCCAGACCATCCTCGCCGAAGGGTGCATGTCCACAGCCTGGATCTACGGCGTGATGGGCGTTCACCCCTGGCAACTGGCGCGTTACCCGATCGAGGCGCAGCGCGAAGTCTGGGCCGATGACCACAGCGCGCTGATCTGCTCGACCTATATGCCGGCGGCCAAGGTCACGGTGGTCGAGGGCGGTTACCGCATCAGCGGGCGCTGGGGTTTCTCCAGTGGCAGCGAGCACTGCCAATGGGTGTTCCTGGGCGGCATCCTGCCACCAGATGGCGAGATGGCCGCCGAGCACGGAACCTTCCTGCTGCCGCGTCACGACTATCAGATCGAACACAACTGGGACGTGATGGGCCTGCGCGGCACCGGCAGCCATGACATCGTGGTCGAAGATGTATTCGTCCCGGCCCATCGTGTGCAACGCACCAACAATTGGACCCTCGAAGCGACACCCGGGCGCCTGGTCAACACCAACCCGATCTACGCGATCCCGTTCGCCCAGGTGTTCTCCCGCGCCGTCTCGACCTCGGCCATCGGCGCCCTGCAGGGCGCGATCAACGAGTTCCGCGACAATGCCGCCAAGCACATCGGCAAGCACGGCGCCCGTACCGCTGAGGACCCGGTGGCACAGACCGCCGTGGCCGAAGCGATGGTCACCGTCGATAGCCTGCGCCTGGTGCTGGAGCGCAACTACGAGCACCTGATGACCCTGGCACGTGCCGGCGAATACCCGGACACCGAGACCCGTCTGTTGTATCGCTACCAGTCGGCCTATGTGACCAACATCTGCGCCGAACGCGCCAACGATCTGCTGCGCAGCATGGCCGCTTCGGGTCTGTACAACACCAACCCGGTGGCGCGGCTGTTCCGCGACCTGCACCAGGCGCGCGGACACATCGCCAACAACTACATGGCCTACGGGCGCAGCTACGGCGCGGTTATGCTCGGCCTGCCCAACCCGGACCCTTACGTCTGAGGCGACAGAGCCTGTTTCGCCCCCTTGGGTTTCCACCTGTCCGTGATCCACGGCCAGGTGGTCATGAGTACCTGACCTATGAACAATTATCTTGCCCTGCGCGTGGCGCGCGTGATCGAGGAAACCGCCGATGCGCGATCCCTGGTGTTCGACGTGCCCGAGCATCTAAGCGAACGTTTTCGCTATCAACCCGGCCAATTCCTGACCTTGCGCGTCCCTTTCGAGGACGGTTGGCTGCCCCGATGTTACTCATTGTCCAGCACGCCGTTGCTGGATGAGCCATTGCGAGTAACGGTCAAGCGCGTGCACGAGGGACGCGCGTCGAACTGGTTGTGCGGCGAGTTGCAGGCCGGGCAGAACCTCGAGGTGCTGCCACCGGCCGGGGTGTTCGTGCCACGCAGCCTCGACGGCGACTTGCTGCTGTTCGGGGGCGGCAGCGGCGTGACCCCGGTGCTGTCGATCCTGCGTTCGGCGTTGCTCGCCGGAACCGGCCGGGTCCTGCTGATCTATGCCAACCGCGATGAGTCCTCAGTGATTTTCAAGGACGAACTCAGAAGCCTGGCCAGCGCTCATCCGCAACGCCTGCAAATCGTCCATTGGCTCGATTCGGTGCAGGGCATCCCGAGCGTCGGCCAACTGGCCGAGCTGGCGCGGTCGTTTATCGATGCCCAGGCGTTCATTTGTGGTCCGGGTCCGTTCATGGACGCGGCGGTCAGTGCGCTCAAAAGCCTCGGCATGCCGGATCGCCGGGTGCACGTCGAACGCTTCGTCTCGCTGCCCGGCGAAGGTGAATTGCCGCAGGTCACCAGCAGCGAGGCGGCCGTGGCCGCGCAGTTGGCAGTGCGCCTGGATGGCGAGGATCACCAGCTGGCCTGTGACAGCGGCGAAACCGTGTTGGCTGCCATGGAGCGCGCCGGCCTGAACCCGCCCAGCGCCTGTCGTGTCGGTGGCTGCGCCTCGTGCATGTGCACCCTGGAAAGCGGCGAGGTCGAACTGCTGCACAACGATGCATTGGACGCGGGTGATCTGGCCGAAGGCTGGATCCTAGCCTGCCAGGCGGTGCCCACCAGCGCACAACTGCGTATCCGCTTTCCCGATTGATGCCCTCCATGATGCCAAGCACGAGCCCACGATGAATCAGAGCCTGAACCTTGCCGCGCCCCTGAGCGCTGCCCCTGTCACCCTTGCCCAGTTGGTCTTCAGCAGTGCCGAACGTTTTGCCGGGCGCACGGCCATTGAAGAGCACGGCCAATGCATCGACTACGCCGATCTGCCCGATCGCGTCATGGGCTTCGCCCGGGGCTTGATGGCCCTGGGTATCCAGGCCGGTGACCGGGTTGGCGTCTGGGCGCCAAACAGTGGCGACTGGATCCTCGCGGCGCTGGGCATTCAGTGCGCCGGGGCGGTGCTGGTACCGATCAACACGCGCATGAAGGGCCTTGAGGCCGCGGATGTGCTGGAGCGCAGCGGTTGCCGGGTGTTGTTTGTCCAGCAGCGTTTTCTCGACGTCGACTACCCGGCGCTGCTCGCACCTCATCGGCCGGCCAGCCTCGAACACCTGGTGATCATCGATGGCGACACGCCGGAGCAGCCTTCGGACCTGACCCTTGCACAGTTCCTGCAGGGTGCCGCGACTATCGATGCCGGCAGCGCCAAGCGCCGTGCATTGGCGGTCGGCCCCGAGGCCATGTGTGACCTGTTGTTCACCTCCGGCACCACCGGCAAACCCAAGGGCGTCATGAGCGGCCATGGCCAGAACCTGCGGGCCTTCACCGAATACGTCAAGGTCCTCGGCCTGGTGCCAGAGGACCGCTACCTGATCGTCAATCCGTTCTTTCATGCCTTTGGCTACAAGGCCGGTTGGCTGACCTGCCTGATCGGCGGGGCGACCATCCTGCCCCATGCGGTGTTCGATGCCGAACAAGTGTTCCAGCGCATCGCCCGTGAGCGCATCAGCGTCCTGCCCGGTGCGCCGACCCTGTATCTCTCGCTGCTGGCCCACCCACAACTCAAGCAGACCGACCTGTCGAGCCTGCGAATCGCGGTGACCGGTTCGGCGAGCATCCCGCCGAGCCTGATCGAGCGCATGCGCACTGAGCTGGGGTTCGCCGTGGTGACCACCGCCTACGGCCTGACCGAGTGTGGCGGACTGGCGACCATCTGCGATCCGCAAGATTCGGCGCAGGTGATTGCCGGCACCAGCGGCCGGCCGATCGCCGGCACCGAAGTGAGCATCCGCGACCCGCACAACCAGGCGCTGGACGCAGGACAGACCGGTGAGATCTGCCTGCGTGGTTTTCACATCATGCAGGGCTATTTCCAGAACCCTGAAGCGACCCGCGAAGCCATCGACGCCGAAGGTTGGCTGCACACCGGCGATGTCGGGCGCCTGGATGGGGCGGGCAACCTGATCATCACCGATCGCTTGAAGGACATGTTCATCGTCGGCGGTTTCAACTGCTACCCGGCGGAAATCGAGGCAGCGCTGATCAGGCACCCGGCCATTGCCCAGGTGGCGGTGATCGGTGTCGCCGATGAACGCATGGGCGAAGTCGGGTGTGCCTGTGTGGTGCTGCGTGATGGACGAGAGCTCGACGAGGCGCAATTGATCGCCTGGAGCCGGGAACAGATGGCCAATTACAAGGTGCCGCGCCAGGTGCGCTTCCTCAGTGCCTTGCCATTGAACCCGTCGAGCAAGGTGGCGAAGAACGAACTGCGCGCGCTGGTGGCCAATAGCGCCCAGGCATGAGGCGCACTCATCTCACCAAACGGACGATGTGCGCGGCATCGGCTTTTTTCATGCTGTGGCGACACCAGAAAAAACAACAACAAAAGGAGAGGAGCATGTTCACGGGAAACACTGTCGCGCGCCATTCGGGAGAGTTGAGCGTTGGCCGCTGTCTGTTGGCAACGGCCATCACCATCGCCAGTGCCACGGCCAGCGCCGCACCGAGCATCGAACTGGGGGAAAATACCACCCTGGATTCGTCGCTGACGGTC
Organism: Pseudomonas sp. V98_8; assembly: GCF_029967975.1. Lineage (NCBI taxonomy): Bacteria > Pseudomonadati > Pseudomonadota > Gammaproteobacteria > Pseudomonadales > Pseudomonadaceae > Pseudomonas > Pseudomonas sp. V98_8. Next base: position 4,403 of record NZ_JASCAE010000033.1, read on the forward strand.
AACTACACCGCCTCCATGCGTACCGCCAAGCAGGCGAGTCAGTACCTCAACGATCCGAACAACGACGACGGCACGCGCAACTTCAAGCGCGGCTCGTTGATCAATAACCGTCTGAGCCTGTTCGGCGAACTGCAGCTCAAGCACGACAACCTCGGAGCGGTGCTGCGCGGCAGCCAGTTCTACGACGATGTCTATAACCAGAAAAACGCCAACGATTCGCCACAGACGGTCAACAAGACCGGGCACAACGATGGGTTCAGCGACGAAACCCGCAGGCTCAGTGGCAGCATGGCGCGCCTGCTCGATGCGTATGTGTATGGCAACTTCGAGCTCGGCGAGACCCAGTACCTGTCGCTCAAGGCCGGGCGGCATCTGGTGGCCTGGGGCGAGAGCCTGTTCTGGCCCAACATCAGCCAGGGCCAGGCCCCGGTAGATGCGACCAAGTTCAACGTGCCGGGTACCGAGGCCAAGGACTCGTACTTGCCGGTAGGGCAGGTGTCCGGGTCGTGGTCGCTGAACGAAGACCTCGCGCTGGTGGGCTACTACCAGTACGAGTGGGAAAAGACCCAGCTCAATCCCGTGGGCGACTACTTCGGCAGCGATACCTTCGGTCCCGGTGCCGAGTTCTATCGCCTGGGCAGCGGGGTGGTCAACAGCCTGCCCAATGGCCTGGCGGTCGGTTATGCCGGTGAAAAAGACGCCAGCGACAGCGGTCAATGGGGCCTGGGCGTGCGCTACCGGATCACCGAGAACACCGAAGTGGGGCTGTTCCATTACCGCTATAACGAGCGCATCGGATCGATGTTCTTCGACTTCACCGGCACCACCCAATACTCTTCGCTCAAGGGCATCGGGCACGACGGCACCGCGCCGTCCTATCGCCTGGGCTACTTCGAAGACGTCAAGCTGACAGGTGTCAGTTTCAGCTCCAAGGTCGGCGATTCGGTGCAGTACGCCGGTGACTTGAGCTACCGCGATGGCGCCTCGGTCTACCTCAACAACGGCGCGCCGACCACCGGGCAGATCTGGCAGGGCAACCTCAACGCCATGTACATCCTGGGTCCAAGCCTGCTCGCCCAGCAGACCACCTTCATGGGTGAGGTGGTGCATCAACACATCGACGGGGTCGACAGCCTGACGATCACCGGCGGCGGGGCCGGCGTGGACGGCACCTTCGACCAGTTCCAATCGAAGACCCAGACCCGTGGCTCGACCCTGCTCGGTGTCGGCGCCTACATGGATTATCCCTCCATCGCCACCGGCCTGGACCTGAGCACCAAAGTGGTATGGACGCAGAACGTCGACGGCAGCGCCTATCAGGGCCTGGGCCGCGACGAGAAGCGTCTGACCGTGGGTGGCGACTTCAAGTACCTGGGCAACTTTCAGATCGGCATGACCTATGTCGCGTACCTGAGCTCGCCGGACGTTGCCCAGGGCCGACTGCTGGCTGACCGCGACTACCTGTCGCTCAACGCCAAGTACACCTTCTGATGATCATGGCTGCGTCGCCCGTCTGGCGACGCAGCCCTTCGTTTTTAGCCCGATAAAAATAAAGAGAGGCCTGTCATGAATCCTCGTCCGACCCCATCACCGTTCAGTCCGATCACCATTGGCCCACTGACCCTGAAAAACCGCTTTATCAAGTCCGCCACCAACGAGGGCATGAGTGCCCAGAGCGTGCCGTCCAAGCAACTGGTCAAGCTGCACTCCGCCCTGGCCGCTGGCGGCATCGCCCTGACTACCGTGGCCTACTGCGCGGTGAGCAGCGATGGTCGTACCTTGCCCAACCAGTTGACCCTGACCCAATCCAGCTTGCCACACTTCAAGGCCCTGACCGATGGTGTGCACCAGGCCGGTGGCCTGGCCAGCGCGCAGATTACCCATGGCGGTTGCTTTACCTTTATCCGCGAGCGCTCGACCAAGCGTCCGCTGTCGGCCAGCGGCGGTTTCAACAAGATAGGCCTGATGAGTGGCATGTTCCTCAAGCAGGCGATGAACGAATCCGACATGCAACAAGTGGTGCGCGACTTCGCGCAAGGCGCACGCCTGGCACGCCAGGCGGGATTCGATGCCGTGGAAATCCACATGGGCCACGGCTACCTGCTGAGCCAGTTCATTTCGCCGATGTACAACAAGCGCCGCGACCAGTACGGCGGCAGCCTGGAAAACCGCCTGCGCTTTCCGCGCCGGGTGCTGCGGGCGGTGCTGGATGCGGTCGGCCACGACATGGCGGTGATCTGCAAATACAGCGTCACCGAAGGTGTGCGCGCCGGTAACAGCGCCGAAGACGGGGCGAAGATCGCCCGCATGCTGGAAGAAGAGGGCGCGCACTTGCTGGTGCTCAGCGCGGGTATGAATGCCGAGTCGATCACCACTATGTTCGGTTCCTCGTTCCCCAAGGAAAACCGCGTGCAGCAGAAGAACAAGATCATTGCTTTGGCGATGGCCATCCAGCGGCGCAAGGAGCCGACGGTGGAATTCCGTGAGCTGTATTTGCTTGAGCATGCGCGCAAGGTGCGTGCGGCGGTGAAAATGCCGTTGGCTTATCTGGGCGGTGCCAAGAGCCTGGCGAGTATCGAAAAGATCATGGCCGAGGGCTTTGACCTGGTCGCCATGGGCCGGGTGTTGCTGGCCGAAAATGACTACATCAACAAACTCGAAAGTGGCGCCAGCCGCGACTCGATCTGCACCGCCTGCAATCGCTGCGTAGCGATGATGTACACCCCGGGTGGCACGTCTTGCGTACTCGGCCAGCCCGGTGACGCGATATTGAACAGCCAGAAGGCGGCAGATCGCTAACAACCCAGGCAACCAGTACACCACAAACCCTGTGGGATCGCCGCACCGCCGCTCCCACAGGTTTTGTGGTGCTTGTCGATCAGCCGTTCTGCAGGAAATCGATGCAGCTGCGGTTGAACAGTTCGCGGTGTTCCACCTGGACCCAATGCCCGCAGCGGTTGAGCACAATGAAGCGGGCGTTCGGCGCGCCGTCGATGATGCGCTGGGCGCCACTGACCGGGTTGAAGTGATCGTTGGTGCCCCAGAAACCGAGGATCGGACACTGAATGTCACCCAGCTGCGCTTCCATGTTCGGCACCATCATCGTACTGAACAGGTTCTTCGGTTGCGTCACCGCCACCGCCACGCGTTCTTGCAGCAGGCTTTCCGGCAGGATCGAGTCATCGAACAGCTGCAGGCGCATCATGCTGCGCATCTCCTCCATGCCGATGGGGCCGGCGCTGAACAGGCTGACCATGCGCACGATGCCTTCCATCTTGAAGTAGGTTTCCCGCTCCTCGACACCGCCCGGTGCCAGCAGGATCAGGCTGTGGACCAGTTGCGGCAGGCGCAGGGCCAGACCCAGGGCGATTGCGCCACCCAGCGAATTGCCCAGCAGCGTGCAACGTCGCACACCGACCGACTCCAGGAACGCCGCCACGCAATCGACGAAGAACTCCAGGTTGTACTGCACGTCCTCGGGTTTGTCCGAGCGGCCGAACCCTGGCAGGTCGAGCACCAGGTTGCGATAGCCCGCGGCGACGAATTGCGGGTAGTTGCCCTTGAAGTTGCTGAAGCCACTGGCACCTGGCCCGCTGCCGTGCAGCCACAGCACCACGGGGCCTGCGCCCTCATCCAGATAGTGCAGGCGCAGGCCGTTGGGCAGGGTCGCGTAATGGCCGACGGGCAGGGGCAGGTCTACGGGTTGGTTCATGGGGTTCTCCATTGTCTGCGGATTCATGAGGCACAGCCGCGCCAGGCGCTGCAGCGGATCGAAGGGGAAACAGCGCCTGGCGAGGTGCGCGCTTGGCGAATGCTGGGCGTAGACGGGGGTGTTCACATCGTCCGTTCAGACCACGTGGCGCTAGTCCCATCGGACGATGTGTGCCCGGGGCCTTGCCGCTAATCATGCAAGTGACGGCTCCATTGCAGCGGGCCGCAGCGTATTCGCAGACTTGGAGATTGCTATGAAGTTACTCAATAAAGTCGCCTTCGTGACCGGCGCCGCGCAGGGCATGGGCCAGGCCATCGTGCGCGGTTTTGTCGCCGAAGGCGCCAAGGTGGTGGCTGTCGACCTGAACCAGGCAGCCCTGGCCGAGAGCCTGGCCGACCTGGGTGAGAAAGTACTGGCCCTGGCCTGCAACGTCGGTGACGGCGCCTCCGTGGCCGATGCCATGGGCCAGGCCGAGCAGCACTTCGGCGGCCTCGACATCCTGGTCAACAACGCGGGCGTGGGCGCGCTGGACAGCTTCCTCGAAACCCCGGACGAAAGCTGGGCGCGGGTGATCGGCGTGAACCTGGGCGGTACCTTCCTGTGCTGCCGCGAGGGCGCCAAGCTGATGGTCAAGGGTGGACGCAAAGGGGCCATCATCAACCTCTCCAGCACCGCCGCACTGACCGGCGACGGCCCAAGCCACTACTGCGCGTCGAAAGCCGGGGTGATGGGCCTGACCCGTTCGATCGCCCGTGAACTGGCCTCCAGTGGCATACGCGTCAATACCCTGGTGCCGGGGCCGACCAACACACCGATGATGGCCGGCATCCCTGACGACTACATGCAGGCGCTGCTGAAAAACGTGCCTCTGGGCCGTATGTGCGAGACCGACGAGATTGCCCGGGTCGCGGTGTTCCTGGCCAGCGAAGATGCCAGTTTCATGACCGGGCAGAACATCGCCGTCAACGGCGGCATGGCCTTTATCTGATCAGGGAGTCACCCATGAGCAAGCGTCTACAAGGAAAAATCGCCTTCGTCACCGGTGCCGGTTCCGGCATCGGCGAAGCCACCGCATTGCGGTTCGCCGAAGAGGGCGCCACGGTGGTGCTGTGCGGGCGTCGCATCGAGCCCCTGCAGGGCGTGCAGGAAAAGATCCATGCCCAGGGTGGGCAGGCCGAGATCGCCGTCGCCGATGTCAGCGATGAACAGGCCTACGTCGGTGCGCTGCAAGCCACCGCGCAACGTCACGGGCGCCTGGACATCCTGGTCAACAACGCGATGGCCTACACCTGGGGCGGCATCGACACCATGACTACGGCCGACTGGCACGCCAATTTCGCCACCACTGTGGACGGCACCTTCTGGGGCACTCGCACCGCGATGCAATTGATGAAAGCGCAGGGCGGTGGTTCGATCGTAAACATCGCATCGATCTGTGGCCTGTTCGGCACGGCGTGGATGGCCGGTTACTCCGCCGCCAAGGCGGCGGTGATCAACTTCAGCCGCGCGGCGGCCAGTGAAGGTGCACCGAACAACGTCCGCTGCAACGTCATCATTCCCGGCGTGGTCGACACCCCGGCCACGGCCGGCATGCTGGCCGATGCCAAGACCCGCAGCAACACGGAAAAAGTCATCCCGATGAAACGGGTCGGCCTGCCGGTGGAGCTGGCCAACGCCATTGTGTTCCTGGCCAGCGACGAGGCGTCGTATGTCACCGGCGCGAGCCTGGCGGTGGACGGCGGACGCGGTTCGGACCTGTACACGGTGCTCGACTGATGAACCAGGACAACGACAGCTTGCTTGAGCGCATCGACCGTCTGGAGTCGCTGGACGCGATCCGCCAACTGGCCGGCAAGTACGCCCTGGCCCTGGACATGCGCGACATGGACGCCATGGCCAACTGCTTCGCCCCGGACGTGCGGGTGGGCCGCGACAAGAGCGGCCGCGCGCACCTCAAGGCGTGGCTGGACGAAACCATGCGCAAGCAGTTCCACGGCACCTCCCACCACCTGGGGCAACACATCATCGAGTTCAGCGATGCCGATCACGCCACCGGCGTGGTCTATTCGAAGAACGAACATGAGACCGGTCCGGAGTGGGTGATCATGCAGATGCTGTACTGGGACGACTACGAGCGGGTCGACGGGCGCTGGTGCTTCCGTCGCCGCTTGCCGTGCTACTGGTACGCGAGCGACCTGAACAAACCGCCGATCGGCGGCCTGAAAATGCGCTGGCCAGGGCGCGAACCCTACGCCGGTACCTTCCACGAGCTGTTTCCGTCCTGGGATGCCTTCTGGGCGCAACGCCCGGACAAAGACGCCTTGCCACAGATCGCCGAACCGGCGCCGTTGGAGGGGTTTCTTGCCAATCTGCGCCGGGGGGCGGGTGATCCGAAGATTCGGGTGCGTTGAAAACCGTGGTGGGACTGGATTGGGTGCATATCCGTTGCTGCGGTGACGGCCACCTAGGGTTCTGCCCTTACTGTAGGAGCGAGCATGCTCGCGATGAACCTGAGAGCGCCGAGGGGTGTCAGGTGCCCAGCGTCATCGTTGACGACCATCGCGAGCATGCTCGCTCCTACAATGGGTCGCCGCGATGGGCCATCCATGGCCCAGCGCGGCTAAACCGGCGTTCTGCCGGTTTACCCACTGCGCAGAACCTCCACTCGGCCTCTCAAGGGGGCAAGAAAATCAAAAGCCAAAGCAACAGCGAGGCGGCAATGAACATCACTTTCAGGTCCATAGGTTTGAGCTCTCGCCACGGCATGGTCAAATCCTCGGAATCGACCAGTGCCAGTTAAAAACTGTTACCTATGTGCTTGAACTGTTTTGTTACCTATGTGGGTGAGTCATACCGGCAAAGCCTTTTGCTTCCTTTTTGGCGTTTGAAAAAGGGAGTCGCTGTAAGAGCGAAACCATAAGACGCCGTTACCGCAGCAATGGATATGTACACCCTGTACACCATCAAAATTCCAATCGCCTGACACAAGGCCTTCGCGAGCAAGCCCGCTCCCACGAAGAGCCCAAGACCCGCCCGTGCTTAGTCTCAACGGACGATGAAGCCACGCGCACTGCTTTGCACAATGCTCCCCACGAAACCCTTTCAGCCAACGAGGACCCAGGCATGATCGACATTCGCGGTTTGAGCTATTTCGTCTCGCAGATCGAAAACCTCAGTCATTGGCAGCGTTACGCCGAAGACGTGCTGGGCATGCAGGTGAACCCGGCGCCAGGCGGTGGCCTGTACGTGAAAATGGACGAGCGTCCGTTTCGCATGCTGATCGTCGAAGGCGCTGAAGCGCGTTATTTGGCCTCTGGCTGGGAGTTGGCCAACGAGACGGCATTCAAGGCCGCCCTCGAGCACCTGAGTGCAGCCGGTATCGAATGGCAGCCGGGCTCCGCCGCCGAGATCGAGCAGCGCGGCGTACAGGCGCTGGTCAAGCTCACAGACCCGTCGGGCAACTGCCATGAACTGAGTTGGGGCCATCGCTCAGATTGCCTGCCATTTGTCTCGCCCCAGGGTGTGCCGCGTTTCATCACCGGTGACATGGGCTTGGGTCACACGGTGCTGCCGGCACCGAACTTCGACGCCACCCTGGCGTTCGCCAAGGATGTGCTGGGCTTTGAACTGTCGGACATTTTCAACTTCCGTCCAGACCCGTCCGTGGCGCCGATCCGCATTCACTTCCTGCATTGCCAGAACGCTCGCCACCACAGCCTGGCACTGGCCGAGTACCCGGTGCCGTCAGGTTGCGTGCACGTGATGGTCGAGGTCGATTCGATGACCGAAGTCGGCCGTGCCCACGACCGTCTGCGCGCCCATGAGGTAGCCCTGTCGGCCACCCTCGGCCAGCACCTCAATGACCGCATGACCAGTTTCTACATGAAGACACCGTCCGGCTTCGATCTGGAGTACGGCTTTGGCGGGTTGCAAGTCGATTGGGCCGAGCACTCGGCGTTCGAGTTCACCCGCGTGAGCATTTGGGGGCACGACTTTTCGGTCGGCCAACACTAAGGAATTGTCATGATGAACAAACAACTGACAGCGGCCGATGCGGTCGCTCAATTGCGCGATGGCATGACCATCGGTTTCGGCGGCTGGGGCCCGCGGCGCAAGCCGATGGCCATCGTGCGCGAGATCCTGCGTTCAGAGGTGAAAGACCTGACCGTGGTCGCCTACGGCGGTCCGGAAGTGGGCATGCTGTGCGCCGCCGGCAAGGTCAAGAAGCTGATATTCGGCTTCGCCACCCTCGATGCCATTCCGTTGGAACCCTACTACCGCAAGGCCCGCGAAGCCGGCGAGCTGGAGTTGATGGAGCTGGACGAAGGCATGTTCCAGTGGGGCCTGCGTGCCGCCGGCATGCGCTTGCCGTTCCTGCCGACCCGTTGCGGCCTGGCCACCGATGTGACGCGCCTGAACCCGCAGCTCAAGACCATCCAGTCGCCCTATGCCGATGGCGAGATGCTGCTGGCGATGCCGGCGCTCAACCTCGACGTGGCATTCCTGCATGTCAACGTCGCCGATCGCCTGGGCAACTGCCTGGTGACGGGGCCGGACCCGTATTTCGATCACCTGTTCGCCCGCGCCGCCAACCAGTGCTTTGTCTCGTGCGAGCGCCTGGAAGATCGCCTGGCACTGAGCGCCGAGCAGGCCCGCTTCAATACCTTCGAGCGCTATCTGGTGAGCGGTGTGGTGCATGCACCCCTGGGTGCGCACCCGACACTCTGCGCCCCCGACTACGGCTGGGACATGAAGCATCTCAAGGGCTATGTCGCCAGCAGCCAGGCGGAGAACGGCTGGCAGGACTATGTGCAGACCTACATCGCCGGTGGCGAGCAGGCCTATCAGGCACAGAACGGCGGTGCCGACTCCATGGGCGCCTTGCCCCTTCCCGTGTTCTGAGGATTATCGACCATGTCTGCAACCTGTGATTTCACCCTGGCTGAACTGATGATCGTCGCTGCCAGCGAAGCCTGGCGCGGCAATGGCGAGGTGATTGCCTCGGGCCTGGGCGTGATCCCGCGCCTGGGCGCCAGCCTGGCCAAACTGACCCACAGCCCGGAACTGTTGATGACCGACAGCGAGGCGTTCCTGGTCGAAGAGCCGATCCCGCTGGGCCCGCGTGGCGACTACGTACCGCGTTACTCGGGCTACATGTCGTTCGAGCGAGTGTTCGAATGCGTGTGGGGCGGACGCCGCCACGCGATGATCGGGCCAACCCAGATCGACCGCTGGGGCCAGACCAACCTGTCCTGCGTTGGCGATTATCAAAAGCCCAAAACGGCGATCCTCGGCGTACGTGGCTTGCCGGGCAACAGCATCAACCACCTCAACTCGTTCTTCGTGCCCAGCCATAACAGTCGGGTGTTCGTCAGCGGCGAAGTGGACATGGTTTCCGGTGTCGGCTTCAAGGCCGAGCGCTGGCCCGAAGGTACGCGTCGCGACCTGATGGACATCCATTGCGTGGTCAGCGACCTGTGCGTCCTCGACTTCAACGGCCCGGACCGGGCAGTGCAGGTGCGTTCGCTGCATCCCGGCGTAAGTTTCGAACAGGTCCAGGACAACACCGGCTTTCCGTTGCTCAAGTCGGCGCAGTTGCACGAAACCGCGCATCCGACCCCTGAGCAGTTAGCGCTGATCCGCCGACTCGATCCCCACGAATACCGCGCCACGGCGATAAAGGGCAACCCGCCCGGCATCCGTACGGCCTGAGACAAGGAGGCGAGCATGCACAGCAGCGACAGTGAATTCATCGTCCGCCAGGACAACGCCGTCTACGAGACGGACACCCCGGTGCTGTACAGCGTGGCCGAAGGTATTGCCACGCTGACGTTGAACCGACCGACCTTCAACAACGCGCAAAACTCGCAGATGACCTACGCCCTGGACGGCTTTTTCCGCCAGGCGGTGAACGATGACAGCGTCAAGGTCATCGTCCTCAGGGGCAACGGCAAGCACTTCTCGGCGGGCCACGATATCGGCACCCCCGGGCGCGATATCGACAAGCCGTTCGAGCGCGCGCACCTGTGGTGGGACCACACCAACAAGCCCGGTGGCGAGCAACTGTATGCCCGTGAGCAGGAAGTGTACCTGGGCATGTGCCGGCGCTGGCGCGAACTGCCCAAGCCGACCATCGCCATGGTCCATGGCGCGTGCGTGGCGGGCGGGCTGATGCTGGCCTGGGTGTGCGACCTGATCGTTGCCAGCGACGACGCGTTCTTCCAGGACCCGGTGGTGCGCATGGGTATTCCGGGGGTCGAGTATTTCGCCCATCCCTACGAAATGAACCCGCGGATCGCCAAGGAATTCCTCTTCACCGGTGATCGCATGAGCGCCAACCGGGCCTGGCAAGTGGGCATGGTCAACCGCCTGGTCAGCCGTGATGAGCTGGAGCAGGCCACCTATGCCCTGGCCGCCGGCATTGCCCGTCAGCCGCGCATGGGCCTGGCCCTGACCAAGCAGGCGATCAACCATGTCGAAGACCTGCAAGGCAAACGCACGGCGATGGATGCCGTGTTCGCCTGGCATCACTTTGCCCATGCCCATAACGAGCTGTTGTCCGGCGACAAACTGGGCGGCTTCGACGCCAAGGGCATGGCCCGGGCCAACAAGCAGGCTGAGGACAAAAGCCAATGAACCGCTGGCTGGAGACGCCACTGACCGAAGCCCTCGGTTGCCGCTACCCGATTGTGCAGACCGCCATGGGCTGGGTCGCCGACGCCAACCTGGTGATCGCCACGACCCAGGCCGGGGGCTTCGGTTTTCTGGCTGGCGCGACCATCGCGGCAGACGAACTGGAAGGCGAAATCCGCAAGGTGATCGACGCCACTGGCGCCAGCAACTTCGGGCTCAATTTCCATATGTTCCAGGACAACGCCGTGCAGTGCGTCGACCTGGCGATCAAGTACCGCCTGCGTGCCGTGAGCTACGGGCGCGGTCCGGACAAACAGACCATCGCCCGCTTCAAGGCGGCCAAGGTGCTGTGCATTCCCACCGTCGGCGCCCTAAAGCATGCGCTCAAGGCCGTGGAACTGGGCGCCGACATGATCACCATCCAGGGCGGTGAGGGCGGCGGCCATACTGGCGGCGTACCGAGTTCGATCCTGCTGCCCCAGGTGCTGGCGGCGGTCAAGGTACCGGTGATTGCGGCCGGAGGATTCGCCACCGGCCGTGGCCTGGCCTCGGTGCTCGCAGCCGGTGGCGCCGGCATCGCCATGGGCACGCGGTTCCTCATGACCCGTGAATCGCCGACACCGGCCGCGACCCTCGAACGCTACCTGAAGGTCAACGATCCGCAGTTGGTGCGCGTGACCACGGCGGTGGATGGCATGCGCCACCGGATGATCGAAAACCGCTTCATCAATCACCTGGAGCAGGCGGGCCCCTTCGGTCGCCTGCGCATTGCCCTGGGCAGCGCGTGGCAATGGAAGCAGCAGACCGGCATGAGCCTGGGGCACATGGCTGCAGTTTTCCTGCGCGCATTGCGTGAAGACCCCTCGCAACTGTCGCAAGTGGTGATGGCCGCCAACCAGCCGGTGCTGTTGCAGCGCTCGATGGTCGATGGCGCTCCGGACGAGGGCATCCTGCCCAGCGGCCAGGTCGCCGCAGCCATTGGCGAATTGCTCAGTTGCCGCGAAGTCATCGAAGGTATCGCCAGCGAGGCCCAGCACTGCCTGGATGCGCTCCTGGCGCGCAGCCAGACACACGCCTTGAATCAACCCGCCAGTATCGGAGAACCCCTGTGAACCAGGCATTTACCACACAACTCAATCAGGGGATCGCTGAACTGGTGATCGCCAAGCCACCGGTCAACGCACTCGACAGCCAGGAATGGCATGCCCTGGCACGACAGATCGAAGCGCTCGGGGCCAATCCCGAGGTGCGGGTGATCGTGATCCGCGCCGAAGGCCGCGGTTTTTGCGCCGGTGTCGACATCAAGGAACTGGACAAGCATCCAGAGCGAATCGTCGAGGTCAACGCCGGTAACTACGCCACCTTCAAGGCCGTGCACCGCAACCCGGTGCCGGTGATTGTCGCGGTCCATGGTTTTGTCCTGGGCGGTGGTATCGGCATCACCGGGGCGGCGGACATTGTCGTCGCCTCCGAATGCGCGACCTTCGCCTTGCCCGAAGTCGACCGTGGCGCCATGGGCGGCGGTGCGCACTTGCAACGGCTGTTCCCGGTACAAAAAGTTCGATACCTGTTCTTTACCGGGGACAGCATCGGCGCCCCCGAAGCCCTGCAGTACGGCTTTATCGAACGCATCGTCAGCAAGGACCAGTTGCGCGAAACCGCCTTGGGCATCGCGGCGAAAATCGCCGAGAAGAGCCCGGGCATGATCCGCATTGCCAAGGAAGCCTTGAACGGTATCGAAGACGGCAACCTGGAAGATAAATACCGCTGGGAACAGGGCTTCACCATGCAGGCCTACAGCAGCCCGGACTCCGCGGAAACGCGGCGGGCCTTCGTCGAAAAACGCGACGCCAAGTTCTGAGATAACGCCATGGACCTGACTTATACCTCCAAGCAAAACGCCTTCCGCGCCGAAGTACGGGCCTGGTTGGCGGCCAATGTGCCCCGTGAACCCTTGGCCAGCTACGACACCCGCGAAGGCTTCGAGCAGCACCGCGCCTGGGAGGCCAAGCTGTTCGAAAGCCGCTGGTCGATGGTGATGTGGCCGGCCGAACTGGGCGGCCGCGGCAGCGACCTGATCGAGTGGCTGATTTTCGAAGAAGAGTATTACGGCGCCGGCGCGCCGATGCGCGTCAACCAGAACGGCCAGTTGCTGTTGGGGCCGACCCTGATGGAGTTCGGCACCCCGGAGCAGAAGCAGCGCTTCCTGCCGCGCATGGCGGCCAGCCTGGACATGTGGGCGCAAGGCTGGTCGGAGCCCAACGCCGGCTCTGACATGGCGGCGATCACCAGCAAGGCGCTGCTCGATGGCGACCATTACGTGATCAACGGGCAGAAAACCTGGTCGACCCGGGCGATCTACGCCGACTGGCTGTTCGGCTTGTTCCGTAGCGAGCCGGGGTCGGCCCGTCACCACGGCCTGTCCTTCATCATGGTGCCGCTCGATACGCCGGGGGTGAGCATTCGCCCGATCAAGGCGCTCAACGGCAAGGACGCTTTCGCCGAGGTGTTTTTTGACGACGTGCGGGTGCCTGTGGCCAACCGCATCGGCGCCGAGGGGCAGGGCTGGCACGTGGCGATGGCCACCGCCGGTTTCGAGCGTGGCCTGCTGCTGCGTTCACCGGCGCGCTTCCAGGCCACGGCACGCAAGCTGGTCGAGCTGTACAAGGCCAACCGCGCCAGCGCCGACCGCGATCCGGGCCTGCGCGACGCCGTGCTGGAGACCTGGATGGGTGCCGAGGCCTATGCGTTGTCGGCCTACCACACCGTGGGACGCTTGAGCCGTGGCGAGCAGATCGGCGCCGAATCGAGCATCAACAAGATCATCTGGTCGGAACTGGACCTGAAGATGCACGAGACCGCCATGCGCATTCTCGGTACGCGCGGCGAGCTGGTTGCAAAAGGCGCGCAGGCGGGCGATGCGGCGGGCTGGCTGGAGGGCTTCCTGTTTGCCCAGTCCGGGCCGATCTATGCCGGCACCAACGAAATCCAGCGCAACATCATTGCCGAGCGCATGCTCGGCTTGCCGAAATAAGGAACCGCCATGGACTTCACTTTCAACGATGACCAACTGGCGTTCCACGAAGCCATCAGTCGTTTCCTGATGACCGAAGCCGCCCCGGAAATGCTCCGGGAAATCTGGGAGACCGATGCCGGGCGCTCCCGCGACCTGCGCAACAAGATCGCCGGCCAGGGCCTGACCGCCTTGTCGGTGCCCGAGGCCGAAGGCGGCCTTGGCATGGACGATGTGACCTGGGCCCTGATGACCCAGGAGCTTGGTTACTACGCCATTCCCGACTCATTGGCCGACACCGCCTATGTCGCCAGCGGCTTGCTCGCCGCTCTGCCGGCGCAGCATCCGGCCCGCGCCGACCTGTTGCCGCGCATTGCCGATGGCAGCTTGCGCCTGGCGATCAGTCATCCGGTCAATGCCCTGGTCAGTGATGCACAACTGGCCGAAGTGTTGATCCTCACCGATGGCGATGACATCCATGTGGTGCCGCGCTCCGAGGTCGAGGTGGAAAACCACCCGAGCATCGATGCCTCGCGACGCCTTGGGCGGGTGACCTGGGCTCCGTCGCCGACCACCTGTGTGGCCAGTGGCGAGCAGGGGCGGACCTTGCAGGCGCGCCTGCTGGATCGTGGCGCGCTGTCGGTGGCCGGGCAACTGCTGGGGCTGGCGCAGCGCATGCTCGACCTGTCGGTGGACTACGTGGCCCAGCGCAAGCAGTTCGGCAAGCCGATCGGCAGCTTCCAGGCGGTCAAGCATCACCTGGCCGATGTCGCCCGCTACATCGAACAGGCCAAGCCCGTGCTTTACCGCGCGGCCCATGCCTTGGCGCGGGGTGACGTCAACGCGGGCGCCTGGGTCTCGCAAGCGCGCCTGGCGGCCAACGAAGCGAGCTGGCTCGCCGCGCGCAAGGGTATCCAGGTGCATGGTGCGATGGGGTACACCTGGGAGGTGGATTTGCAGATGTTCATGAAACGCGCCTGGGCCCTCGATGCGTCCTGGGGCGACCGCGGCTTTCACAAAACCCGTGTCAGCGACTACCTGTTCGCCGACGCCACCGGCCTGGGGCCGGGGCATACTTTCGAGGAATGAGTCATGGCACAGGCCTACATTGTTGATGCACTGCGCAGCCCCACCGGCAAACGCAAGGGCTCATTGAGCGAGATCCACGCCATTGACCTGGGCGCCCATGTGCTCAAGGCGCTAGTGGCGCGCAACGTGATCCCCGCCGAAGACTACGACGACGTGATATTCGGTTGCGTCGACACCATCGGTTCCCAGGCCGGCGACATCGCCCGCACCAGCTGGCTGGCCGCCGGCCTGCCGCTGACGGTGCCCGGCACCACCGTGGATCGTCAGTGTGGTTCGTCGCAACAGGCGCTGCACTTCGCCGCGCAGGCGGTCATGAGCGGCACCCAGGATGTGGTCGCCGTGGGCGGGGTACAGACCATGACCCAGATCCCGATTTCTTCGGCGATGCTGGCCGGCCAGCCCCTGGGCTTTGCCGATCCGTTCTCGGGCAGCGTTGGCTGGTGTGCGCGGTTTGGCCAGCAGCCCGTCAACCAGTTCTACGCCGCACAACGGATCGCCGATCACTGGCAGATCAGCCGCGAGCAGATGGAAGCCTTTGCCCTGCAGAGCCACGAACGCGCCCTGGCGGCCATCGCCAGTGGCCGATTCGCCCGGGAAATCGTCAGCTGCCAAGGCCTGGCGGTGGATGAAACACCGCGCCACAGCAGCCTGGCGAAGATGGCCGAGTTGCAACCGGTGGACCCGCAGTTCCCGTCGATCACCGCCGCCGTGTCCAGCCAGACCTGTGACGCCTCGGCGGCACTGCTGGTGGTGTCCGAGGCTGCGCTCAAGCGCTACGACCTGACGCCTCGGGCGCGGATTCATCACCTGACGGTGCTCGGTGACGATCCGATCTGGCACCTCACCGCACCGATCGCCGCCACCCGCCGGGCTTTGGCCAAAAGTGGCCTGAGCATGGGCGACATTGATCGGGTCGAGATCAACGAAGCCTTCGCCTCGGTGGTCATGGCCTGGGCCAAGGAGCTCGATTACGACCCGGCGCGCACCAACGTCAACGGCGGCGCGATTGCCCTCGGACATCCGCTGGGCGCCACCGGCGCACGCTTGATGACCACGCTGCTCAACGAACTGGAATGCAGCGGCGGTCGCTACGGCCTGCAAACCATGTGTGAAGGCGGCGGGCAGGCCAACGTGACCATTATCGAACGCCTGTAGTTTTTCATATGGGCCGCCGCTTCGGGCGCGCGGTCATCCAATATTTCGAGGAGTCAAACATGACGATGTGTGCAGACCGCACCGTAATCATCACCGGGGCCGGCGGTGGCCTCGGTCGCGCCTACGCGCTGGCGTTCGCCGCGCAAGGGGCCAATGTGGTGGTCAACGATATTCGCGCCGAGGCCGCAGAAGATGTAGCGGGGGAGATTCGCGCCAACGGTGGCCAGGCCATTGCCAACAGCGACGACATCACCACCCTGGCCACCGCGCAACGCATCGTCGATGCGGCATTGGCGGCGTTCGGTGAAGTGCATGTGCTGATCAACAACGCCGGCGTGTTGCGCGACCGCATGTTCATCAGCCTCAGTGAAGAAGACTGGGACATGGTCATGCGCGTCCACCTCAAGGGTCATTACTGCCTGGCCAACATCCTCGGCCGCCGCTGGCGTGACCTGGCCAAGGCCGGCACGCCGGTGGACGCGCGAATCATCAATACCAGCTCCGGCGCCGGGTTGCAGGGTTCGGTGGGGCAGTCCAACTATTCGGCGGCCAAGGGCGGAATCGCCTCGCTGACCCTGGTGCAGGCGGCGGAACTGGCGCGCTATGGCGTCACCGCCAACGCGCTGGCGCCGGCAGCGCGTACCTCAATGACCGAGAGCGCCATGCCTGACGTGGTGAAGAAACCCGAGGACGGCAGCTTCGATGCCTGGGCCGCGGAAAACGTCGCGCCCCTGGTGGTCTGGCTGGGCAGCGCGGCGTCGGCCCACGTCACCGGCCAGGTCTTCGAAAGCCAGGGCGGTCGCATCTCCCTGGGCGATGGCTGGCGCACGGGCGTTACCTGCGACAAGGGCGCGTTGTGGAAAGTCGAAGAAATCGGCGCGGCGGTGGATGCAATCCTCGCCGAAGCGCCGAAGGCGCAGAAAGTCTGGGGAAGCTGAGGGGCATATTTGGACGTGAGAGTGCCGAGGGGTACGGGGTGATGTGATCGTTCCCACGCTCTGCGTGGGAATGCCGCCAGGGACGCTCCGCGTTCCGCAGACGGCGCATGACATGAGCCCTGCGCAATGGTGACGCGGAGCGTCCCAGGATGCATTCCCACGCAGAGCGTGGGAACGATCGCAATTTCTGTAGGCGCGAGCAGGCTCGCTCCTGCAAAGGGATTGCGTCGCGGCCTTTCTACCCCATTTTGACGATGTGCCCACGCAACCCCTTGCGTACAACTGCAGCGTATTGATTTCTTCGGAGGTAGACGCTGTGAAACAAGCCCCCCCTTATGTTCCCGGTCATCAATTGCTGGTCGGCAAGTCGGTGCTGATCACCGCTGCCGCGGGTGCCGGTATCGGTTATTCGGCGGCCCGGCGCAGTGCAGAGGAAGGTTGTCGGGCGTTGATGATTTCCGATGTGCATCCGCGGCGCCTGGAGGAAGCGGTGGAGCGGCTCAAGGCCGAGACTGGCCTGCAGGCGATTTATGGCCAGCTGTGCAATGTCACCGTCGAAGACGAAGTCCAGGCCCTGGTGGCCGCGGCCGAGGAGGCGCTGGGCGGGGTCGATGTGCTGATCAACAACGCGGGCCTGGGTGGTCAGAAACGCGTGGTGGAGATGAGCGACGAAGAATGGTTGCGGGTGCTGGACGTGACCTTGACCGGCACCTTCCGCATGACCCGGGCGATGTTGCCCCACATGCAACGCCGTGGCGCCGGGGCCATCGTCAACAACGCCTCGGTGCTCGGCTGGCGGGCACAGAAGGAACAGGCCCATTACGCCGCTGCCAAGGCCGGTGTAATGGCCCTGACTCGCTGCAGCGCCCTGGAAGCCGCCGAGTTCGGCGTGCGCATCAACGCGGTTTCACCTTCGATTGCCTTGCACGATTTTCTCAAGAAAGCCTCCAGCGAAGAGTTGCTCGCCAGCCTGGCCGGGCGCGAGGCGTTCGGGCGCGCCGCCGAAGTCTGGGAGGTGGCCAACGTGATGATGTTCCTGGCCAGCGACTATGCCTCCTACATGGTGGGCGAAGTGTTGTCCGTCAGTTCACAACAAGCTTGAGGGTGGGCGCATGAGTCACGTTTTCAGCAGTGCCCAGGCGTTGCTTGCGGCCGAGGGCCTGGACCTGGGCCACACCGAATGGCTGACCATCAGCCAGCAGCGTATCGATCTGTTCGCCGAAGCCACCAGCGATCACCAGTGGATTCACGTGGACCCGGTACGCGCCGCCAGTGGCCCGTTTGGTGCCTGCATTGCCCACGGCTACCTGACCCAATCGCTGGCCAACCTGTTCATGCCGCAGTTGCTGATCATTGAAAACATGGCGATGGGGGTCAACTACGGCAGCGACCGGGTGCGCTTCCCGGCGCCGGTCAAGGTCGACTCGCGGGTGCGCGGCAGCGGCCAGATCATCCGCGCCGAACCACTGGGCGATGCCGTGCAACTGACGGTGCGCATCACCGTTGAAGTCGAAGACCAGGCCCGTCCCGGCTGCGTGATCGACACCATCAGCCGCTACACCTTCAACCCCATTTGCGAGTGAGTACCCATGGACCTGAATGAAGTCGTCATCGTCGCCACCGCCCGTACCGCGCTGGCCAAGTCGTTTCGCGGATCGTTCAACGATACCGAGGCCCCGGTGCTGGGCGGCCATGTGGTGCGCGCGGTGGTCGAACGCGCTGGCATCGAGCCTGCCGATGTAGAGGATGTGATCATGGGCGCGTCGGTGCAGCAGGGCACCCAGGGCTTCAACATCGGTCGGCTCTGCGCCTACACCGGCGGTTTGCCGGACAGCGTGCCGGGCATGGCCGTGGACCGCATGTGCGCCTCGGGCCTGATGAGCATCGGCATGGCCGCCAAGGGCATCATGACCGGCGAGATGAGCATCGCCATCGGCGGCGGCGTGGAGTCCCTGTCGCTGACCCAGACCAAACACAAGAACGCTTATCGCGCCCGATCCGAAGCGGTGCTGCAGGTGATGCCCAGCGCCTATATCCCGATGATCGAGACCGCCGAGATCGTGTCGCGCCGCTATGGCATCAGCCGCGCCGCCCAGGATGAGTATTCGCTGCTGAGCCAGCTGCGCACCGCCGCCGCGCAGCGAGACGGCTTGTTCGACGATGAGATCGTCGGCCTGAGCGTGGATAAATTACTGTTCGCCGATGGCCAGCCCAATGGCCATGAGCGTGTGCAGGTGGTCAAGGACGAGTGCAACCGTCCCAATACGCGCCTGGAAGACCTGGCGGCATTGAAACCGGTGTGGAAGGACGGCAGCTGGATCGAGCAGGGCGAGTTCGTCACGGCGGGCAACGCCTCGCAATTCTCCGACGGTGCCGCCGCCAGCCTGTTGATGAGCCGGGCCGAAGCCAAGCGCCGCGGGTTGACGCCACTGGGCATCTACCGCGGCATTGCCGTGGGTGGTTGTGCGCCGGAGGAAATGGGCATCGGCCCGGTGATCGCCATTCCCAAGCTGCTCAAGCGCTTTGGCCTGAGCGTGAAGGACATCGGCCTGTGGGAGATCAACGAGGCTTTTGCCAGCCAGGTGCTGCATTGCCGCGATGCGCTGCAGATCCCGGCGGAGCGCCTGAACGTCAACGGCGGGGCGATTGCCATTGGTCACCCGTTTGGCATGTCCGGTGCGCGGATGGTCGGCCACGCGCTGCTCGAAGGACGGCGCCGCGGTGTGCGGTATGTGGTGATTGCCATGTGCATCGGTGGTGGCATGGGCGCCGCCGGCCTGTTCGAGCTGCCATGAGGCCAGCGGGACACCGACGTTCGGTCGATTAAATCCATGGGGGTCCGTCAGTCGGGCCCTCTGCTGGGGAATGGTTATGCAAAGTTGTGTGCCCAATGCACAGGTCCTGGCGCAAATGGGCCTGGACTTGGCCGAGTACGAACGGATTATTGGCAACATCTACGATTCGGCGATGGACACCCGCTGCCTGAACGATTCTTTGCGCGAGCTGAGAACCTTGTTCAAGGCCAACTTCGTGACCTTGATTTTGCGGGTCCAGGATGAGCCGCTGTTGTCGCCCATGGTGGTGGCGGGCGATGTCGAACTCGGGGAGGGCGGTATCAACCATTATGCCTACTACGCCAAATCTACCCTGTTCGACGGCCTGCCTACCGATACGGTGTTCACCGTCGATGAGCTGATGAGCGATGCCGAATGGTCCAGTTCGGCGTTCTACCTGTTGTTTTGCCAACCCCACGATTGCTATCACATGCTGGGTGCCGATATCCGCATGCCGGATGGCGGCACGGTGCGGTTGCGGATCAATCGACCCCAGGGGCACCCGGCTTTCAGCACCCTTGAACGGGCCCTGTGCGCCATGTTGTTGCCGCATTTGCGCCGGGCCCTGCACATGCATTCGTTGCTCGATCGCAGCGAGTCCCTGGGCAGCCTGTATTCGCAGACGATCAGCCGCCTGGCGGTGGCAACCTTCGTGCTCGATGAAAACGGCAGTGTGCTGCAACTCAACCCAGTGGCCAGGGAGATTCTCGACAGCCAGGACGGCCTCAAGGTGGTGGGCGGTCGGCTGGAAGCGACCTACCCCAGTGATAATCGGGAGTTGGCGCGCCTGGTTCGCAACGCCTTCCAACGTGCCAGGCAGGGCGTGGGCAAGGGGGTTCAGGTGGCGGAGGCGACGTCGATATCCCGCCCCTCTGGACAGGTCAGCCTGGGCGTGGTGGTGGAGTTGATTCCGTCCCAGGAATTGCTCGAAGGCAATGGCAAGCCCACGGTGGTGGTGTATGTGCGTGATGCGGTAAGCAAGTCGCTGGTGAGCACGGTGCTGACTTCGCAGTTGTACAACCTGACCCCGGCAGAAACCACGCTGGCCCTGGAACTGGCCAACGGCCTGTCGCTGGAGGAAGCCTCGGAAATCCTCAATATCCGTCGCAATACCGCGCGTGCCCACCTGCGCTCGATCTTCTCCAAGACCGGCGTGCGGCGCCAGACCGAGCTGGTGCGGATCATGCTCAACAGCGTTGTGGCCCTGGGGGCACCGCAGCCGGCGGTGAACCCGGCCAGTGCCAAAACGCGTTAGTCCGTGCGGACGATGCTGCCGGGTTCCTCGCCTGTCGATACTGGGCAACCGTTGCGAACGTGAATAAGGAGAATAAAAATGAACGGCAGTAATCAGTCCCCAAGCTGGGCCTTGGCGTTGTTGTTGGGATGCTGTGCCATCGGCACGGTGCATGCCGCGCCAGAGGACATCGAGCGCCTGGGCAAGGACTTGACGTGCCTGGGCGCGGAAAAGGCCGGTAATGCCGACGGCAGCATTCCGCCGTTCAGCGGCAAGTGGCTGGGCGTTCCACCCCACGTCGATTTCAAGGGCACCGGCAACCACCCGGTAGACCCTTACCCGGATGACAAACCGCTGTTCGTGATTACCGCGCAGAACATCGCCCAATACAATGATTACTTGTCCGATGGGCAGAAAGCCCTGTTCAAACTGTACCCGGGCACCTACAAAATACCGGTTTACCCCACGCGCCGGGATTTTCGCTTCAACGACGCGGTCTGCCAGGCCACCAAAGAGAACGCCAAGGTGGCGCGGCTGGTCGATGACGGCGAAGGGGTGGTCGGCAAGACCGGCGGCACCGCTTTCCCGGTGCCGCGTAGCGGCCTGGAATTGTTGAAGAATGCCTCGACCTTTACCTTGCGGGCCTGGACCGAGGAGTACGTCTCCGACAACGCCTACGTGCTCAAGGACGGCAATATCAACTGGGGCCGCGTGCATTCACGCAACCTGGCGCCCGGGCTCGAACCGGACAAGATTGGCGATACCACAGGCAACTCGTCGTTTTATCTCAATGAAACCCTGTTGCCACAACGGGACAAGGGTGAGATCAACACCGGTACCGAATTCTGGAACGACAAGACTGAACCGCGCCAGGCCTGGCGCTACGATCCGGGTACGCGGCGCGTGCGTCAGTCGCCGGGGTATGGCTTCGACATGTCGTTCCCGGGCAGCGGTGGTTCCATTACCGTCGACGAGGTGCGCCTGTTCAACGGTTCGGGGCAACGTTATGACTGGAAGATCGTCGGCAAGCGCGAGATGTTCATTCCCTACAACACCTACCGCCTGCATGCCGCCAACCTCAAGTACGCCGACTTGCTGACCCCTGGCCACATCAACCCGGATGCCATGCGTTTTGAGCGCCATCGGGTCTGGGAGCTGGAAGGCACGCTCAAGCCGGGCTTCCGCCATCTGTATGGTAAACGCAAGCTGTACATCGACGAAGACACCTGGTTCCCGATGCTCGCCGACAACTACGACAACCGTGGCGAGCTGTGGCGCACCTCGATGGTCAACTATTTCTACGCCTACGAAAGCCAGAGGCCGCAAGCGGGCGTGGGCCTGTACTACGACCTCAATGCCGGCAGCTACCTGGCGTTCAACCTGATCAACGAACAGCGCAACGGCTACCTGTTGAATAAAACCGGTTTCAGCCCCCGGGACTTCGGCCCGGAGGCCGCTCGCCGCTTCGGCCAGTAATCGTCAAGCGCGGTGCCCTTGGAAACAGGGGCGCCGATTGAGATTGGGTCGCGTTTGATCTAGTCCAACTGAACGATGACCTCCTGGCGCGGCTACTCAATGATGTTCGCCATGGGATCACCCTGTATTTCTTGGGGACTTTGCCTGTCCCGAAGTCTGCAATCGAGGAACAACAATGACCAAACTCGCTGAAATCAACATCGAGAACGCCCAGCGTAGCCACCGTTACGCGCGCGGCTGGCACTGCCTGGGCAATGCCGCCGACTACCGTGATGGCAAGCCCCATACCCTGGAAATCTTCGGCACCCGCCTGGTGGCCTTCGCCGACAGCCAGGGCCGCATCAGCATTCTGGATGCCTATTGCCCGCACATGGGCGCCGACCTGTCCCAGGGTACCGTCGAGAACGACAAACTGGTGTGCCCGTTCCATCACTGGAAGTACGACACCGGCGGCAAATGCGTGGAGATCCCCTACTGCAAGCGCATCCCGCCCAAGGCCAAGACCCGCAGCTGGTTGACCTGCGAGGAAAACAACCTGCTGTTCGTCTGGAACAATCCCGAAGGTCGTGCGCCGAAAGAGGGCGTGGTCATTCCGCACCTGCCGGAGATGGACGATCCGGACTGGGTGCATGACTGGAACATCGACACCATGCACATCGAAACCAACCCGCGGGAGCTGGTCGATAACCTGGTCGATGCCCAGCACTTCGGGCCAGTGCACGGTACGCCGACCAAGTACTTCGCCAACGTCTTCGAAGGGCACATCGGCCATCAGATTTTCCATGGCGACTCAGAGCGCCTGGGCGGCGACCTGATCGCGCCATCGGCTTACTACGGCCCGGCTACCCACTTCACCCATATCAGCTCGATGTTCGGCGATGTGCGCATCCACGCCATCCTGCTCAACAGCCACGTGCCGGTGACACCCAACAGCTTCGACCTGCGCTTTGGTTGCATGGTCAAGCGGGTGCCGGGCTGGACCGAAGAGCAGAACCAGGAAGTGGCCAGGGCCTATGTCCAGGGCAACCGCGACTCGTTCTACCAGGACGTGGTGATCTGGAAGCACAAGATCCGCATCGACAAACCGGTACTGGCAGAAACCGACGGCCCGGTCTATCAGTTGCGCGAGTGGTACGAGCAGTTCTTCACCGACGAGGACGACGTGCCCGCGTTCATGGCCGAGCGTCGCGAGTTCATCACGGTGGACGAGCGCTGACAGAGCAACAGGGCGCCTTCCCGAGAACCCCATCCGTCGCGGAAAGGCGCCGTTCCCAAGGCACTGCTAACGCAGTTTCGATTCAAAGGTCATGAGAGCACAGACAATGAAAATAAAAAGTCTTCTCGCCTACTACATTCCTTTTTTGGTCCTGTTTTTCCTGGTGTTTACCGTACTGTTTTCCGTGCCGCCGGAACCGGCCAGTGTCAAGGCCTGCAAGCGCTACGCGAGCTGTGTGGCCATGAGTTCGAGCGCCCCCAACTGGATCAATTTTCGCTAGGGGAACTGATCGAGGCGTCAGCTTCGGCAGCCAGTTTCAATCGGTCGGCCTTGCTGATGTATTTAGGCTTTTTCGGCGCCAGTTTGGCGCTGGCCTTTTTGGCCTTCTCCTTGAACAACTGCTTCAGCTTTTTCTGACGGTTCATGTTTTTCCACCTGGCTTGTAAGTTCTTGAATGATATCAGCGTCGCCCTTGCCTTGCCCTCGTTCTTCGCCTGTAGGAGCAAGGCTTGCCCGCGAACCAGGCGCTGTGGTGTATCAGTAATACCGCGTTATCGTGCTTTGCCGCCCGCTGGCTCCTACAGGCCACAGTGGCTATTGCAAATCACCCTGCGCACACATGACAATGCGAGTCATTATCACTCGCGAATTATTCCATCGTCATGTCCGCCAACGATTTATCCCTGCGCAACGCTGTCAATGATCTGTATTGCGACCATCACGGTTGGCTCAAGGGCTGGCTGCGCAAGCGTCTGGGCAATGCTTTCGATGCGGCGGACCTGGCGCAGGACACGTTCGTTCGGGTCATCAAGGCGCGAAACGCGCTGGAGATTCGCGAGCCACGGCCCTACCTGTCGATGATCGCCAAGGGCTTGCTGATCGATCTGTTTCGCCGCCGTTCGCTGGAACAGTCCTACCTGGAAGCCTTGGCCGCCATGCCCGAATGGCAGCAACCTTCATTGGAGGAACAGGCGATCCTGTTGCAAGCCCTGATGGAAATCGACCGCCTGCTTCAAGGATTGGGGACCAAGGTCAAGCAGGCGTTCATCCTGTCGCAGTTCGACGGGCTGACCTACCCGCAGATCGCCGAGCGCTTGAACATCAGCACGCGCACAGTCAACAACTACATGGCCAAGGCCATGGAGCATTGCTGTTTGATGCAGATTCGGCTGCAACTGGCGTGAGCCTTTCGCCTGCTGAGTTGAAGGCGATTGGCGCCGCTGCCCAGTGGTATGCCCGACTTCGGTCGGATATCGCCACCGATGCGGATCTGGCAGCCTGGAACGACTGGCTGGCTTGCGACCCTGACCATCGCCAAGCCTGGCAGCGCATGCTCGACGTGGGCGAGCAGATGGCCAGTGTGCCGGGCTCATTGGCTGCGCCAGCCTTGCGTGGCGCTGATCGATCCCGGCGCCAGGTATTGCGCAGTGTGCTGGTGCTCGTATCAGCCGGTTCGCTGGGCGGGCTGGGCTGGCACAGCGAGACCTCGCGCAAGCTGTTTGCCGATTTTCGCACCGCAGTGGGTGAGCGCCGTGAGTTTCGTTTGGCCGATGGCAGCGCGTTGCTACTTAACACCGATACGTCGGTCAACCTTCGCTTCGACGGTCGTCACCGTGTACTCGACCTGTTGCGGGGCGAGATACGAGTGACGACCGCGGTCGATCCCTTGCAGCGGCCGTTCAAGGTGCTCACTCGTCATGCAGAGGTGTTGGCGCTCGGCACGCGTTTTATCGTCCGCTGCGATGAGCAGGGCGCTGGCGTGGCGGTAATCGAGAAGGCCGTCGAGGTCCGTTCGGCTGGCGCTGGCTCGACGGTGCGCGTGGAAGCCGGCCAGTCCCTGGACTTCGATGGCCGCTCATTGGGCGTTGTACGGCGCAACGATGCTTCGGTCGGTGCCTGGCAACAGGGAAGCATCATCGCCATCAATCGTCCCCTGGCCGAGTTGCTGGACGACCTTTCGCGCTACCGCCCAGGTGTACTGCGCTGCGATCCGCGAATTGCCCAACTGAAAGTCTCCGGCGCTTTTCCCATTGATGACACTGACCTGGCGCTGGCTGCGCTGGAGAGTGGTTTCGCGCTACAGGTCACTCGGTACAGCCGGTATTGGGTCGATGTGTCGTCGCCTGCCACCACGCTTTCATAGTGAGTTGAAAAAAGTTTGTCAGCGTTTTGCACTATTGATGCACATCGTTCGGCTCATCCCTCAATGAGTTTTTACAGATCGGCTTTGGGGGAGGGGAAGCATGTTACGGGTGTACAAGCCGGGTCGTTTGGCGGCCGCAGTAAAGTTCGGGCTATTGGCGGCAACGACGGCGGGTGTCTGGTCAAGCGTAGCGTTGGCGGTGCAGTTGCCGGCGCAACAGCAAAACTCGGTCAAGTCCTTTGACATCGCTGGCGGCAGCCTGACTGAAGTCCTCAGTCATTTCGCCAGCGCGGCAGGTGCTGCGCTTTCGTTCGATGCGCGACAAACCGATGGCTTGAAATCTCCAGGGCTCCAGGGAGCGTTTGGTGTCAGCGAAGGGTTTGCGCGGATTCTGGCGGGTAGCGGACTGCAGGCCGAACCGCGGGCTAACGGTACGTATGTGCTGCGGCCGGTTCCGCAAGTCGGTTCGGCGCTGGAACTGGGCGCGACCAACATCAATGGCCAGGTGCTGGGCGCGACCACCGAAAACAGCGGCTCGTACACCACCGGAGCGGTCACCATCGGCAAGGGTGAGCACTCGCTCAGGGAAACGCCGCAATCGGTCACGGTGATGACGCGCAAGATGCTCGATGACCAGAACCTGAACACCATCGACCAGGTCATGGAAAAGACCCCGGGCATCACCGTCTACGACTCGACCATGGGCGGCAAGTACTTCTACTCGCGCGGGTTCCGCATGTCGGGCCAGTATCAGTACGACGGTGTGCCCCTGGACATGGGCAACCTCTAT
Source organism: Pseudomonas sp. V98_8 (assembly GCF_029967975.1). Lineage (NCBI taxonomy): Bacteria > Pseudomonadati > Pseudomonadota > Gammaproteobacteria > Pseudomonadales > Pseudomonadaceae > Pseudomonas > Pseudomonas sp. V98_8. Next base: position 30,636 of record NZ_JASCAE010000033.1, read on the forward strand.
GTCCAGGCCGACAGTTTCAGCGGCGACATGGCGTATTACGACCGGGTGGAAATTCTGCGCGGCGCCGCGGGCATGATGAAAGGCGCGGGTGGCACCGCCGGTGGGGTGAACTTCGTGCGCAAACGCGGCCAGGCTGCCGCGCACACGGACATCACGCTGTCCGGTGGCAGCTGGGACAACTATCGCGGACAGGTCGATACCGGTGGCCCGCTGAACGAATCCGGCACTTTGCGCGGCCGGGCGGTGGTCGCGGAGCAGAGCCGGCACTATTTCGTCGACGACGCCAGTCGCAAGGACCAGGTGTATTACGGCGCGCTGGACCTTGACCTGAGCCCCGACACCACGCTCGGCCTGGGGGTTGCCTATGAAGACGTGGATGCCAGCCCTTGCTGGGGAGGCCTGCCGCGTTACAAGGACCGCAGCGACTTGAAGCTCAGCCGCTCGACCTGTCTCGATCCCTCGTGGAACACCTGGCGCAGCCAGCGCACCACGGTCTTCAGTGACCTGAGTCACCAGCTCAACGACGACTGGGCCTTGAAGGTCGCCAGTGTCTATACAAAAAACACCCAGGACATCAAGTACGCATTCGCTTCCGGCGCCGTGACGCCCGGCACCGATACCACCGGCATGCTGGGCAGCATGTACGACTACGATCAGGTCGATTACGGCCTGGATGCCTACGTCGACGGCAAGTTCGACGCGTTCGGTCAACGCCATGAACTGGTGGTGGGTTTCAATGCCAGCCGTTCGAAAAAGAACGACTTCTACTCGGTGGCGTTCCTGCCGCAGCGCCAGAATGTGTTCAACCCCGACAAGTATATTCCGGAGCCGGATGACAGCTACTTCATCGACAATTCATCTCGCGGCGGTCCGGTCGACTCAGTCACCAGGCAGAAGGGCATTTACTCGACACTGCGCTTGAAACTGGCTGATCCACTGACCGTTGTCGTTGGCGGCCGGGTGAGCTGGTACAACTCCGATACCGACTACGACTTCATCAACACAGGCACTTCGGAGCACGCCAGCACCACAGAGACCGGGCAAGTGACGCCGTTTGTAGGTGTGCTGCTGGACCTGAACGAGAACCTGACCGCCTACGCCAGCTATTCGGAAATCTTTACCCCGCAAGGCAATTACCGCTCAGAAGACGGTGCTGCGCTCAAGCCGCTCGTGGGCCAGAGCTATGAGCTGGGGATCAAGGGCGCCTGGTACGACGGTCGACTGAACAGCGCCTTCAACCTGTTCCGCACGATCCAGAAGGACCAGGCGCAGACTGATTTCAACTCGTCCTGCCCGTCCTCCGATGGTTACTGCTACGTCAATGCCGGCAAGGTTCGCGCCCAGGGTTTCGAGGCCGAGATCAGCGGTGAAGTCATCGAGCGCCTGCAAGTGCTGGCGGGTTACACCTATACCCAGACCAAGACGCTCGACGATATCGACACCAGCCTGAACGGCGCAGCGTTCAACAGTTATGTGCCGCGGCATATGTTGCGGATGTGGGGCGATTACGCCCTGAGTGGGTCGCTTGAGCGATTCACCCTGGGTGCAGGGGTCAACGCGCAAAGCGATAACTTCCGTGTTTCACCTTCAAGTGGTGAGAAAATCAGCCAGTCAGGCTATGCGATCTGGAACGGCCGTATCAGCTACCGCATCGACGACACCTGGTCCGTCGCGCTCAACGGCAACAACCTGTTCGACAAGCGCTACTACGCCACCATCGGCACTGAGACCTTCGGCAACTACTACGGTGATCCACGCAACTTCATGTTATCGGTCAAGGCGAGTTTCTAACGACGGCAGATGCCGCAATCGTGCAGTCGTTGCAGGAAAAGCCCGGGTCGCAAGAATCGGGCTTTTCGATGGGCGTACAGGCCTACACCCTAAGTTGTGAGCCCTGCCGACCGGCGGTCTTACGCCACAGTTGCCGCGCGCTTGCGGCCATTCCAAAGCACCTCGAAACCACCCCCAAGGCAGCGTATGGCGCCGCCCGTCAGCTTTCGATAATCGCCTCCGACACCTCGTCCCAGTCGCGGAGCGCGCCATGCACAACAATAAGAATTTCACCCATCGTTTTTTACCGGCCTTGATCGCCAGCCTGTCTGCCCTCGGCATGAGTGCCACGGCCGAAGCCGAAATCATGCTGTACGACAAGGACCAGACCACGTTCTCCACCGACGGCTACATCAACGCCTTCTATGTGAACAGCGATGTCGACCGCGAAGGGGATCAGTACGACCGCCGTCAATCGCGGGTGAAAATGGGCTTCCTGCCCAACTACCTGGGCTTCAACATGGGCAAGCAGGTCGATGACCTCAAGCTGGGTGCCCGTGCCTCGTTCTGGGTCACCATCAACGACAGTGAAACCAATGGCACCGACACCGCCATCGATGTGCGGCAGTTCTACGGCACCGTGGCCAACCCCGAGTGGGGGGAAGTGCTGATCGGCAAGGACTTCGGCCTTTTCGCCCGCTCCAACATCCTGCTCGACGAGTTGCTCGCCGGCTACGGTCAGGTCAGCGATACCCTGGGACTGGTGGATGGTGGCGGGGTGTCGTTCGGCAACATCGGCACCGGTTACCCCTATCCGTTCCCGACCTCGCAGATCACCTACCGCACGCCGGTGATGGACGGTTTGCGCGTGGCGGTGGGGATCATGGACCCGGTGGACACCAATGACAGCAGCCCGACCGGCAAGGCCTACCAGGAGAATCCGCGCACCGAGAGCGAGATCACCTATCAGTTCGACCTCGCCGGGGCGAAGATCTACAGCTGGGTCAACGGCAGCTACCAGACTTCGGACAATACCGATTCCAGCGTCGACACCGTCACGTCCAAAGGCGTCGGTTATGGCGTGCAGGCAAAAATGGGTGGCTTGTCCCTGACCGGGTCGGGCTTCCAGGCCAAGGGCATCAACCCGTTTTTCACCAACAACGCCGGCGAACCGACTCTGCGCAACGTCGACAGTGACGGGTACCTGTTGCAGGGCTCCTACAAACTGGGCAAGAACCGCCTGGCCTTGTCCTACGGCAAGACCAATGACGATGGCAACGGCGTGGTTGGCAGTGGCGCGGACTACGAGACCCGCGGCATCGCGCTGTTCCACGACGTGAACGACAACCTCAAGCTGGTGGCCGAGTACAACCAGTTCGAAATCAACGGCCATGACAGCAGTGCGCAGAATGAAGACACCGATACCGTTGCCCTGGGGGCGGTGTTGACCTGGTAAAGCCGTACTTGACTCATCTCCCCTGTGGGAGCGGGCTTGCTCGCGAAAGCGCTCCTCCAGTCGATATTCAAGGCGCCTGACACACCGCTTTCGCGAGCAAGCCCGCTCCCACAAGGGGGTGGTGTTTGGGAGTGCTCTGACACAGCTCTCCTCCCATTGAAGCGCCTACCTGCTACCCAAGTAGCATTCGTGGCACTCGGCAGGCTTCGTACACTCGTGCCTCACACACACGCACCTGCGAGGGGCGACGATGCAGCAGGTCCAGAACGAAGGGATCGTCAGTGCGATGTCCCAGGCCACCGATCCGCAGCAGGTGGCGCAGGAGCTGGCGCGGCAGTTGCTGCATCCGCACCTGGGCTTCGTGCTGTTTTTCTGTTCCGCCGAGTACGATTTGCAGGGGTTGGGCCAGGCCTTGCAGCAAGGCTTCGGCGGCATACGCCTGGCGGGTTGCACCAGCGCCGGGGAAATCACTGCGCAAGGATATGGGCGCAATTGCGTGACGGCGGTGGGTTTTGATCATCGGTACTTTTCCATCGCCCTGGAACTGATCGACGAGATGGAGCACTTCAGCCTGATCGACGCGCAGCAGATGGTCGAGCGCCTGGTCAACGGCTGTCGCAGCAACACCCTGGCGCCTATCAAGGGCCACAGCTTTGCCCTGACCTTGCTCGATGGCCTGTCCAGCCGCGAAGAAATGGTCCTGGCCGCCTTGAGCGCGGCCCTGGGCGACATCCCGCACTTTGGCGGCTCGGCCGGAGACGACAACTACCTGACCCACACCCATGTCTACTCAGGCGGCGGCTTTCACAGCGGCGCAGCGGTGGTGGTGCTGGTCAATACCTGGCTGGACTTTGAAGTGTTCACCACCCACCACATTCTGCCGCGAGCGGAGAAACTGGTGGTCACCGGCGCGGACAGCGCCTCGCGGCGGGTTTTCGAACTCAACGCCGAGCCGGCTGCCGCCGAGTACGCCCGGCACATCGGCGTGCCGGTGGGCCAACTCGACCACCGGGTCTTCGCCGCGCACCCCTTGGCGGTGCGGATCAACGAGCAGTATTACGTGCGCGCCATCCAGCAGGTTCATCCGGACCTGAGCCTGAGTTTCTATTGCGCGGTGGAGAACGGCATCGTGCTCACCGCCATGACCCCGGGCCCGTTGCTGCCGAATCTGCAGAGCCTGTTCGACGGTTTGCAACAACGGCTCGGCGATCTGTTGCTGACCATTGGTTGTGACTGTTTCCTCAGGCGCCTGGAGCTGGAGGACAACGGCAGCCTGGAGCAGATCGGCAGTTTTTTGCGCGAACAGCGGGTGATGGGGTTCAACTCCTACGGAGAACAGTTCAATGGCATGCACATCAACCAGACCTTCACCGGCGTTGCCATTGCCCGCGGTCGGTCCCGTGGACAGCGCTGAACTGCGGGCGCAAATCGCCGTCCTGCAGCACGATAATCAGAAACTGCAACGCATCAATGCGGCGCTGATCGAGCGCATCGAGTCCGGCATCACCCGCGGCAACGATCCGTATGCCGCCTTCCAACATTCGGTGGTGTTGGCCGAGCAGGTGCGTGAACGCACCGATGCCTTGAACCAGGCCATGGCCGAACTCAAGGCGGGTAACCATTTGCTCAGTGAAGCACGCCTGCGCGCTGAAACCGCCCATCAACACCTGATCGATGCCATCGAGAGCATTTCCGATGCCTTCGTGCTGTTCGATGCCGAGCAGCGCATTGTCTTGTTCAACAGCCGCTTCAAGGCGTTCTGGAGCAACAGCCGGGTGCGGATCAACGCCGGCATGCGTTTGACCGAGGTCAAGCGCCTGATGCAGAGCAACGGGTTGTTTACCGAAGAGCCTCGCGGGCATGCCGACGAAAACCTGCTGTACCGCCTGCAGGACGGTCGCTGGCTGCAAGTCAGCGAACGGCCGACCCAGGAAGGTGGGCGGGTGATCCTGTTTACCGACATCACCGACGTCAAGCTCAGCGAGACCGTGCGCCGGGAACAGGCGGTGGCGCAGAAGTCGCACTTGCTGCAACGGGCGGTCGACAACCTCTCCCAAGGGGTGGCGATGGTCAATGCCGAGGGCATTCTGGAACTGTGGAACCGGCGCTTCCTCGAGCTCAGCGGCTTGGCACCGGTGGCCGCCCATCGGCCCTTTGCCGAAGTCATCGCCGACAGCGAACTGACCCTGCTGACCCCGGCCAGTCGCGGTCCGAATGGGCGCCCTGTGCAGGAGTGCGAACAACGCCTGTGCGATGGCCGGGTCCTGGAAATCCGCACCCATCCATTGCCCACCGGCGGTTTCGTCAACACCTTCACCGACATCACCGAACGCTACCAGCACGCCGAAGCCCTGAGCGAAAGCGAGCGCTGGATTCGCTTGATCACCGACCATGTGCCGGCATTGATCGCCTACCTCAATGCCGATCTGGTCTACGAGTTCACCAATAAGGTCTACGAAGAATGGTACTGCTGGCCGCGCGGCGTGATGCTCGGCCAGAGCCTGCGCGAAGTGCACAGCGAGCAGCATTACCAGCGCCTGGAGTCCTACGTGGCCCGAGCGCTGGCCGGGGAGAGCGTGACCTTCGAATTCGCCGAGACCAACGTCAACAACCAGGAGCGCTACATGTTGCGCTCCTATGTGCCCAATCGCCTGGCCAGCGGCGAGGTGGTGGGGATCTTCGTGTTGATCCGCGACATCACCGAGCGCCGCCGTACCGCCGAGGCGCTGCACCAGGCTTATCAGAATCTCGAACTGCGGGTGCGTGAGCGCACCGCCGAACTGACCCACCTCAACGACCAGTTGCTGCGCGAAATCGACGAACGCCGCCGGGTCGAATCGCGCTTGCGTGAGGCCAAGCTGGAAGCGGAACAGGCCAACCTGTCGAAAACCAAGTTTCTCGCCGCCGTCAGTCACGACCTGCTGCAACCGCTGAATGCCGCGCGGTTGTTCACCAGTGCCTTGCTGGAGCGACGCGAGCCGATTGCCAACGAGAACCTGGTGCGCAATGTCAGCAACTCACTGGAAGATGTGGAGAGCCTGTTGGGCACCCTGGTGGATATTTCCAAGCTCGATGCCGGTGTGATCAAGGCCGATGTTGCGCCGTTCGCCTTGAGCGAACTGCTGGAAAACCTCGCCGCCGAATACACCCAGGTGGCGCGCAGCGAAGGCCTGCAACTGCATTTCATCGCCTGTTCGGCCCTGGTACGCAGCGACATCCAGTTGCTGGCGCGCATCCTGCGCAATCTGTTGAGCAACGCTATTCGTTATACCTACAGCGGTCGCGTGGTGCTGGGTTGTCGGCGTCATGAGCAAAGCCTGTCGATTCAGGTCTGGGACAGCGGGATGGGCATCGCTGAAAATCGCCTGGAAGAAATCTTCCAGGAGTTCAAGCGCGGTGATGTGCAACGCCCGGATCAGGACCGTGGCCTGGGCCTTGGCTTGGCGATTGTCGAGAAAATCGCCGGCATTCTCGGCCACCGCATTCACGTGCGTTCGTGGCCTGGCCGGGGCTCGATGTTTTCAGTGGAAGTGCCGATCAGCGCCACCGCACCCAAGCCATTGCCGAACCTGCTGATGAGCGAGCCGATGCTCGAACGACTGCGTGGCGCGCGGGTCTGGGTGCTGGACAACGACGCGACCATTTGCGCCGGGATGCGCACGTTGCTGGAAGGATGGGGGTGTCGCGTGGTGACCGCGTTGTCGGAAGAGGACCTGGCGCGGCAGGTGGACAACTACCATGCCGGCGCCGACCTGTTGATTGCCGACTATCACCTGGACAACGACCAGAACGGCGTCGATGCCGTTGCGCGGATCAATGCTCGCCGCGCTTGCGCGATCCCGGCCATGATGATCACCGCCAACTACAGCAATGAACTCAAACAGCAGATCCGCGAACTGGGCCATACCCTGATGCACAAGCCGGTGCGGCCGATGAAGCTGAAGGCGGCGATGAGTCACTTGCTCGCAAGGCCCTGAGGTCTCTAGTGTTTGCGAGGGCCTCTTCGCTGGCAAGCCAGCTCCTACAGGATGATGGTGATCCTGTAGGAGCTGGCTTGCCAGCGAAGGGGGCAACACCGTCTCAACGGCGCAGATATGACCCGAAATCGATATCCCCGGCACTCAGGATCGCCTGCACGCGGTTGTGCACGTTGAGCTTGCGCAGGATCGCCGAGACGTGGGCCTTGACCGTGGTTTCGGCGATTTCCAGGGTGTAGGCGATCTGTTTGTTCGATTCGCCCTTGGTCATGCGCTCCAGGACCTGCAGTTGCTTGCGGGTCAGGGCCTGGAGCAGTTCCGGCGGGAAGCTCGGGGCATCGTTCATCCGCCGGTGCGTACTGCTTTTTGCGGTGCGGATGATGTCCGGCGGCAGGTAGACATTGCCGTTGAGAATCTGCTGGATCGCCTCGGTCATCTGCGCACGGGGCGAGGATTTGGTGATGAAACCCACCGCGCCGTAAGTGATGGCTTGCAGGACGATCTGCTTGTCCTGCTCGGCGGAGACGATGACCACGGGAATGGTCGGCGCTTCGTTGCGCAGGTTGATCAGGCCATTGAGCCCGTGCATGCCGGGCATGTTCAGGTCGAGCAGGATCAGGTCCAGGTCATCGTGTTCCTGGGTCAGCGCGAGGGCACTGTCGAGGTCGGCGGTCTCCATCACCTCGCTACCGGCAAAGCCATCGCTGATGACGTTGTGTATGGCTTCGCGAAACAGCGGGTGATCGTCGGCAATCAGAATTTTGTACATGGCCTTTCACCTCATTATTTTGATTATGGTGTGGCAACAACACGCACGCGTAAAGCTCAGGGAAAGGGTTCGGGCTGGGCTGGCGTGACCGGCAGCCTGGCAGCCTGCCAGGCGTCGAGGCCATCGCGATACCAATACAGTGATTTATAGCCCAGGCTGGCCGCGCGTTTGACCGCATTCCAGCTCAACCAGCAATCGGAGCGGCAGTAGAAGACCAGCGGTTGCGTCGGGTTGCCGGCCGTCAGTTTTTTCAGGTTGTCGGCGAAATACGCCTGCCACTGCGGCGTCAGTTCACCGTCGCCCGTGTTGGCCAGCCAATGGCTGCCGGGCAGGTTTTCGTGGGGCTGGTCTTCGATGAAGCGGCCTTGAAGCCATTGGCGGCGGTAGACGTCGATCAGCACCGGGCGCGGGTCCTGTTCAAGCAGATTTTGCAGGATGGGTGTATCGATGATGGTCGCGTCCTGCATCACGTCCGGCGTAGGGCTGCGGTACAGGTCGATGCGATAGCCGTCATGGGAAAACAGCGGGGTTTGGGCGTGTACACCGCCCAGCCACAGGCTCAGCGACAACGCAGCGAGTGTGGGACGCAACAGGTGACGTCGGGCACGCGGCATGGGGTAGGTCCTTATAGTTATGAACCCATTACATGCCAGTCGCGCTGCGTTGGGAATGCGACGATAGACAGGTAAAACCAGTACTAAAGTAGTAAGTTTTCTGTGGCGAGGGGATTTATCCCCGTTCGGCTGCGAAGCAGTCGCAGAGCCAGGTAACTCGGTATGCCTGAAGGAATGCCGGGGCCGCTGCGCAGCCCAACGGGGATAAATCCCCTCGCCACAAGCGCGCTCCCCCAGGGGATTGATGGAGTCAGCTGGATTTGCGCAGGGCCGCGTGTTGTGGGTTGAAGGTGAGCACGGCGAGCAGGGCGAACAGTAGGGTCAGCCCTACGCATACCGCCAGCGCCAGCGGATTGAATCGTTCGTACAAGGCAAAGCGCACCAGCTCCACCGCATGGCTGAACGGGTTCACCGCGCATAGCCAGTACAACCACTCGCTGGCCTCGCGCATTTTCCACAGCGGATACAGCGCCGAAGACAGGAAAAATAGCGGGAAGATCACGAAGTTCATCACCCCGGCGAAGTTCTCCAACTGGCGGATCGCGTTCGACAGCAACAGGCCCAGTGCGCTGAGCATCAAGGCCACCAGCAACAGCGCCGGCAGGGCAATCAGCAAGCCCATGGCTGGCGGTCGTACGCCGTAGAGCCAGGCGATCGCCAGGAAGGCATAGACCTGCAGCAGCGAGATCAGCGAGGTGGCCAGCAGCTTGCTGCACAGCAGGAAGGTTCGGGGCAGGGGGCTGGTCAGCAGTACGCGCATGCTGCCCATCTCGCGGTCATAGACCATCGACAGTGACCCTTGCATGCCGTTGAACAGCAGGATCATGCAGGCCAGTCCCGGAATGATGTAGACCTCGTAGGGAATGTAGGTGTCGTAGGGTTCGATGATGGCGATGCCCAGTGCGGCGCGAAACCCCGCGGCGAACACCAGTAGCCACAACAACGGCCGCACCAGGGCGCTGAGAAACCGCGTGCGTTGCAGCACGAAGCGCAGCCACTCGCGCAGCACGATACCGCGCAAACATTGCCAGTAGGCGTTCATTGGGCAGCTCCTGGAGTGGTCAGGCGAGTGAAGGCCGAGCCCAGGTCGCCACCGTGTTCCAGGCTCAGTGCGTCGGCCTGTCCGCTGGCTACCAGGCGGCCCTGGTGAAGGATCAACAAGTCATCGCCGGGCTGCACTTCGTCGAGCAGGTGAGTGGTCCAGAGCACGCTGATGTGCTGCTCGTGGCACAGCGTGCGAATGTGCAGGTTGAGCGCCAGGCGACTGGCCGGGTCGAGGCCGGCGCTGGCTTCGTCGAGCAGCAGCAGGCGCGGTTCATGCAACAGGGCGCGGGCGATTTCCACCCGCCGGCGATGACCGCCATTGAGGTCGCGCACCCGTTCGCCACGGCGCTCGTCCAGGGCCTGGCGAGCCAGTTCCGCATCGACCCGCAAGCCGGTCTGGCGGCGGGACAAGCCATGCAGCGCGGCGTGATAACGCAGGTTCTGCTCGACGCTCAGGTCCAGGTCGAGGGTGCTTTGCTGAAACACCACGCCCAGCTGTTTCAGCGCCGGCCGCGGGGCGCTGCGCAAAGAACAGCCGCCGACCTGTATATCGCCGTGCTGCAAGTCATAGAGCCGGGTGAGCAAAGCGATCAGGGTTGATTTACCGGCGCCGTTAGGCCCCAGCAGCGCGGCGAAACGCCCGGGTGCGAGGCTGAAATTCACTTGGCGCAAGGCCTCCCGAGGCCCGTAGGCAAAGCTCAGGTCGCTGACTTCCAGGGCGTTCATGGGGTCACCACCACGCCCCAGGGATAACGTCCGACCTTCACCGATTTGCTGACCTTGAGGTTGTCGACATCGATCACCGAGACATCGCCGCTGACGCCATTGGTGGCGAGCAACTGCTTTTGATCGGGGGTGAAAGCCAGTTGCCAGACACGTCGGCCCACCAGCAGGTAATCGAGGATCTCGAAAGTCTTGGCGTCGACGACCGCCACGTGGTTGGCCGGCCCCAGGGCAACGAAGGCGTACTTGCCGTCGGCGCTGAGCTTGATGCCCACCGGCTGCACTTTGTCCGGGTGCACGCCCTTGATCTGGAAGTTCAGGGTCTTGAGGATATTGCGGTTGGCGACGTCGAGAATCGTCACCGTGCCACCGATCTCCGCCGAGGCCCAGAGCTGCGAACCGTCGTTGTTGAATTCGACGAAGCGCGGCCTTTGATCCACCAGCGTGCTGTCGGCCAGGGTCTGGGTGCTGGTGTCGATCCAGTGCAGCATGTTGGTGGTTTCGCTGGTGTTGACCGCCCACTTGCCGTCAGGGCTGACGGCCATGCCTTCAGGCTCGACACCGACGTTGATCTGCCCGAGGACCTTGGACGTCTCGGTGTCGATCACCGTGACCAGCGCATCGTCTTCGTTGGAGACGTACAGCCAGCGATTGTTAGGGTGCAGGGCGAATTGCTCGGGGTCTTTGCCCGAGGGCAGTTCCTTGATGATCTTGCGGGTGGCCACGTCCATCACCTGGACCCGGTCCGAGTCGCTGGCGCAGATGTACAGCAACTTGTTGTCATGGGACAGCAATAGGCCACGGGGGCGCTGGCCGACAGCGAGGGTGTCGGTGACTTGCAGGGTCTGCATGTCGATCAGGCTCAGGCTGTTGTCCTTTTCATTGGAGACCCAGGCGGTACTGGCGGCGGCATGGCCCGCGGCGATCAGCAGGGCGCAGGAAATCAGAGTGCGGCGCATGGCAGTTTCCTTGTTGTTGTCGTCAGGGAAAGCGGCAGCTGACCTCGGGTTTGTCGTAACCCAGGCTGTCCATCTCGTTGAAGGGGTGCAGGAAGCCGTCCTGGGGTGAGGTGCTGACCAGGGCCCGCGGCTGCACGATCGGAATCGGTTGGCGCAGTTGGCCGTTCCACGGGCGGTAACTGAGCTTGCGTCCCTTGAAACCGTCCAGTGGCAATTGATCGCTGATTTCCAGGTCGCGGATCGCCATCGGCTCGGTTTGCCGCGATTTGCTGACGGCGCTGGCGATGCTGCGCACGGCGATCCAGGCCGCGAAGTCACGGTCATTCATCCAGCGCCCGGTCAAGGCTTCGAAGCGCTTCTGTAGTTGTGCGGCGCCGTAGGTTTCCACGGTCTTGTGCCAACCCACCGGGGTCAGGCCCTGGGTACCGGCAACCGGCCGCGGGTACCAGGTCTGGTACGGCACGTACTCACCGAAATCGCCGCGCTCATCGGCCACCAGCACCACGTCGTATTCGGCGGTCTGCGTGAACAACGGCATGTCGGCCTGGGCGCTGCGCCGTTGATCGTTATCGAAGCTCCAGTTTTTTTCCGCCACCAGTTGCAGGCCAAAGCGCTTGGCCGCACGGCGCAGGGCCGCAGCATAGGCTTGATCGTCGCCGGTCGGGCCAACGATCAGCAGCGCCCGCTGCCATTTGCGCACTACCAGAAATTGCGCCAACGCGTCGGCGAGCATTGCCCGGCTCGGCAGGCTGTGCAGCACGTTGGGCAAACAATCGGTGCTGCGCAGGCTGTCGTCGGGGCTGCCGGCGTTGAACAGCAGGCTATCGGGCAGCGCTGCACTGAGTTGGCGCAGGCTGCTGGCAGGTGCGTTCACCACGAACAGGCGCAGGCCTTGGTCGTGCTGGTTTTTTGCGGCGCTGAGCAAGGCTTCGGGACTGTCGACACTGGCGCTGACCAGGCTGTAGGCGTGATTGAGAAAACGCCCGGTGCTGTTGCTGTCGGTGATCGCCAGTTCGGCGCCGCGCAACCCGGCGTCGCTGGGTTCGGGGATGACGTTCGACAGCAGCGGGCCTGGGTCCGGGCGATAGCCCAGGTAGCCGATCCGTACCTGCAACGGCGCGTCCGCCGCCTGGCTTTGGGTGACCAGCCCGGCGGCGCAGGCAATCGCCAGCAGGTAGATCAGGGCGTAAGGGGCAAGCTGGCGCATAGGGCACTCCATTACAGGTAGCGCCAGCATAGGAAGCCCATGCCGCCGGGGAAATATGCAGAAAGTACCAAGCAGCCAGTACCAAGGTAGTAGCTCGCGCCGGGCGGCGCGGTTTTAGCATGATCAACAACGGCCACTGCTCTGGAGGGGATTGACCATGCGTATCGTCAAGGCACTGCTCCTGCCGTTTTTGCTGATTCTGACCCTGATCGGCGTCGACCGGCTCCACGGCTCGCGTCCCGTGGCGTTGCAGGTCATGCCCGCGACACCGGGGCGCTAGCATGTCAGCCCTGTGGCGGATCAATCTGTGGGTCTGCGGTTTTTTTGCGCTGGTGACCCTGGCGTGCGTGACCTTGCTGGTGCATCAAGCGCTGCAGGACGTGGAGCGTGAGCTGCAATCGGCCGAAGCGGTGGTCGAGTACCTGAGCGAAACCGCCGAACGTGACCCGATCAGCCTGCAACCGCGGCTGACCCAAGGCCTGCGCCACGTCCGCGTACGCTGGCTGGGGCCGGAGGAACAGCCCCCGCTAGCCGTGCAAGGCGGGCTCGATGCCTGGCTGGGCCGCCTGCTGTTCGCCGAAGTGCGTCATGGCGCCAGAATCCTCGATCTGGCGGATGGCCGACGGGTACAGATTGCGCTTGATCCACGGGATGAAATCGACGAAGTCTGGGACTCCGTGCAACAACTGCTCAGCCTGTGTGCGATGGCCCTGGTGGTCAGTCTGCTGACCATTCGCTGGGCCGTGCGTCGCGGTATGGGTCTGCTCGATGAGCTGCTGCGGGCGTTGCAGCAAGTGTGTGCCGGACAGCTCACGGTGCGCCTGCGTCCAGAAGGGGGGGCGGAGGCGCGGCAACTGGCGACGCATTTCAACCGCATGACCGGCGCGCTGGAACAGGCTGGTAGCGATAATGCCCAGCTGACCCAGGCCTTGCTGGCGGTGCAGGAACAGGAACGTACCCAGCTGGCCCAGACCCTGCACGACGATCTCGGCCAGTACCTGGCCGGGATCCGTGCGCAGGCGTGCCTGTTGCGCCTGGCGGCTGATCAACCGCAGACAGTCGAACGCACGATGCGCGAACTGGAGCACAACTGCGAACACCTGCAACAAGGCTTTCGTGCCCTGGTGCACAACCTCTATCCGGTGGTCCTGCAACACTTGCCGTTGGCCGAAGCCATCACGTTGCTGGTGGAGCAATGGCAAGGCCGGCAGGGTATTGATTGTCGGCTGCGGCTCAGTGCGCAGTTACCGGCGCTGTCGGGGCCGGACAAAACCCATCTGTACCGCTTGCTGCAGGAAGCCCTGACCAACATCGCCCGGCATGCCGACGCCAGTCAGGTGCAGGTGCGCCTGCAACATCACGGCGCACGCTTGCGCCTGCTGGTGCGCGATAACGGTCGCGGTGCCGAGCAACCACAGCGCCCCGGTGTCGGGCTGTATTCGATGCGCGAACGCGCCCGCAGCCTGGGCGCTGATCTGCGCATCATCAGCCAGCCCGGCGCCGGCTGGGCGCTAACCTTGAGCGTGCCTTTGGAGGTTTCATGAGTATTCTGCTGGTCGATGACCATGCGGTAGTCCGCCAGGGCTACGCCAGCTTGTTGCGAGCGCTGTTGCCGGCGATGGAAGTACGCGAGGCGGCAACCGGCGAGGAGGCGTTGTCGCGGGTTCAGGACAGCGTGCCGCACCTGGTGATCATGGATTTCGGCCTGCCCGGCATCAGTGGCCTGGAAACCACTCGGCGTCTGCGGCAACGCCTGCCACAATTGCGGGTGCTGTTTTTCAGCATGCACGATGAACTGCCGCTGGTGCGTCAGGCACTGGAGGCCGGGGCATCGGGATATTTGACCAAGAGCTCGGCGCCAGAGGTGTTGATCGAGGCGGTGCGGCGCGTGCTCGCAGGCCATGCCTACATCGAACAACCGCTGGCCACTCAACTGGCCTGCCATGCGCAACAGGACGCCAGCGACCCGCGCTTGCAGAGCATGACCCAGCGCGAGCTGGAGATTTTCGTGATGCTCGCCAAAGGCACCCCCACGCGGCAGATCGCCGAGCAGTTGAGCATCAGCAGCAAGACCGTTTCCAATCACCTGACGTTGCTCAAGAGCAAGTTGCAGGTGAGCTCCCATGCCGAGCTGGTGCATCTGGGGATTGATATGGGGGTGGTGCGCAAGGCCGGCTGACGCGCTATCACAGACAACACAAATCCCTCTGTGGGAGCGGGCTTGCTCGCGAAAGCGTTATGTCAGCCGACACCTGCATTGACTGGCACACCGCTTTCGCGAGCAAGCCCGCTCCCACATTTGATGTATTGTTGCACTCACTTTTCCCATGTCGTCGGGCACCCCGTGCAGCCCTCCATGTTCGCATCCTGGAAATTCGCATAATGCTGGCGCGAGCCGCCGAGGTTGGCGTTTTCCAGGTTGCTTTCGCCCAACTTGGCCTCTTGCAGGTTGGCGTCGCTGAGGTTGGCGCCCTTGAGATCGGCCTTGCTCAGCCAGGTCATCTCCAGATCGGCGGCGCCCAGGTTGGCGTTGTGCAACCTGGCCCCGGACAGCCGGGCGAATTGCAGGTCGGCGGCGCTGAGGTCGGCGTTCTCGAATTGCGCGCCCTGGGCGAACAGCCCCCAGCCCTGGATTGCCACCAGCCTGGCGCCGGTGAAATCAGCCAGGCGCACATTGCTTTGTTGCAGGCTGGCGCGGGTCAGGTTGGCGCCCTGTAGCCGGGCCTGTTCCAGGTTGGCCAGGTCGAGGCGGGCGTGGCGCAGGTCGGCCTCGCGCAGGTCGGCGCCGCTCAGGTTCATGTTGCGCAGGTCCTGGTTGCTCAGGTTGGCGCCTTTGAGATTGGCGCCGGGGCATTGGCTGTGTTCGGCGATGGTGCAGCCGTTGATGATCAGTGGGGTGTCGTCGGCGTACGCTGTGGGAAGGCTCAACAGGAGCACTAGAGGCAGATAGTTCATGGCAAGGTCTCTGGCTTCCCTGTAGGAGCGAGCATGCTCGCGATGGTCTCAAGAACACCGCGGGGCACCAGACACCCCATGTCATCGTTGAGGTCCATCGTCGGAACGCCGCCCGGAGCATGCTCGCTCCTACAGGGATAGATGGGGGGTTACTTTTGCGCGGTCTGGTTATCCCAGCTCGGAATCTTGAACACCCAGAACGATCCGCCTTGAGCCACCGGCTTGGTCAGCTCCGCCATGTCGCCGCCCCACAACGGCACCGCGCCGCCGTAGCCCACGGTCACGCCGATGTACTGCTCGCCGTCCTGCTCCCAGGTGATTGGTGGGGAAACGATGCCGCTACCGGTCTGGAACTTCCACAGTTCCTTGCCGGTTTTCGCATCGAAAGCCTTGAAGAACCCGTCGCCGGTACCGGTGAACACCAGGTTGCCCTTGGTCGCCAGCACGCCGGCCCATAGCGGCAGGTGTTCCTTGTGCTCCCAGACCACTTTGCCGGTGGTCGGGTTCATCGCCCGCAAGGTCCCGACGTGATCGTCGTACATGCGCTTGATGCGAAAACCCATGCCCAGGTAGGCCGAGCCTTTCTTGTAGTTGACCTCTTCGGTCCAGTATTCCTCTTTCCACTGGTTGCCCGGGATATAGAACAGCCCGGTGTCCTGGCTGTAGGCCATGGGGTTCCAGTTCTTGCCACCGAGGAACGGCGGCGAGACTTCCACCGGCTTGCCCTTGGTTTCCCCCGGCAACGGCTTGGCCGGACGCTGGCCTGCGTTTTCCACCGGGCGACCGGTCTTGAGATCGATGTGGCTGGCCCAGGTGATGTTGTCGACGAAGGGGAAGGCGTTCTGCAATTTGCCGTTGTTACGGTCGACCACATAGAAGAAGCCGTTGCGGTCGGCGTGGCCGGTGGCCTTGACCGTTTTGCCGTCCTTGTCCTTGTAGTCGAACAGCACCAACTCGTTGTTGCCGGAGAAGTCCCAGGCATCGTTCGGCGTGTGCTGGTAGAACCATTTCACTTCGCCGGTGCTCGGGTCGACGCCGACCTGGCCAGAGGTGTAGAGGCTGTCGTAATCGTGTGGGTTGCCGTCCTTTGAGGTGCGCGCCCAGGTGTTCCATGGGCCTGGATTACCGGCGCCGACGATGATGGTGTTGGTTTCGGCATCGAAACTGGCGCTCTGCCAAGGCGCGCCGCCGCCATGGCTCCAGGCTTCGACCTTGCCGGTTTCGGTGGTCGGATCGTTCGGCCACGAAGGCGCCTTGACGTCGCCGGTCGGGGTGCTGTCCTTGCCGTTCAAGCGGCCCATATGGCCTTCGACGAAAGGCCGCATCCAGACTTCCTCGCCGGTGTCCGGATCCCGGGCGAAGAGCTGGCCGACCACGCCGAACTCGTCACCGGAACTGCCATGGATCAGCAGCACCTTGCCGCTGGTCTTGTCCTTGATCAGCACCGGCGCGCCGGTCATGGTGTAGCCCGCGGCGTGGTCGCCGAACTTCTTGTTCCACACGACTTTGCCGGTGTTCTTGTCCAGGGCGATCAGCCGAGCATCTAGGGTGCCGAAGTAGATTTTGTCGCCATAGATCGCCGCGCCGCGGTTGACCACGTCGCAGCACGGGCGAATGTTGTCCGGCAGGCGATGGTTGTAGGTCCACAGGCGCTTGCCGGTCTTGGCATCGAGGGCGAATACCCGCGAATACGAGCCGGTGACGTAGACCACGCCGTCGCTGACGATCGCCTGGGATTCCTGGCCGCGCTGTTTCTCGTCACCGAAGGAGTAAGACCAGGCCGGGGTCAGCTTGAACACGTTCTTGTCGTTGACCTGGGCCAGTGGGCTCCAGCGCTGGGCGTTGGTGCCCATCCCGTACTGCAGCACGTCCCTGGTGGTCAGGTGATCGTTGGCAATGTCTTCCCAACTCACGTTACGGGTGGCGCTGGCCGGTGCGGTCTCGGCGTATCCGGCAGGGCTCAGGGACAGGCTGGCGACCAGCAAAAAAGCGTGTACGGCGACGGTCAAGGGGGAAAGGGCGGGTAGCGATCTTATTGTCATGGTTGCAGTTCCCAGTGGAGGTTTTGACCTGCACAGGGTGGGGCGCCGGGGCGGACGGCGGATACGGAAAATGTCCCGCCGTTGCCGGGAAAACTTCCCAGGTGCCACCTGATTTAGGTGTCCCTCCAAGGCCTTACTACCAAGGGATTAGGCGCCGGCCACCAAAGCAGCATGGGGTGCGCGCCACGGGGTTTCTAAGATGGCTGCCATAGCCTCTGCCAAGAGGTCTTGCGTGCAATCCTGAGGGCATAACAATGACAACAAAACGCAACGCCTTGCTCGTGACCGGGCTGCTGGTCGGTCTTATCAGTGCGGGTTCCGTCTGGGCCCACGGCAATGTGGTGCCGCAGGCCGTCGCCACCCAGGGCCTGACACCGATCAAGGATGCCGGCGTACCGCTCGATGCCGATGGCTGGGCAGCGGTGAACCCTTACCGTACTTCCCCGGAACATGATAAGGCGGTGGAAATCGGCGCGTCGGCCTACAACCAGAACTGCGCGGCCTGTCATGGCCTGGAAGCCAAGTCCGGTGGCATCGCCCCCGATTTGCGCATGCTCGATGTCGCGGATGCCGGTGATGAGTGGTTCGTCGAACGAGTACGCCACGGCGCGGTGCGTGATGGTCGGGTCTACATGCCGAAAATGGCGGATTACCTGAGCCAGGAAGCCCTGTGGGCGGTGCGTACTTATCTGGACAGCGTCCACGTCGAGGAGTGACCCATGCGCCTGCTCGCGGTGTTGATCAGCGCTGTGTGGCTGTGCTGCCAGTCGGTGCAGGCGCAGGTTCGCAACTATGACGAAATGATCGCCGCCGGTGAACTGAAAGTGGCGGTCTACAAGGACTTCGCCCCCTACAGTTTTGAAGACGCGGGCCACCCCCGGGGCGTAGACGTGGAACTGGCCCAGGCGCTGGCCAAGGCCCTGGGTGTGCGTTTGACGCTGATCTGGGCGCCCGCCGGGGAGAAGCTCGACGATGACCTGCGCGATTACATCTGGCGTGCCAGCCCACTGCACAACCAGCAACTGGCCGACCTGATGATGCGGGTGCCTTATGACCGCGATTATGCGCAGAAACGCAACGAATTCGGCGAGATGGAAAACGGCCATGTGGTGATGTTCGGCCCTTACCAGAACGAGCAATGGCAAGTCGCTTACGACCGCCGCCGGCTGGACAAGGTCGCCAGCGTCGCGGTGTTTGAACAGCATCCGATCGGTGTCGAGGTCGACAGCGTACCGTCGTTCTACCTGACCTCGGTGTTCAACGGCATGCTCGCCGGCAAGACCCGCCACTATCCGGGCGTGCCCCAGGCGTTTGCGGCGATGAAGGCCGGTGAGGTCGACGCCGTCATGGCCATGCGTGGCGAAATCGACTGGCAGGTGCACGAAGCCGCCGACCCGCAATTGGCCCTGGCAGAAAACGCTTACCCGAACATGGGCAAGCAACTCTGGGAGATCGGCATGGCCGTCCACGAAAGCAACCGGCAACTGGCCTATGCCGTGGAGGAGGCGCTGGAAAGCCTGATCCGCGAGGGTTCGGTGAAAACCATCTACGGCCAGTACGGCCTGCGCTACGACGTACCCGAAATGTACCAATAGGAGCAGGCGATGAATTGGCAAAGGAGTTGTCTGTTGGCCTGCTGTTTGAGCCTGGCGGCCCATGCGGGCGCTGTCGATCCCGGCAAAGACCCGGTGCCGTCGGTGATGTGGGCCTTCTATCACAAGCAAATGCTCGGTGAGGCGCCGTTCGTGTTCGATGAGCGGGTCAAAGTGCTGGCGCCACCGTTCGCCGAAGACGCACGTCAAGTGCCGCTGGAAATCGATGCCCGAGCCTTCAAGGGCGAAGTGGTCAGGATCCTCGCCTGGGCTGAACTCAACCCCTTGCCGAAAATCGTCGATTTCCAGCCGCTCAGTGGCGTGCTGCCATGGCTGTCGATCCGCATCCGCGTCGAACAGGCGACGCCCTTGCGCGCGGCGGTACTGACCCGTGACGGCGTGTGGCATGTGGGGTCGACCCTGATCGACGCCGCGGGTGGCGGCTGTACCGCGCCAAGCGTGGTGCGCACTGAGGCGGGTTGGGAAGAGCATGTCGGTGAGGTGCTCGGCGGTCGTTATCCTCGTGGTGAATTCAGTCGCGTGCGCGTGCAGGTAGCGCATCCGATGGACAACGGGATGGTCAGTGGCATCCCGGAATTTTTCCTCGAACATGCCGAGCTGCGCGATCAGCACGATCAACTGCTGGCCCGTCTCGAACTGTTCCCCGCCGTCAGCGAAAACCCCAGCCTGGCCTTTGATATCGAAGGGGCAGGGCAGACGCGCCTGTTGCTACGCGATAACAGCGGCAACCAATTCGATGCGTCGATCCCCTGAATTCAAGGAGCCTGTCATGCGCTGGATGCTGCTGTTGTTGCTCGGCCTGGGCCTGCCAGCCATGGCCGATTTCGAATATTCGCTCAAGCCCAGGCAAATCGCCGAAGACACCTGGTTGCTGGAAGGCAGCACCGATAATTTCGCCAGGGAAAATGGCGGCAACATCGTCAACACGGCATTCATCGTTACCGAGCGCGGCGTGGTGGTGATCGATACCGGGCCGTCCAGACGTTATGGCGAGGCCATGCGTCGGGCCATTGCGGCGACCACCGACAAGCCGGTGATCCAGGTCCTGTTGACCCATCATCATCCTGATCATGTGCTGGGCAACCAGGCGTTTATCGACGTGCCGATCGGCGCCCTGGCCGGCACCACTGAGTTACTGCAAAAGCAGGGCGATGCCATGGCCGAGAACATGTACCGGCTGGTTGGCGACTGGATGCGTGGCACCGAAGTGGTGTTGCCGACGCAGACGCTGACGCCCGGTGAGAAAAGTTTTGGGAATCACGATCTGCGCCTGCTGAGCCTGGGTGGGCATACGGGTGCGGATCTGGCTATTCTCGACCAGCGAACCGGCGTGCTGTTTGCCGGCGACCTGGTGTTTTATCAACGGGCACTGACCACGCCCAACAGTCCGGGGCTATCGGTGTGGCTGGCCGATATCGCGACCCTGCAGGGTCTGCCCTGGAAGCAGATCGTGCCCGGTCACGGCCCGGTTGCCAGCGATCCTCAACCCTTCGCACAGATGCGCGACTACCTGGGCTGGCTCGATCAATTGATGCGCGACGGTGCGGCCAATGGCAGCGACATGAGCGAGATGATCCGCAGCCCCATTCCTGAGCGATTCGCCGGGATCAGCCTGAGCCGCTATGAGCTGATTCGCAGCGTCAGCCATTTGTACCCGCGGTATGAGCGTGCGCAGATGACGCGAGTCGATTCCGCCGCCAACAACTGACCCACCCCAATCCCCTGTGGGATCGATGCTGGTCAGCATCCAAACCTGTACCAAGGAACTAGAAATCTCCACATTGCGGGCAATTGTTGTCCGGGCGGCGGCGCCCAAGAATCTGCACCAGACCGGGAAAATTTCCCGGAAATAACAAAAACTGCAGAGGAAGCCGTCATGACTCAACCCGCACGTCGCCAGCCCTTCGTCTTGAGCCTGTTGCTCAGTGCCATGCTGTTGTCCGGTCAGGCATTGGCCGGGGTTTCCGACCAGGACATTCTCCAGGACCCGAAAAACCCCGAGCAGGTCGTGACCAACGGCCTGGGTGTGCAGGGGCAGCGCTACAGCCCGCTGGACATTCTCAACGTCGACAACGTCAAGGAACTGCGACCGGCGTGGGCCTTCTCCTTCGGTGGGGAAAAGCAGCGCGGTCAGCAAGCGCAACCGATGGTCAAGGACGGTGTGATGTACATGACCGGTTCCTATTCACGGGTGTTCGCCGTGGATGCACGCACCGGCAAGAAACTCTGGCAATACGACGCACGCCTGCCGGATGACATTCGCCCCTGCTGCGACGTGATCAACCGCGGCGTCGCGCTGTACGGCGACCTGGTGATCTTCGGCACCCTCGACGCCAAGCTCGTGGCGCTGAACAAGGACACCGGCAAGGTGGTCTGGAGCAAGAAAGTCGCCGACCACAAGGAAGGCTACTCGATCAGCGCCGCACCACTGGTGATCAACGGCAAGCTGATTACCGGCGTGGCCGGTGGCGAATTCGGCGTGGTGGGCAAGATCGAAGCCTACGATCCGAAGAACGGTGATCTGCTGTGGACCCGGCCGACGGTCGAAGGCCACATGGGGTACGTCTACAAGGACGGCAAAGCCGTGGAAAACGGCATCTCCGGCGGCGAGGCGGGCAAGACCTGGCCGGGTGACCTGTGGAAGACCGGTGGCGCGGCGCCTTGGCTGGGCGGTTACTACGACCCGGAAACCAACCTGCTGTTGTTCGGCACCGGCAACCCGGCACCGTGGAACTCGCACCTGCGCCCTGGCGACAACCTCTACTCGTCGTCGCGCCTGGCGCTCAACCCGGACGACGGCACCATCAAGTGGCACTTCCAGAGCACGCCCCACGACGGTTGGGACTATGACGGCGTCAACGAACTGGTGTCGTTCAACTACACCGAGGGCGGCAAGGAGATCAAGGCGGCGGCCACCGCCGACCGCAACGGTTTCTTCTACGTACTCGATCGCACCAACGGCAAGTTCATCCGTGGCTTTCCGTTCGTGGACAAGATCACCTGGGCCACCGGCCTGGATAAAACCGGCCGGCCGATCTACAACGAAGCCAGCCGTCCTGGCGCGCCGGGCACCGAAGCCAAAGGCAGCTCGGTGTTCGTAGCGCCGGCATTCCTCGGCGCGAAAAACTGGATGCCGATGGCCTACAACCGCGACACCGGGTTGTTCTACGTGCCGTCCAACGAATGGGGCATGGACATCTGGAACGAAGGCATCGCCTACAAGAAAGGTGCGGCGTTCCTCGGTGCCGGCTTCACCATCAAGCCATTGAACGAAGACTACATCGGCGTGCTGCGGGCGATCGACCCGAAAACCGGCAAGGAAGTGTGGCGGCACAAGAACTTCGCGCCGCTGTGGGGCGGCGTACTGACCACCAAGGGCAACCTGGTATTCACCGGCACGCCGGAAGGTTTCCTGCAGGCGTTCAACGCCAAGACCGGCGAGAAGGTCTGGGAATTCCAGACCGGCTCCGGCGTGCTCGGCTCGCCCGTGACCTGGGAAATGGACGGCGAGCAGTACGTTTCGGTGCTCTCCGGTTGGGGCGGCGCCGTGCCGCTGTGGGGCGGCGAAGTGGCCAAGCGGGTGAAGGACTTCAACCAGGGCGGCATGCTCTGGACCTTCAAGCTGCCCAAGGATCTGGTAGCCAAGCACTAACTCCCCAACCCATCACAACCCCCCCCCTGTGGGAGCGGGCTTGCTCGCGAATGCGGTCTGTCATTAGGCATTTTTGTAGCTGACACACCGCCTTCGCGAGCAAGCCCGCTCCCACATTTGGATTTGTGCAGAACCTACGACCAAATAACGAGAGTCCCTCCTGCCAACGATGCATTCGTCTGGCACTCGGGGCTCTCTAGTATCGGTTCATCGCCTGCACAGGCATTGACCCAGACAGAGGCCCACCATGATCTACGCCCAACCCGGAACACCTGGCGCCGTCGTTACTTTCAAGCCACGCTACGGCAACTTCATCGGCGGCGAATTCGTCGCGCCGGTCAATGGCGAGTACTTCACCAACACCTCGCCGGTCAACGGTGAAGTGATCGCCGAATTCCCGCGCTCCAGCGCCGCCGATATCGACAAGGCCCTGGACGCCGCCCATGCCGCCGCCGATGCCTGGGGCAAGACTTCGGCCCAAGACCGCTCCCTGGTGCTGTTGAAAATCGCCGACCGCATCGAGCAAAACCTGGAAATCCTCGCCGTCACCGAAACCTGGGACAACGGCAAGGCGGTGCGCGAGACCCTCAACGCCGACGTACCCCTGGCGGCCGACCATTTCCGTTACTTCGCCGGCTGCATCCGCGCCCAGGAAGGCGGCGCCGCCGAGATCAACGAGCTGACCACTGCCTATCACTTCCACGAGCCATTGGGCGTGGTCGGGCAGATCATTCCGTGGAACTTCCCGCTGCTGATGGCCGCCTGGAAACTCGCGCCAGCGCTGGCCGCGGGCAACTGCATCGTGCTCAAGCCCGCAGAGCAAACGCCGCTTTCGATCATGGTCTTCGCCGAGTTGATTGCCGACCTGCTGCCGGCGGGTGTACTGAACATCGTCCAGGGCTTCGGTCGCGAAGCCGGCGAGGCCCTGGCCACCAGCAAGCGTATCGCCAAGATCGCCTTCACCGGCTCGACCCCCGTCGGCGCCCACATCATGCATTGCGCCGCCGAGAACATCATTCCGAGCACCGTCGAACTGGGCGGCAAGTCGCCGAATATCTTCTTCGAAGACATCATGAACGCTGAACCCGCGTTCATCGAAAAAGCCGCCGAAGGCCTGGTACTGGCGTTCTTCAACCAGGGCGAAGTCTGCACCTGTCCGTCCCGGGCACTGGTGCAGGAATCGATCTACGAACCTTTCATGGCCGAAGTCATGAAGAAGATCGTCAAGATCAAGCGCGGCAACCCGCTGGACACCGAGACCATGGTCGGCGCCCAGGCATCCGAGCAGCAATACGACAAGATCCTCTCGTACCTGACCATCGCCCAGGAGGAGGGCGCCGAGCTGCTCACCGGCGGCGCGGCCGAGCGCCTGGAAGGCGACCTGTCCAGCGGCTATTACATCCAGCCGACGCTACTCAAGGGCCACAACAAGATGCGTGTGTTCCAGGAAGAAATCTTCGGGCCGGTGGTGGGCGTCACCACTTTCAAGGACGAAGCCGAAGCGCTGGCCATCGCCAACGACAGCGAGTTCGGCCTCGGCGCCGGTCTCTGGACCCGTGACATCAACCGCGCGTACCGCATGGGCCGGGCGATCAAGGCCGGGCGCGTATGGACCAACTGCTACCACCTGTACCCGGCGCATGCCGCGTTTGGTGGCTACAAGAAATCCGGCGTCGGCCGGGAGAACCACAAGATGATGCTCGACCATTACCAGCAGACCAAAAACCTGCTGGTGAGCTACGACATCAATCCGCTCGGGTTCTTCTGATCCCTCAAGAACACCACAAGCCAAATGTGGGAGCGGGCTTGCTCGCGAAAGCGGAATGTCATTCAGCGCAGATGTTGATTGGCAGACCGCCTTCGCGAGCAAGCCCGCTCCCACATTGGTTTTGTGTGTCTGGGGGGGGGGGGGGGGGGGGGGGGGGGGGGGGGGGGGGGGGGGGGGGGGGGGGGG
>NZ_JASCAE010000034.1:0-54291 GCF_029967975.1 Pseudomonas sp. V98_8
TTACCCACTGCGCAGAACCTCCACTCGGCCTCTCGATGGGGCAAGAAAATCAAAATCAAAAGCAAAAGCAAAAGCAAAAGCAAAAGCCAAAGCCAAAGCAAAAGCAAAAGCAAAAGCGAGGCGGCCTTAAAGTCGACCTGATTGCAGCCCTGTCCGCGATCCCCTGTAGGAGCGAGGTTCACCCGTCAAAGTCAGGTCGGCTTTAAGGTCGCCTCGCTTTGCTGTTGATCGCGGGCGACCCACGGAGCAATGCCTTCGTTCTGGCATGCCGAGCCCAAGCGAGGCACCGAGTGGTGGAGGAGATTTACCAGAGCGCCAGGGTATAGCTGAGGATCAGTCGGTTCTCATCCAGGTCACTGCCGAAATGGGTCGAGCGCACCGTCGCGTTGCGCCACTTCACGCCGACATTTTTCAGCGGCCCGCTCTGTACGACATAACCAATGTCGGTATCCCGTTCCCACTCCTTGCCTTCCGGGCGGTTTGCGCCCAGGTCGATGTTGTCACCCGTGAGGTAGCGGGTCATGAAAGTCAGGCCCGGTAAGCCAATGGCCGCAAAGTTGTAGTCGTAACGCGCCTGCCAGGACTGTTCGTCCTTGCTGGCAAAGTCCCCGATCTGCACGAAGTTCACCAGGAAAGCGTCGGTGCCGTTGACGTAGGCGTAGCCGGTATCGCCGCTCATGCCTTGATAACCGAGGCCCAACGCATGCCCACCAAGGTTGTAGGTAAACATCGCGCCAATGGCGTTGTTATCGACATTGCTACCCCCATCGTCCGTTGAACGGGCGAAGCGCAGATCCGTCTTCAACGACTGGCCGGTCGTCACTGGCAACACGTAGGTCAGGTTGACCAGGTGCTGGCTGTAGAAGTTGTCGAGGTGACCGTAGCTATAGCCGGTGGCGAGGTTGCTGGTCCATTTGTAGTTCAGGCTGGCGAAATCGAAGCGGTCGCTGTCGATGTGACGTGTGGTGATGCCCTTGGCGCCCGTTCGGGTGATGCCCATGTCCTCGTAGTCCGAGGAGTCGCGCTGATTGACCTGCGTCAGGCGCCCGGCATCCACGGTCAGGCCTTCGAGTTCCAGCGACGTCAACTGACCGCCCTTGAAGGTTTGCGGCAACAACCGTGAATCGTTAGCCAGTACCGTCGGCAGCTTCGGCAGCAACGTGCCGAGTTTCAGCGTGCTTTTGGAGGCACGCACTTTGGCGGTCAGGCCCAGTTCGCCGTACTCGTCCTGCGCACCCTTGCTCGTGTCGCGATGGCGTTTGAGCAGGCCGGAACCTGCGCGATCAGGGCTTGAGTCGAGCTTGACGCCGACCAGTCCGATGGCATCGAAACCGACACCGATCAACCCTTCGGTGAAGCCCGATTCATAGCGCAGCAGGAAGCCTTGGGCCCATTCCTCTTGTTTGGATTGGGCGGCGTTGGCCTGACGATAATCTCGGTTGAAGTAAAAATTGCGCAGCTCCAGGCTGGCCTTACTGTCTTTGATGAAGTCCGCGTGGGCCTGGGTGGCAAGGCTGGTGCCTGCGAGGAATAGACTGAAAAGGGTAGGTTTCATGTTTGTCTCTTGTTGTTATGGGCAAGCCGATCCCGCACTGGCCGTGGCCGGTGGAGGGAAGGCTGGTTGACGGTGCCCTGGCCGGCGGCGCAGGGCGGGCGTAAAAAAGCGCGAAGCCAAGGGGCGCCTCGCGCTCGGGGTATTGGCCCCGCAAACACTGCAGCGTCAGTGACTGCTGGCCATGGCAGCGCCGAGGCCGGTCTGGGCGCGCACGAACTGATCGGCATAGGCCGCGCGTTCACGATCGGCACGCTCGCTGCGGTCCAGCCTGGACACGACCACTATGACCAGGAAGGCCAGCGGCATGGAGAACAATGCCGGCTGGTCGTAGGGGAAGATTGCCTGGGCATGGCCCAGTACACCGACCCACACCGACGGCGAACCGATGACCAACGCCAGGGCGCTGACCAGTCCGGTCAAGCCGCCGTAGAGGGCGCCGCGGGTGGTCAGGCCACCCCAGTACATGGCCATGATCAATACCGGGAAATTTGCCGAGGCGGCGATGCCGAACGTCAGGCCGACCAGGAAGGCGATGTTCTGGCCTTCGAACAGAATGCCCAGGGAGATTGCGACAATGCCCAGGCCGACAGTGGCGATGCGCGACACGCGCATTTCCTGCTTCTCGTCCGCCTTGCCCTTCTTGAATACCGAGGCATACAGGTCGTGGGAGATCGCCGATGCGCCGGCCAGGGCCAGGCCGGCTACCACTGCAAGGATGGTGGCGAAGGCAACGGCGGAAAGGAATCCCAGAAACAGGTTGCCGCCCACCGCTTTGGCCAGGTGCATGGCTACCATGTTGCCGCCGCCGATCATGGCACCGCCGAGCTTACCGTCGACGTAGTACTGCGGGTCTGTGCCGACGATGACGATGGCGGTGTAGCCCAGGATGCAGACCACGAGGAAGAAAAAGCCGATGAACACCGTGGCGAACAGCACCGATTTGCGCGCCTCCTTGGCATTGGGCACGGTGAAGAAACGCATCAGGATGTGCGGCAGGCCGGCGATCCCGAAGACGAGGCCCAGGGACAGTGACACCGCGTTGACCGGATCGGCCAGCAAGGTGCCCGGGCCCATGATCTGCACGCCGCTGGCATGCACCGCTACGGCCTGGGCCGACAGTGTCTCGAAGCTGAAGCCGAAGCGGCTCAGGGCCATCAACATCAGGGTCGTGCCGCCCGCCAGCAGCAGGACCGCCTTGGTGATCTGCACCCAGGTGGTCGCCAGCATGCCGCCGAAGATCACATAGACCAGCATCAGCAGCCCGACCACCACCACCGCCGTGCGATAGTCGAGGCCGAACAGCAGCTTGATCAGTTGGCCGGCACCGACCATCTGCACCACCAGGTAGCAACACACCACCGTCAGCGAGCCGAGGGCGGCGAAGCTGCGCACGCGAGTCTGGTCCAGGCGCAGGGAGACGATGTCGGCGAAGGTGTAGCGGCCCAGGTTGCGCAGGCGCTCGGCCATCAGGAAGGTGACGATGGGCCAGCCGACGAAGAAACCGATGATGTAGATGAAGCCGTCATAGCCCTTGGTGAACACCAGGCTCGAGAGCCCCAGCAACGTGGCGGCAGACATGTAGTCCCCGGCGATCGCCAGGCCATTCTGGAAGCCTGTGATACCGCCTCCGGCACTGTAGAAGTCGGCAGCGGAACGCGTACGGCGGGACGCCCACCAGGTGATCAGCAAAGTGGCGAGGACGAAGACGAAGAACATGCCGATGGCATGCACATTGAGCGGTTGTTTCTCGGCAGTGAGGGGGGCGGCGGTGGCCAGCAGGGGGCTGAAGGCGAGCAGGGCGAGTAGGGGTTTCATGCGCGGGTCTCCTGCAGGATCTGCGCGCTGAGCGCGTCGAAGCGGGTGTTGGCGGTGTGCACATACCAGGCGGTCAACAACCAGGACAGCAGGATAATCGCCACGCCAATCGGCATGCCGAGGCTCAGGTGACTGCCGTCGTACATTGGCAAGTGCAGCCAGGCGGGTGCAAAGGCCACGACCATGATGAAGCTGTAGTAAACCGCCAGGACCACGGCACTCAGGGACCAGGCCAGCAGCGAGCGTTGGCGCGTAAGGCGTTGGAAGTTGGGATTGGCCCTGACCTGGGCGCAGATCTGGACATGGTTCGGATGGTCGGTCGTCATCGTGAGGCTCCGCTTTTTTAATTGTTGTTTGTCGGCCTTTTGAGGGGCGTACGGGTACCCGGGCGACGTTCCGAAACGGAGCGTCACCTGAATGCTGCTGGAGTCGTTGCTGCCCTGGCGATCTTCCGGAGGCGAGGGGATGTTGATGGCGAAATCGGGTGCCAACAGGGGGCCCGCCGCATGAGCCCGCGGTGGGTACGAATGCGACAGATTGCACTGCCGCGCAGTTGCCTTTTTTCGCCTTGAAAACAGGCTTTTGAGCCTGCATTCAGGCCGTCAGCCCTGATTGAACTCTGGGCCTTTCCGCTTGCGAAATGCTGCTGGTAAAACCAGGCTGGATGCGAGTATATGTTGGCTAATTTCCAATAAGAATTGGCAGAAAAGCCTGATGAATATGCAAAATCGCACAACGCAAAACCAGGTGAATTGGGACGATATGCGTTTCTTTCTCGAGGTCGCCCGTGCGCGCACCGCCAGTGGCGCAGCACGCCGCCTGGGGGTGGACTACACCACCGTGTCGCGGCGCATTCGCGCCCTTGAGCAAAGCCTTGGTGCGCTGCTTTTCGAGAAGTCCCGTGCGTCGGGTTTCGTCATGACGGTCGAGGGGCAGCGCCTGATCAGTCACGCCGAATCATTGGAAAGTACATTGCTGGCAGCGTGCGAGCAGGTATCGGGAACCACCGCGGGGCTCGCCGGGCACTTGCGCATCGGTTGTACCGAAGCGTTCGGCTCCTGCTTCATCACCACGCAGATGAGCCATTTCATCATTCACTATCCGCACATCTCGGTGGACATCCTGCCGGTCCCGCACTTCGTCAACCTGTCACGGCGCGAGGCGGACATTGCCATCACCCTGGAGCGTCCTGAACGGGGTCCCTACGTGTGCTCGCGCCTGTGCGACTATCGCTTGCGCCTGTACGCGACACCGCAGTACCTGGCCGATCATCCACCGATTACCAGCAGCGAGGATTTGGCCAGTCACCCGTTCGTGACCTATGTCGAGGACCTGGCCTTCAGCTTCAAGCTGCTCTACCTGAACGACCTGCTGCCCGGCGCGCACAGCCGCCTGCGCAGCACCAGCGTAGTCTCCCAGTACCATGCGGCGCTGGAAGGGCGAGCGCTGGCCATCTTGCCCTGCTTCCTCGCCGGTCCCGATCCACGCTTGTGCGAAGTGTTGCCCCATGAGGTCGAGGTCACTCGCCAGTTCTGGATGTACTACAGCGAGGATTTGCGCAAGCTCAAGCGCATCACTTTGGTCGCCGACTATTTGCGTGCCTGCGCGGAACTCAATCAGCCACTGCTGATGGGCGAGTCCCGTGTGATGGCGTACTTGCCGTCGCCCTGAGTTGAACCACTCATTTGCGGTCACCGAAAAAAATAAAAACAGGTGTCTCCATGCTTCTCGACCATGCGCTGCTGACTGATGTCAGCGGCAAACCGATACGCCAGCAGCACAAAGTTTTTTCAACCGAGTGGGATGAAATCAGCGCCTGGTCGGATCGCGTCTACATGCCCTATCGTGTCACCCCCAAAGGGCAAGCCATCAAGCCTCGCGCCACCATGCATTCATCCAGGATTGGCGAGTTGACGCTGACCCGTTTTGGCTATGGCGTGGCGGTGAGCGTCGATGATTTTTCGCCTGAGGCGGGGAATGCCTTGCTGCTCACCACCATTGGCGGCAATGCCCGGCATTGGACACAACGTTCAGTCACTGAAGATACGGCAGTGGGTGAGTCCTTCATTGCCGATTGCAGTCGTGTCGAATACCGGGTTGACCTGGATCCGGATCACCTGCAACTGAATTTGACCCTGCCTCATGCAGTGTTGGAGCAGATGGCGCAGCAGTGGTTTGGGTTCGTGCCCGACGATCGATTCTGGAGGCATAAGTGCGTCATCGGTGGGGTTGGTTCGAGCTGGCTAAGTCTGCTGGAGTACACGGTTCGCTGTGTTGCCGAAGCTGGCGAACACATGACTGAGGGACGTATGGGGGCTCATCTGCAGCAAGCCCTGTGCGTTCATCTGTTGCGAGAGTGGGCTGGCCGCGCCGCACAAGCCGGACTTGATTTCAGCAGTCCAAAGAACCGGATTGCGCCCCGCTACGTGAGGGCTGCCGAAGAATTCATGAGTGCCAATGCAGCGAGCCTGCCGACGATGGCAGAGGTTGCCAGTGCGGTCGGGACCAGCGTGCGGGCATTGAGCGGGGCCTTCTCGCGCTTTCGCGGTATGACGCCCGGTGCGTTCCTGCGCGAACAGCGGCTACAGGGAGTGCACCGCGATTTATTAGTGGCAGATCCAGCGTCGGGCGCGACAGTTTCTGCCATTGCCTTTCGATGGGGTTATCTGAACCTGGGGGATTTCGCGGGGCTCTATCGCAAGCGTTTCAGTGAACTGCCGTCACAAACCTTGCAGCGCCGGTTGCGCTAGCGGCTTGATGAAAAAAAGGGCACCGAGAGTAACGTCAAAGCCACTCTCGGTGCCCACCAACCCAGCCAATCGCAGCGGGTCAGAACACCCACAGCAACCGTAGGTTAACCCGCTGTTCTTCCTTGAAACCATTGTCGACCGATACGTCCTGGCCGTAATTGAGCAGGGCCTGGAAGGTCGGGGTCATCCAGTAGGATCCTCCGACACGATACTTGCTGGTACCGGGTTCATCGTTCTGGTCCTGGCCATCGATGCGCGTCTCGCCGCCCCAGAGTTGAGACGCGCCGACGTGCACCGACAGCTTGGGTGTCACGGCGTACCTGAGGTAGGTCTGGGCTTGCCATAGCGGCTTCTGGCGCAACGTCAGGCCTTGACTCGTGAGATCGTCATTCTTGCCGAACAGCGTGACGTCGGCGGTGAGGTCCAGGGACAATCTGTCAGTGAGGCCGGTCACATAACCGGTCTGCAACGTCATCTTCCAACGGTTTTCACCGAGGTTGAGTGCATCGTTGCGGTCATAGCTACCGGTCGGCACGAACAGGTAGGGCGCAATGCCCCAGTAGCGGTTCTTCGCCGGATCGTTCACGAGCCACAGGGTCGAGGCCAGAATCAAATCACCCGTGCCACTGGTGTGTCCCAAGGCGTCGTTGTCGCGTGTTCCTTCCAGGCGACCGAAGGGCAACAGGAACTGTGTATTGATCGTGTAGTCCCCCAACTGCTGGTAATTGGCGACGCGCAGTATGCCGATATCCGAGTCGAGTCCCGCTTTGATCGCAGCCTTGTGACCGTCACTGTAGAGCGACCGCCGCTCGGCATGCTGCAGGTAGAGCAAGCCGAT
This sequence comes from Pseudomonas sp. V98_8, assembly GCF_029967975.1. Classification (NCBI taxonomy): domain Bacteria; kingdom Pseudomonadati; phylum Pseudomonadota; class Gammaproteobacteria; order Pseudomonadales; family Pseudomonadaceae; genus Pseudomonas; species Pseudomonas sp. V98_8. Next base: position 6,959 of record NZ_JASCAE010000034.1, read on the forward strand.
ATTGCTGCCGGCTGGAAGCGCAGCGGCGTATTCGCCGGCGTCCACATCGATGGCATGGGCGTTGCCGGCCAGGGTGGCTAGCAGCAATGCGGCACCGATCATTGAAGTATCCAATGCGCAAGCTGAGAAACGAGCGCGCGCAGGGGTACGCGTGGAGATCTCCATGAGTCACCTGTTTTTGTTCTTGTAGGTTTTAGAGAGGGGTGAATCAGGAGCCGGCTCAGCGGCTCAGGTTGCGGTAGGCCGCCGTTTCGAAATCCAGATAACCCTGGGTCGATACAGGGTCTACGAATGGCAGTATCTGGGTGGCCCAAAAGCCACCGATGCCATTCTTGCGATCGATCCAATAGAAGAGATTGGCCAATCCAGCCCACGCCAAGGAACCCGCGGGGCGACCGGTGGGAGCGTCTTGTTCGTTGATCATGAAACTCAACGCCCACGACTTTGGCATGCCGGGGAAGAATTCCGCAGTATGGGAAATACTCGGAATCACACAGGGAAGGGCTTTTATCTTCAGGTTGTCGAGGCCGTTTTGCTCGGCGAAACGAATCGTCTCCGGCTTCAGGATCCGTCCGTGATCGCCTTGTCCATCGTTCAGCCAGGCGCGGATGAACAGGCAGTAATCCTTGACTGTCGAAAACAGGCCATGGCCTCCCATATGCACTTCGGGTTCCGGCGGGAGGAGGGAGCCTTCGACCGGGCTCAGCGATCCATCCTCTTCACGCTGGTGCATGCCAGCCCGTCGCTGGAGCATTGACGGGGTCATGGTGAAGGCCGTGTCGGTCATGCCCAGAGGCTCAAAAATACGCTGTTGCATGACTTCACCCAAGCGCTTGCCGGTAATGGCCTCGACCACCAGGCCGGCCCAGTCCATGTTGGAACCGTATTCCCACTGCTCACCCGGCTCGAACAGCAAGGGCGTTTTCAGGGCAGCCAACGATCCGCTGATGATGCTGGGTTGTCGTTGCTCCTGGACCAGCCTGTTGTAGTGTTCGTTGAAGAATTCGTAACCCAGGCCTGCGGTGTGAAGCAGGAGCATTCGGGTGGTGATGTGATTTTTCGCAGGGCGAAGCCGTGGGGTGCCGTCGCTATCAAACCCTTCGAGCACCTTGAGTTCGCCGATCATCGGCAGGTAGTCCCTGGCGGGCGCATCGAGATCCAGTCGGCCTTCCTCGACCAACTGGAGCACGGCGGTGGCGGTTATCGCTTTGGTCGTGGAAAACATCGCGAAAACACTGTCGGTCGTCATTGCCCCTGTTTGACCGAGCGTTCGTTGCCCTGAAGCACCCTCGTAGAGCAAACCGTCTCGCCCGGTGACGGCAGCCACGACGCCTGGGACGCGCTGCTGCCCAACGGTGACGGCATCGAGTATCTGGTCGAATGCTGATGTAGAACCTGGATTCATTATTCTTATTCTCCTTAAACCCAACCCTGGTGCGCTTGGCTAGCGCCGGGAGCGGGATGTGCAGTGACAGGACTGATTGAGCCGACGTGAAGCGATGAACGTCGGGCCAGGGGAGATTAAGAAAATAAAACCGGAGCGTTTGTCGGCTGCCGGCAGAGGGTGTCGGAATCCGGCATTTATCCAATTATCCGCCTCGCCTAAGGGAAACCTTTAGCCGCACGGGAGATTTCCCCCTTTCGGATGCTGTTCATCTTGATACCGGCGCGGCGTCTACTCGCTTACCTTGCGCACACAGGAGGCGTGTCGTCGTAGCGAACTGTTCCACTGAGCTCGCCTTGCGCTTACCCCATAACAATAAGAATGGAGATATCAGGTGAAGCAATCTTGCCGTGGGCTCGGTATTGCCAGTGTGATCGGGGTTGTCTGTTCACCCTTGGCAGCTCATGCCGATGTGATCGATGACAGTCATTTCAAGGTGGATACCCGTAACTTCTACTTGCACCGCAACTACACCAACACCACCGCTCCAGTGTCTGAAGTGCACAGTTGGTCCCAGGGTTTCGATGCGCAATTTACCTCCGGCTATACCGACACGGCCTTGGCCATTGGCCTTGATGTGGATGCGCAATACGCCGTGCGCCTGGATTCCTCGGGCAACGACGGTTCGCTGCCGTACAGTGTGAGCGATCAACAGACGGCCAATGACTACAGTCGCGCCGGTGCGACCTTCAAGATGCGCTACAGCAAGACCGAGTTGAAGGTGGGAGACCTGCGCCCGCAATTGCCGGTGGCGTTCGATGACCCCAGTCGACAACTGGATACCATCTATCAAGGCGCCGTGGTCGAGTCCAAGGAAATTGACGGATTGACCGTAACCGGTGGCCGCTTCTGGTCTGCCGTGACACGGGAGTCTTCCAATCACGAAAAGCTCTACAAGTTTGGCTCCACCGATAATCTCGACAGCGACGGCCTGGATTTCGGCGGCGTCACTTACGACATCAGCAAGACGTTGCAAGCCAGTTACTTCTATGGCGTCCTGCACGATATCTACCAGCAGCACTATTTCGGCCTGATGCACATGGCTGACCTGGGCAATGGCTACAAACTTAAAACCGACTTGCGCTACTTCAATAACAATGAAGACGGCAGTGCCTTGAACGGTGAAATTGACAACCGCTCCTACGGTGCCCTGTTCAGCTTGCTCAAGGGCGCGCACATGTTCGGCCTCAGTTACCAGCGCATGCTCGGTGACAGCGTGTTCCCGACCATGAACGGCTATATCCCGCAACCTTACCTGGTGCACTGGTCGTCCCTGGGTTTTGTCCGCCCCGATGAGAAGTCCTGGGGGGCGCGCTACAGCTATGACTTTGCCGGGATGGGCATGCCAGGGCTGAAGTTCTACACCCGCTACATCAAGGGCACGAACTGGGACCGCGGCGGCAACTTGAGCGACAACCAGGAAAGCGAACGCTACCTGGGGCTCAATTACGTGGTACAGAGCGGGGCGCTGCAAGGCCTTGGACTGGACCTGCGTAACATCGATGTGAAACAGAAGTACGGCTACGACTACAACGAGTTCCGTGTCGCCACGACCTACACGTGGAAGTTCTGGTAAGCGCATTGACTCCATAACAATTCCAACAGGAGCAAACACTAGTGAATATACAGGTCGATAACCCGGTCCTGCAGCGCAAGAAAACCTACGTTTACGAGTGGTACGTGGTGGCCCTGTGCATGATCGCCTACATCTTTTCGTTTGTGGATCGGCAGATCCTGGCGCTGATGATCGAACCGATCAAGGCCGACCTGCAGATCAGCGACACCCAGTTCAGCCTGCTGCACGGGCTGGCTTTTTCGTTGTTCTACGCCTTCATGGGCATGCCCATCGCCTATCTGGCCGACCGCTTCAGCAGGCCGAAGATCATCGCCGTCGGCGTGGTGTTCTGGAGCCTGGCGACCGCAGCCTGCGGCCTGAGCAAGAACTTCCTGCACATGTTCCTCGCGCGCATTGGCGTCGGCGTTGGCGAAGCGGCCCTGTCGCCCTCGGCCTACTCGATGTTCAGCGACATGTTCCCCAAGGAGAAACTCGGCCGCGCCGTGGGCATCTACTCGATCGGTTCGTTCGTCGGTGGCGGCCTGGCCTTCCTGGTGGGCGGCTATGTGATCGCCTTGCTCAAGGACATGAACACCATCGAGGTCGCCTTTCTCGGCGCGATGAAGGCCTGGCAACTGGCGTTCTTCATTGTCGGACTGCCCGGTATCGTGGTGGGTCTGCTGATCTGGCTGACCGTGCGCGACCCGGCGCGCAAAGGCCTGCAGGTCGATGCCCAGGGTCGAGCCAAGAAGGTCGCGATGAGCGATGGCTTGCGCTTTCTGGGTCGTCACCGTGCCACCTTCACCTGCCATTACCTGGGCTTTTCGTTCTACGCCATGGCCCTTTTTTGCATGATGAGTTGGAGTCCGGCGCTGTACATCCGCAAGTTCGGCCTGTCGCCGATGGAGGCCGGCTACATGCTCGGCACCGTGCTGTTGGTGGCCAATACCGCCGGCGTGCTGTTCGGTGGATGGCTCACAGACTACCTGGCCAAGAAGGGGCATCAGGACGCGGCGATGCGCACGGGTGTCATCGGCGCCCTGGGCATGGCGGTGCCGGCCGTGCTGTTCCCGCAAGCCGATCAGCTGTGGCTGTCGGTGACCCTGCTGGTGCCGGCCATGTTCTTCGCCTCGTTCCCGATGCCGGCATCCACGGCAGCGATGCAGATCCTCGCGCCGAACCAGGTGCGTGCGCAGGTCTCGGCGGTGTTCCTGCTGATCAGCAACCTGCTGGGGTTGGGCCTGGGCACCACGCTGGTGGCGCTGTTGACCGACCGCTACTTCGGTTCGCCGGCAGCGGTGGGCTCGTCGATGTCGTTGGTGATCGCCGGTGCGTCGGTGTTGACCGTGCTGTTGCTCTGGCGTGGTTGCCGGCGTTTTCGCGAAAGCTATGCCCGGGAGTATCCGAGCCGCGCTTGATTGGTCATAGTTCATGATCGGTGCCTCGGCCCCGCTGCGTTTGTATGCAGCGGGGCTCAAGCACTTCCAGGCCAGGAGAATCCCCGATGTTGAATGACGTACACCTGCTGGAACGGCATAGCCTGTTCAGCTCGGCCGATTACCGGGAAATCAAGGACAAAGTCAGCCACTACCTGTGTCCGCACAGTTTCAACGTGCTGCGCGACGAGCCGATCCATACCCGGCTCAACGGCGTATTCTTCGGTACTTCGGCGCTGCTCGACCTGCGCTATGGCGCGCCGGTGGAGATCAACATCGGCGACATTGCCGACCAGTACCTGTTTCGCATCACCTTGCAGGGGCATTGCGAAGTGGCCCACGGCCGGCGCAGTGCGGCGATGCAGTCGGGCTGCCTGAGCGTTTCCTCGCCGTTCGCGCAAAGCCGTATCGTCACCGATGGCGAGTGCCGCAACCTGATCCTGCGCGTCGACCGTGACGCCCTGCAGCTGCAACTGCAACGCCTGCTCGGGCGCAGCCTGCGGCAGTCGGTGATCTTCGATGTCAGCGTCGACCCGCTGGGTGCCGGTGTGGTCAGCCTCTATCACACTCTGGACTACATCTGCCGGCTGTACGGCAGCGGCGTGGACGGGTCGCGACTCGCCAGCGGCTTGTCCGACTACCTGATGCAGCTGTTGCTCACCCAGCTGCCACACAACTATTCGGCGGATCTGCTGATCGATTCGCGCGCACCGCTGCCGCACCACGTGAAGAAAGCCCGTGACTACATCGAGGCGCACCTTGGCGAGCCGATCAACCTGGCGACCCTGAGCGAGCTCTGTGGCGTCTCGGCCCGCACCTTGCAGAACGGCTTCAAACAGTTTCTGCAGCAAGCGCCGGTCGAGTACATCCGTGAGCGTCGCCTGGCGGTGATTCACGAATCGCTGCAGCAGGGCAATACCTGCGAAAGCGTCACCGATATCCTGTTGCGCCACGGCATCAACAGCTTCGGGCATTTTTCCAGTGCCTATCGGCAACGCTATGGCTGCCTGCCGTCGGACACCCTGCGCCGACACAGGCATTGAGACTTCTGCGTAATCCGTCAGTCGGCTGCGCAATCGGGACAGTCCGTGGCGGTGCAGACCGATAGCATCGAGTCTCTTACAAGAGGAGCAACTCGATGAATATTACCGTGCTGGGTGGGGGACATGGCTGCTACGCCGCTGCTGTCGAGATGGCTGAAAAGGGCCATCAGGTTCGCTTGTGGCGGCGCGATTCGGCAGCGCTCAAAGAGTTGCTGGCCATCGGCAGCCTGACCATCAAGGACTATCGAGGCCCCCGTCAGCTGTCCGTCGGCAAACCGGGCGACAAACTGTCGTTCACCGACGACCTGGCCGAAGCCCTGGGCGACGCGCAACTGGTGATCATCCCTTTGCCGTCGACCTCCCACGAAGACCTGGCCCGGCACGTGGCGCCGCACCTGCGCGACGGCCAGGTGGTGTTCCTGCCACCGGGCACTTTCGGTAGCTACGTGTTCGCCAAGGCGATGGCCGATGCCGGTAACCACAGCAAAGTCGCCTTCGCCGAAACCGGCACACTGCCGTACCTGGTGCGCAAGCATGGCGCCAGCGACCTGGTGATCAGCTGCTACGCGACCCGCCTGCCGACCGGCGTGTTCCCCAGCAACCTGTCCGAGCACGCCTTCAGGGTATTGCGCGAGGCCTACCCGAGCGTCGAACCGATCGAAGACGCCCTGAGCGGTGCGTTGATGAACGCAGGCCCCATCATCCACCCACCGCTGATCATGATGAACGCAGGTCCCCTGGAGCATTTCGAGGCCTGGGACATTCACAACGAAGGCACCCAACCGTCGATTCGTCGCGTGACCAACCAGCTGGACGCCGAGCGCATGGCCGTGCGTGAAGCACTGACCTACGGTGCACCGCACTTTCCCCTGGCCGACCACTACAACACCAGTGAAGGCGAGGAATGGATGTACGGTCGCGGTGCCCATGGCAAGCTGACCGACAGCGGCGACTGGCGCGAAGACATCGACCTGCAGGCCCATCGCTACATGCTCGAAGACACCCGCCTGGGCCTGTCCTTCCTGGTGTCCGTCGGCCGTTGGGCCGGTGTGCCGACCCCGGTTGCCCAGGGCCTGCTGAGCATCGCTTCGGTCGTTGCCGAACGTGATCTCTACGCTGAAGGCCGCACCCTGGAAAACCTCGGTCTGGCCGGGCTCGACCGCGCACGGATGACTGAACTGCTGACCAAGGGCTTTCAATCATGAGCATTGAATGGCCTCAAGTCAGCGTGGTGGGCGCCGGCCGGATGGGCGAGGGCATTGCCCTGGCCTTCATCCATGCGGGCTTGCCGGTCACCCTTATCGACATCAAGGCGCGCGCCGAGGATGAGCGCGACGACTACTTCGAGCGCGTGCGCAATAACATCCGCGGCGAACTGCAGATGCTGGTTCGCCTCGGCGTGCTCCAGCCGGAACAGGCGGACATCGCGCTATCGCGCTTGACCCTGCAAACCCGGGATCGGGCCTGCGAGGCATTGCGCCAATGCGAGTTGGTGTTCGAAGCCGTGCCGGAAGTCATCGAGGTCAAGCAACAGACGTTCGCCTGGGTCAGCGAACATGTCCCGGCGTCGGCGATCATCGCGTCCACTACCTCGACGTTCCTGGTCACCGAGTTGAGTGAAATGGTCAGCACGCCAGCGCGCTTCGTCAACGCGCACTGGCTCAATCCAGCGCACCTGATGCCGCTGGTGGAAGTCAGCCGCAGCGCCGCAACCTGCCCCCAGGTGGTCGAGCGACTGATGCAACTGCTCAAGCGCATCGGCAAGGTGCCGGTGGTGTGCAATCCGGTGGCGGGCTATATCGTGCCGCGCATCCAGGCACTGGCGATGAACGAAGCCGCACGGATGGTGGAAGAGGGCGTGGCCAGCGCAGAGGATATCGACACCGCCGTTCGCATTGGCTTCGGCTTGCGCTTCTCGGTACTGGGACTGCTCGAGTTCATCGACTGGGGTGGCGGCGACATTCTCTACTACGCCTCGCGTTACCTCAGTGGCGCGCTGGCGCCGCGCTTCGAATCGCCACAGGTGATTGCCGACAACATGCACAACGGCCGCAACGGCCTGCGCGACGGCCAGGGTTTCTACGATTACCGTGAGCTGGACGTGGAGGCCTACAAGCAGCAGCGAATGGGTGCCTTTGTGCAAAAGCTGGCGTCGTCGGGGCTGACGCCAGCGTTCGATGGCGCGTTGGGACAGGCCTGAGCATCAGGGCCCGGTTGCCGGGCCCTGACTACGCGACGTTTGAGTTGATGTCGTTGCCCACGACTTCGACGATGCGTCGGGCAATATGCTCGACGTGGGTCTCCAGGGCGAAGTGGCCGGTATCGAGCAACTCGACCACCGCATTGGGGTTATCGCGCTGATAGGCCTCGGCGCCCGGTGGAATGAAGAAGGGGTCGCCTTTGCCCCAGATCGCCAGCGTTGGCACCTGGGTGTCGCGAAAGAACTGTTGGAACGCCGGATACAACTCGAGGTTGTTCTGATAGTCAAGGAACAGGTCGAGCTGGATGTCCTTGTTGCCGGGCCGCTCCAGCAGCAGCGCGTCCAGATGGTACGCCTCGGGTGCGATCACCTCGGGATGACTCACGCCCTCCACATACTGCCAGCGCGTGCCTTCCAGATGCAGGATGGCATCCTTGATCACCTGGCGGTTGGCGGGCGACGGGTCGGCCCAGTACTGGCGGATCGGCGCCCACGCATCCCCCAGACCTTCGAGATACGCATTGCCGTTTTGCGAAACAATCGCGCTCACCCGATCCGGGTAAGCCAGCGCCAGGCGCAAGCCAGCGGGGGCGCCGTAGTCGAAGACATACATCGCATAACGCTTGAGTTCCAGTACATCGACAAAATGGCGCAGCGTCTCGCCGAGGGCATCGAAGGTGTAGACGTAGTGACGTTCAGCCGCTACTTCTGTGAAGCCGAATCCGGGCAGGTCCGGCGCGATGAGGCGGTATTTGTCCGCCAGCAGCGGTATCAACTCGCGGAACTGGTGCGACGAGCTGGGAAAACCGTGCAGCAGCAACAGTACCGGCGCGTCGACAGCACCGGCTTCGCGATAGAACACCTTGACGCCGTCGGCTTCGACGAATTTGTAGGCAACGTTGGTGTGTCGGGGAGTGGTCATTGTTCTTTGATCCTGTAACTGTATAAAAGTGTTTTACGGGTTACTCAAATCTATTCTGCATGGATTATGTAACTGGTCAAACTATTTTTATGGGTTACAATCTGTCTGGTTATTCCCCGGAGATTTCCATGACTGACGACGTTCCTCCCCTTGAACTGCCTGCGCCGTTGCTACTGGCCGATCACCCGGCACTGGACCTGCTGAACACCCGCATGATGGTCGACGGCCAGCGGCAAGACCTGCTCGGCACCGATGCCGAGGCGGCGGCGTGGCTGCAGCAGATTGGTTTCGGTCCGGCGATAGACGTGGAGGGCGACGACGGGCATTTGCTTGCGCGATTGCGCACGCTACGCGACAGCGTCGAGGGCCTGCTCGCCGCCCGCCGGGAAAATCGCCCGGCGGATCCGGCAGCGTTGAATGCCTTTCTGTTGGCGGCGGTGCCGCAACTGGTGTGGGAGGAGGGCGGCGCGCCGGTACTGGATCGCTTCCGTCAGGGCGATGCCGCCAGCCAATGCCTGAGCCGGCTGGCTTACGCCGCTGCCGAGTTGTTGGCTGAAGGCGATTTCAATCTGGTGCGCAAATGCGAAAACGCGGAATGTTCATTGATGTTCTATGACCGCACCAAGGCGCACAAACGACGCTGGTGCAGCATGGCGCTGTGCGGAAACCGGCATAAGGTCGCCGAGTTCCGCAAGCGACGCCAGGGTGCAACCCAGGGTTAGGGCACCTGGCTGTGGACCTGTCGATCAGCGCACCAGGCAAGGTTGCTTGTTGTTGAAGCGCCAGCCCGGAATCAGGAACTGCATCGCGACGCTGTCATCCCGCGCGCCGAGCCCCATGCTTTTGTAGAGCTCGTGGGCCTTGGCCACCGCGTCCATGTCGATCTCTACGCCCAGGCCATGCCGGGTCGGAACCTTGACGTAGCCGGCTTCGATTTTCAGCGGTTCCCGGGTCAGGCGCTGGCCGTCCTGCCAGATCCAGTGCGTGTCGATCGCGGTGATTTCCCCCGGTGCGGCGGCTGCTACCTGGGTGAACATGGCCAGGGAGATATCGAAGTGATTGTTGGAATGCGAGCCCCAGGTCAGGCCCCATTCGTGGCACATCTGGGCAACTCGCACTGAGCCTTGCATCGTCCAGAAGTGCGGGTCGGCAAGCGGGATGTCGACCGATTGCAACTGAATGGCGTGGCCCATTTCGCGCCAGTCGGTCGCGATCATGTTGGTGGCGGTCTTCAGTCCCGTGGCCCGGCGGAATTCGGCCATGACCTCGCGGCCCGAGTAGCCGTTTTCTGCACCGCACGGGTCTTCGGCGTAGGCGAGGACGTGATGCTGATCGCGGCACAAACGAATGGCTTCTTTAAGCGACCATGCACCATTGGGGTCAAGGGTGATTCGTGCGTCAGGAAAGCGTTCAGCCAGCGCGGTGACTGCTTCGATTTCTTCATCGCCGCTCAACACACCGCCCTTGAGCTTGAAATCGTTGAAGCCATATTTTGCGCTGGCTGCTTCTGCCAGGCGCACCACGGCTTCGGCGGTCATGGCTTTCTCATGACGAATCCGGAACCAGTCGTCTTCTGCGTCGGCTTCGTTACGGTAAGCCAGGTCCGTGACATGGCGGTCGCCGATGTAGAACAGGTAGCCGAGCATCTTCACCGCATCGCGTTGCTGCCCTTCGCCGAGCAATGCAGCCACCGGCACCTCGAGGAATTGGCCCAGCAAATCGAGCAGGGCGGCTTCCATGGCGGTCACTGCGTGAATGGTGATCCGCAGGTCGAAGGTTTGCAGGCCGCGACCGGCCGCATCACGGGAAGCAAAGGTGGTGCGCATCTGATTGAGGATGCGTTGGTATTGGCCGATGGGCTGGCCGATCACCAGGCTACGAGCGTCTTCGAGGGTCTCACGGATGCGTTCCCCACCTGGTACTTCGCCCACGCCGGTATTACCAAAGCTGTCCTTGAGAATGACAATGTTGCGAGTAAAGAACGGACCGTGGGCGCCGCTCAGGTTCAGCAGCATGCTGTCGTGGCCCGCGACGGGTACGACTTGAAAATGGGTGACGACAGGCGACTGGGTGGCGTTGGCAGAATGTTCAGCGTTCATGGCAAGTTCCTACGAGTTTGGTCGTTCAACGAACAATGGAGTCAGTGCGCTTTGACTGTCGCATGCGTTGGAGCAGCGTTCGGTGGTGTCAGCACGGGTGATGGCTTGGGTGAGGTCCTGGCAAAAAACACCAGTATCGCGGCAAGAACCGAGGTGCCGGCCAAGCCGTAAAGGCCGCCTTGAATCGAGCCGGTGGTCTGTTCCAGGAAACCGAAGGTCGTGGGTGCCACGAAACCGCCCAGATTGCCGATCGAGTTGATCAGCGCGATAACCGCGGCGGCGATACGGGCATCCAGGTAGCCCTGGGGAATTGGCCAGAACAATGAGGACGCGGACTTGAAGCCGATGGCAGCGAAGCAGATGGCGACAAAGGCGAAGATCGGCCCGCCGGTGGTGGACAGGAACATGCCGGCAGCTGCAATCAACAAGGCAGTTGCGACCCAGGCTTGCTGGAATTTGAACTTGCCCGACAGCGCCGCAAAGGAGTACATGGCGATGATCGAGATCAGCCAGGGAATCGAGTTGAAAAAACCTACCTGCACGTCACTCAGGTCACCCATCTTCTTGATGATGCTGGGTAGCCAGAAAGTCGCGGCATAGATCGTCAGCTGGATGCAGAAGTACAAGGCGCAGAACAGCAGGATCTGTCGATCTTTCAGGAGTTTGCCAATGGTCGGTTTCACGCTGGTCAGGGCTTCACGTTCGCGTTGCTCCTGATCGATGGCGCCGACCAGCGCATCCTGCTCCTGGCGCGTCATCCACTTGGCGTCGTGGGGTTTGGAGTCAAGCCAGAACCAGACGAAGAAGCCCAGGAACACCGAGGCCAGGCCTTCTATGGCGAACATCCATTGCCAGCCGTGAAAGCCAAAGCCTTCGATTTGCAACAGGGCACCCGACAGCGGACCGGAAATCAGTGAGGCAACGGCTGAGCCGCTGAGGAAAATGGCGATGGCTTTACCGCGCTCGACGCCTGGCAGCCAGCGAGTGAAGTAGTAGATCACGCCAGGGAAGAAGCCTGCTTCGGCCACGCCCAACAGGAAGCGCAGGATGTAGAAATGGGTTTCGTTCTGGATGAACGCCATCAGCGTGGCGACGATGCCCCAGGTGAACATGATGCGGGTCAGCCAGATGCGGGCGCCGACCTTTTGCAGCAGCATGTTGGAGGGCACTTCGAACAGTGCGTAGCCAATGAAAAAGAGGCCTGCGCCCAGTCCGTAGGCGGCAGCGCCAATGCCCAGGTCATGTTCCATGTGCGTGCGCACGAAGCCGATGTTGACCCGGTCGATGTAGTTGAGGATGAACATGATCACGAAAAGCGGGAGCACATGTCTCTTCACTTTGCCCACGGCGCGCGCGAGAACCGAATCATTTTCTGGAACGACAGATGCGTTGCTTGAATTGTTCACAATTCAAATCTCCCACTGATTATTTTTATGCGGGTTTGAGCGTGATAGCGGCGGCCTGGCCGCCGGTTATTGCTGTCGAGTTACCAGGCACCGAGCGCCTTGATCAGGGGCGCGTCGGGGTCGGTCAAAGGAAAAGGCAGGGAGGTCTTGCGAGAGGAGGGACTTGAGTACTTGAGGATTCATGGGATTCGCCTGCATCGATGGTTTTTGTTTAGATGTCTGGAGCGGGTTAAGTTGATAGACATCATACAAGTGGTTGTTTGGCGCTGCAATGCGGAGAATGGTGTTTTGTGTGCATAACGACGTGAGAAAATGACTTTTTTGGTTATTATAGGCAGTGATCGTTGGCGTTTAACGGCTAAATCGTGCCGAGCCTGATAGGGTCGAACTATCATTGAGCTAGAAGGTATCCCGAGTTAAACAGGACCGTATAGGTGTGTTGTCATACAAGTATGGGCCTTTTATGATGGCTTAAGGGGGGGGGTACATTCGCATTTCGCCAGTGAATCTCCGGTGGGTGTTAAGCTCTGTGAAGCAAAATTCCGTGGACTCGAACCTATGCAAATTGAAAGCGGAACCCCTGTCCGCAGACGCCCCAATAATCTGGCTCAAGGCGTGGTCGAAGCACTGACCCAGCGCATTTTGCTCGGCCAATTGAAGCCAGGCGAAAAGCTGCCTTCGGAATCCACCATCGTTCTCGAACATGGCGTGAGCCGCACTGTTGTCCGGGAGGCTATCTCCAAGCTGCAAGCTTCGGGGCTAGTCGAGACACGACACGGAATCGGCACATTCGTGCTGGAGCAACCCTCCCAGCCAGGGCTGCGCCTGCACGTGGATACCGTTGCCAGTGTTCGCAGCATGCTGGAGCTGAGATTGGGCCTGGAGGTGCAGGCGGTTGCTTTGGCCGCTGTGCGCCGAACCGACGATCAGCTCGCGCGCATGCGCCAGGCCTTGAGTGATTACCAGGCTTCGCTGGCGAACAACGATAGTTGCGTCGAGCAAGACAAGCGCTTTCACCAGATCATTGCCGAGGCGACCGGCAATACGTTTTTCACGGAAATCATGCAGCACCTGGGCAATGCCATGATTCCTCGTACCCAGGTGAAGGCCGACGAGCGTGGAGGCGCCGATTTTTCGCAATTGGGGCAGCTGGCGAATCTGGAGCATGAAGCGATTTTCAACGCGATCAAGCGACAAGATCCCGATGCGGCTCGAGCAGCGATGGTGCTGCACCTGACCAACAGTCGGGATCGGTTTTCGGGGAGTTGAAGGGGGGCTGAAACCGTGGCAAGGGAGCTTCCACTCCCTCACCGCTGTCTTATCCCCGGCACTCCACCAGGCTTTTCACCTGCCCCGAATCCGTCTGGTTCTCATCACTCAACCAGCGTTCGAACCCTGCGCCAATCGCCGGCCACTCCGAATCGATGATCGAATACCAGGCGGTGTCGCGGTTCTGCCCCTTGACCACCATGTGCTGGCGGAACACCCCTTCGAAACTGAACCCCAGGCGCTCGGCCGCGTACCTGGAGCGGGCGTTGGCGTTGTTGCATTTCCATTCAAGGCGTCGATAACCCAGGGCAAAGGATTCCCTGGCCAGCAGATAAACCGCTTCCGTGCTTTTCGGTGAGCGCTGCATCGGCGCGCCGAAGGTTACGTGGCCGATCTCGATACGGCCCTGGGAAGGGACGATCGACATCAGGCTTAGGATGCCTTGCACCTCGCCGCTGGCACGGTCGACCACGCTGAAAAAATACGGGTCGCTGTGGGCTGCATGATTATTCAGCCAATCGTTGAATGCGCTGCGTTCAGGGAAGGGACCGTAAGGCAGGTAGTCCCACAGCTTCGGATCGGCGCCGGGGCCTTGCAGGGCCTTGAACAGGTCGTCGCCATGGCGCGCCGGGTCGAGTTTTTCCAGGCGAATGAAACGCCCTTCGATCAATTGGACCGTCGGGGCCGGGACGCCTTTCCAGTCGGCGAGTGAAGTCAACATGCTGTTCTCCTTAACGTTATAAGGCTTTGCGAAACTGGATGAAACCCGGACGCTCGGCGATGCGCTCGTAGAGCTGGATCGCGGTGGCGTTGGTTTCGTGGGTCAGCCAATGCACTTTGCAGCAACCGTGCGCCTTGGCAGTGGCGTAGACGTATTCGATCAGCTTGCGGCCAACGCCGGTGCCGCGGGTTTCGGGCGTCACCAGCAAGTCTTGCAGGTAGCAGGCGTTTTCGATGCTCCAGTTCGATCGATGGTAGATGAAGTTCACCATGCCGACTGCCTTGCCATCGATCCACGCCAACGCCGAATGAGTCGGTTCGTTGGTATCGAGCAGGCGTTGCCAGGTGCTTTGGGTGACAGCCTCAGGCAGTTCGGTGTTGTAGAAACGCAGGTAAGCGTGCCACAAGGGCAGCCACGCCGCGTGATCGTCGGCGCTGACCTGGTGAATGTCGATCTGACTCATGTGAAGTTCCTTAACGCATCAAGTGGGCGAGGGCCTGAGCATGCGCATCGGGGCTGGCGGCGAGCCCCTCGCGCACGCCGGCGATGTCTGCGGCACTGCGGTTCTGGCTGAGCTTGCGCTTGCCTTCCAGGCGCTGGATCGGGAGGGCAAACCCGACGATGGCCTTGAGCATGCCGTCGATGTAGTCGGTGGGGGCATCGGCAACGGTCCAGGGTTGGGCGCGACCGGTCTCGTGACGATCGGTCAGGGCGCTGACCAGCTCGAGCAGGCGCTCGGCGTCCGTGAACACCTCAGCCGTGCCGTAGGCATGCACCGCGACGTAGTTCCAGGTTGGCACGACTTTGCCGTGTTCGGCTTTGCTCGGATAAAAACCGGGGCTGACGTAAGCGTCGGCGCCGGCAAAGATCACCAGGGCCTCGGCGCCTTCCTGCAGTGCTTTCCACTGTGGGTTGGCCTTGGCGAAGTGGCCGTAGAGGGTGCCATTGGGACCTTGCTCCGGGCGCAACAGCAGTGGCAGATGGCTGGCTTGCAGGCCTTGCTCGCCGTGGGTGACGAGCATGGCCAGGCGGGTGTCTAGCATCTGCCGGTGCAATTCATCCAGATCTTTGATGGCAAAACCGCTGGGGGTGTACATGGAAAAACTCCTCGGCGAATGCCTGCATCCTAGGCAGTCTAATGGTCTGTTGTAAGAGCCATTAATGACGAATTTCATAGGTCCATTGTCATGACGGATGCGCCGCTTTCCTTGTCGTTCAACCCGGCAGGTATCGAACTCGATCGCCGTCAGGGCCTGAGCCGTCAGCTTTACCAGGCCTTGCGCCTGCGTGTGCTCGATGGGCGACTGGCCAGTGGCACGCGGTTGCCGGCCAGCCGTGATCTGGCGGCGGCCTTGGGGATTTCCCGCAACAGCGTGGTACGCGCTTACGACCAGCTCTTTGCCGAAGGGTATATCGAGGGGCGGGTGGGTGACGGAACCTATGTCGCGCAACTACCGCAGACCGCGCTCCCGGCAAAAACACCGGGCAAAAAAAAAGGACCGGCCGCCTTATCCACGAACGGGCTGGAGCTGCCTGTGGTTCCATTCGCCAAGGCGACTCGCAGTGCAGCGCTCGGACGCGTTGAAAACAACCATCTGGCCCTCCCGCCCAGTGGGCCGCCTCGGGCATTCCGGGTGGGGGTACCGGCGTTCGATCTGTTTCCTTTCGAGGTATGGGCCAAGCTGAATGCGGCGTTCTGGCGTAAACCGGATTTGCAGCAACTGTGCTACGGCGATCCGGCGGGCGACGAGCGTCTGCGCGGGCTGATTGCCGCGTATTTGCGCAGTTCTCGCGGCATGCAGTGCACGGCCGAGCAAATAGTGATCACCAGTGGCGCGCAGCAAGGCATCAGCCTCTGTGCACAGCTGCTGGTGGAGCCGGGCGATGGCGTGGCGATTGAAAATCCGGGGTATCGGGCGGCGGGGCATGCCTTCGCCGTGGCCGGTGCGCATTTGCATGGCGTGGCGGTGGACAGCGAGGGTATCGACTGTGCCGAACTGGCCGGGCTCAGCGACTGCCGGCTGGCCTATGTCACGCCGTCGCACCAGTACCCCACCGGGGTGGTGATGAGCCTGGCACGGCGCCTTGAGTTGCTGGCCTGGGCCGAACGCAACCAGGGCTGGATCGTCGAGGACGACTACGATGGCGAGTACCGCTACAGCGGCGCACCCCTGGCACCGTTGGCCGCCCTCGACCGCCAGGGGCGGGTGTTGTACGTCGGCACGTTCGGCAAAGTCGCCTTCCCGGCACTGAGACTGGGATATCTGGTGCTGCCACCCGGCCTGGTCCAGGCCTTCTCGCAACGGCGCGCGGTGGACGTTCGGCATTCCGAAGTGAGCACCCAGGCGGTCATGGCGGAGTTCATGGCCGCCGGCCATTTTCAGCGGCACATCCGCCGCATGCGGCGAGCGGCGCTCAGTAGGCGTAACACGTTGCTCGCCGGTTGGCCTCGGGACATCCCCGGCGTCGGCAACCTGCCGAGTGTCGTGGCAGGGCTGCATCTGACGGTGGCGGTCGACTCGCAGGCACGTGAGCGCGAACTGGTGGAGCAGGCTTACAGTGTCGATATCGAGATCAACGCCCTGAGCAGCTACTGGTTGCCTGACTCGTCGACACCGCCGGACTTGCGCGCCGGGCTGGTCCTGGGTTTTGCAGCGGTGCCCGAGGCGGCAATCAGCGCAGCACTGGGGCGTCTGGAAAAGGTCTGGCGTCGCTGAGCCATCAAGTTGCCGTTGTCACCGTTTCAGGCTCCAGGTCGAGGAACAATTTGCGCAGCAGCGGCTCTTCAATTTTTCTGAACACGCCATCGACGGGCTCCAGGGTACTCAAGTCCTTCTGCAATTCGGGTGTCAGCGTTTTCAGATAGTCCTCCGACACTTTCAAATGGGCCGCCGTCGGCATGTTCGCCGGGCTTTTCAAGGTTTCGTAGTGAAAGTGCGCAACCCACAGCGGCTGGTTGCGGGTCTTGTCGACAATCCGGTATTCCTGGAAAAAGTCGCCCAGGCCCCGGGTCCGGATTCGCCCTCGGGGGTCGCGGCTGATGTCGATTTGGCCGTTTTCATGCATCCATTTGAAAATGCTTTGGGTCGGTTTACGCCGACCGTAGAGGCTCGCTCGTACCTTGATGCCTTCCTGGCGAAGACGGCGGGCCGCCTCTCGCAGTTCCAGGCCCAGGTTGGCGGCGGGAGGCGGGGTGCCCTTGGCTTTGCTGATGTTGGCCAGGGCCTGATCAACGCTGTTGGCACTCTGTTCCAGCTTCAGAGCCTGTTGATCGAACAGGTCCTGTATGTCGGCCGGAATGCGCCTGGGCAGGAAAGCATCCTTGCGAGTGCGCTCCATGAACTTTTCAGCATCAAGGTTGAGTTCGGTGCCGGCCTCGATGATGTCCAGGTCACCCAGCGCCGTGGCGGGTTGCTGATAAATGGCCGGTGTGAGGGGCTGCAGCGGTTCCTCGCTCGAGCTTTGCGCCTGGTTTCTGACGGGGTCCCGTGGCCGGGTCCTGCGCACTTTTATCGCTGGCCGTGAGGGGCCAGGATGTTCGCGATCTACCGGCCCCGGCCGCGCAAGGGGTTCGGGTTCCGGGAGCAGGGCCTGGAGGCGATTGTGTGCCAGTTGTGCGAATTCATCGATGAGCGTGCGCAGGTGATTGAGCCGGGGCGGCTTGACCAACCCGGGATAAACGTCGGGCAACTCCCGGATTCGCTGTTCGGCGTCGGCAAAAACCTCCATGAGCCTGCTCAGTTCTTCGATACGCCCCTCCAGACGGGCAGGGGCTTCGCCGGCTTTCGTGAGTTCGATAACTTTGATCGCGGCCTTGGCGGCACTCACGACCAATCTGCCTACCGCGACACGCGCCTGTTGCATCAGGGGACTGGCCTGTTCCTGCAGGCACAGCTCCTGCGCCATGCCGATCTCGTTGGCCTTCAGATCCAGTGCTGAGAAGGAAGGGGCCACCTTGCTGCATAGCCGCGCACTTTCAACACCCGCTTTTCCCGCGGCGCGCATACCCTCGAGGGTCGAACTCCACAGCGTCAGCTTTTGTTCCATTTCCTGGCCGATGTCGGTGGCCAGCTGGATCTGTTCGACGTAGGTCTGTCTGGGCACCGGTTCGGCATGCCCGGGATCGGTCATGACACTGATAGCCTTGCCATAGGCGACTCGTTTGATGACAAGCCATAAGGACAGATTTTTCTGTAGCGCGCCGCTCATGCGCAGCAACTCTTGCTGGTAGTTTTCCGATCCGCCGAGTTCACGCCATTGGCGCAATTGTCCCAGTGCCTGGCGATACTCGTCGATCGCAGTGTCCAGTTTTTCCACGTACACCGCCATCAGTCGATCGTAGTCCTGGGCGCTGGCCTGCTGTGCATCGGCATACCGCTTTTTCAGTTCGGCTTCCTTCACAGGTTCCAGGTGCTTGAAGGCCTTTAGGGCCTTGTCCAGGCGCTCGAAATCAACGGTTGCCTGGAGGCGGCTGAGGGCATTCCCACCGCCCCCTCGCAAGCGCAGGCGAAGATCGAGCACCCATTGGCCTTTGCCGCTGTCCAGCAGCAGCGGTCCGGTTCGGGCGGGTGCATCCGGATGGACAATTTGGATCTGTTGTTCGCCACTCACGTTGACGTAGAACCACCGCTCACCGACCTGGGCGTAATTCCTGTTGTCATGCTGGTAGATATGAGGCGGCGCCGGCCTGACCGTGGTCACTTGCTCGCTGGAGAGGTCGGGGGCGACGACTTTGAATGTGTCCAGATAGGCACCCAGCGCTGTCGGTGTGCGCCGGGGCACCGAACCGGCGACGTCCAGCGAGGCGTAATGGCTCGGCGCATGTTCCGGCGCCAGCGCCACGGGATTGAAAGTGGCGGTGACGGGCCTGACATCGGGTCTGGAGGCTCGGTCCAAGGGCAGCCGTTCGATGCCTGGCGTGCTCGACGGCCTCTTGCGTGCCATCGCCGCGTGATGGCTGAGGATCATTCCAAGCGCCAACAGCACGTCCGCCACGGAGGTCCATTCGATGAATTCGTCACCCCGATCCCTGGCATCGAGTGCCTGTTGAATCTGATCGATGGCCTGCCAGACCCAGACCGCCGCACCCACGGCACCGCTGAGGAAATTCGAGGCGACGTTCAACAGCGCCCAGGCGCTGTCATTCAACACGCGCCAACGATATTCGGCATTGGATTGCGCCTGCCGGTCAGCGAGGTCGACCAGTGCCTGCGCGTTACTCTTGAACAGTACCGATAGAACGTCACCGGTGATCTCGTCGCTCTCCAGCACCACGCGCCCGAACCGGTCCGCCCGCTGCAGTGGATTGACCACCTGTTCGGCGACCAGCCACGGGGAGGGTAACCCCGTGGGGAAGACATACTGGGCGTACTCAAAACTCAGGGCTTTGTCGGGCAACCAGGCCAGTACCGAATCCCTCAGATCACCGGCCTGGTGCATCGCGTACAACAGGTTTTGCCTGGAGGGGAATTGCAGCAGAGGTTCATCGAGCATCGGGCGATAAAGCAGGCAAGGACCGCCTTGTGTTGCGCGAGGGCCGATGATGAACATGTTTTCGACGGTGTCGCTGGTGCTGATCAGGCGATGCTGCGGTGTCATGGTGAGCGGGTAGAGGGCGACCGTTTTGTTCGTAAGGTCCGGGTCCAGCAGCTCGCAGATGTATCGGTAACCCTGTTCATCAACACCGGTTTGCGCCTGGTACCTGGCTTCAAGTGCCTGAAGCGGCAACAACCATCGCAGTTGGTTGCGATAGAAATCTTCCTGGCGTTGCGAACTGAGCGGATTTTCCTGAAGCCTGAGTTTGATCAGCAAGGGATACGCCTTGCCGACATCAACACGCGCCGCCATAAGGGTGAGCCATTGAGGTGTCAACCAGCCCGGTACCGCTGCGCCACTCTTGAAAAAGACCGATGCCATGAAGGGCGCTTCATTTTCCATGGCGTATTCGGCCAGTGTTTCAATGCGCTGGTCGAGCGGGTTGGGGAGCGTGAGGTTATCAGCGGTAAAGCTGTTGGTGATCTTGATTCGCAGATCGTCCAGCGCCAGGTGCGTCGCGCCAACGGCCAGCGGATCGGCAATGATCGCTTCGCGCATCAGGCGTTGCGCATAATCGGTGATGGAGGGAACCTCGGCTCGGGCGAGTTTGCCCTGCGGTTGGCGATACAGCATGCCCAGGCCATTGATGTAGCGGCTGTAGTCCGAAATATGCTGGGGCGATGCGTTGTGCAGCCAATCAGGAATCGCCGCGTCCAGTTGCAGGAATCGCGCTTTTTCGGCGGGATCGAGCCCGGTCTCGGGTTCTACGTCATTGTTCAGCCGCGCCTCGATGGAATTCAACGAGTGGATGGCGTCCAGTTGTGACGACACCAGCGCCCAGGCCATGTGGTCGAAAATGTTGCCTTGGGGTTCGTAGAGTCGCCAGGTCAGGGTGCGGCCTTTCAACTGCTCCTGCAGGCGCGCGGGAAGCGAATCCCCCAGCTGCGTCATTGAACTGAACGACTCATAGGCACGCTCGATGGTGTACATCACCAGCAATGGGCGATTGTTGTACGTGGCCTTGAGTACCAGGGCGCCACCGATCAACAGATGGTGCGTGGCGTCATCCTCGACCGTATCGATATCGATCAGGCACGCCTGAATGACGGAAAACCCGCTATCGGTATTTTTCCGGGTAGTGTTGTCCGGGTCATTGAAGACCTCTCGCGCCATCGCACATTCATCGCCGTCCCAACCCTTGACCTTCTGCACATTCAGCGCCTGGCGCAACGTGTCGGAGAGTTCCTGCCACCGAGCAATCCTGTGCCCCCTGGCATTCCAGAAATCGAGTTGGCTGCCTTGCAACGCCACGAACAGCATCGACGCCGACTCGTTGAGCAGCTTTGCAATCTCTTCGATGCTGACGGCTAGGTGAACCGGGCTTTTACTGTCCGGCTCGAGGGTAAGATAGTGTTCCCCTTCGAGGAAATTGGCTTTTGTACCCTGCAGGCCCTGTCGCACCAGTGCGTGGGTCAGCGATTCGAAAAGGGTCGGCCCCGCCTCTACGCTGTCGTCCACCACCCGCCACTGGGGGGAGGCGACGACGGCGGCGTCCGGGTCGATTTCCAGTTGCGGATAAAGTTCTTTCAAGGCCCGGCGCAGTAGCTGTGAAGCCACTTGATCGAGAGTCGGGCCATGACTGGTCTGGCTGATCAGATCACTCGTGTGTACCAGGGGCGTCGAGTCATTTTGCGGTAGTGAAGTGTTATTGCTCATGGCGGATACCTTGGGGGCAAGGGCGAGGCGGGGAAAGCCTCTTGTTGCGCCGAAGGTAATAGGGCGTCGACACCCGAGGGTGGTAGATAGTTATCGTGGGGGGGAAAAAAGACCCCCGGCCACGATCTAAACCCATGGCGAGGCTGCCAGGCCGCCTCGCCTTAGCTTTTCTTTCCACCTCACGCCCTGAGCCTGTCCGTCAACCTGAGACGACTCATGATGGAGGCACTGTCGCGGTCTTCCTGGCGAAGAACAGCGCTTTGGCCAGTTGAGGGCTGATCTCGCTGCGATAGATCGAAATCGCTCGGAGATTGTCATTCGAACCACGCGCCTCGCGCGCGCCGCCCAGGTGCCTTTGTTCAGCAGTCTTCAGGTGCGCAGCCGTGAAGTGCTGCACCGGCGCCGCGGCGTCGCCGTAGTGGAAGTGCGCGTACCACAGGACGCTCTGGTCGCTGGCGTCACGGATCTCATACTCATCGAGGTAATCTTTCTTGCGGCTCTTGAGCAGGCGTCGGCCCGGCGATTTGACGATGTTGACCTCGCCTTGCTCATGCAGCCACTGGACGCGGCCCGCCGTTGGGGGTTGCAGCTTGGTCATGCTGACCCGTACCTGATGCCCTTTGCCGTAGAGCCTGGTGGCCTCGTCGTTGAGTTGCTTGGCCACGGTTACGGCGGAGCCCGGGCCGCCGTCAGTCGAATTGCTGGATGTCAGCGCTTCTTCGATCACATTCGCCGCTTCATTGAGTCGATGGGCCTGCTGGTGGAACATTTCCTCTATTTCCACGGGGATTCTTCGCAGCCCTTTTGAATGGGTCTCTGTGCGCCGGATGAACGCCTCCACCCCGTCCAGCAATGTTTGCCCCTGGACAATGCTGTTGGCCAGCGTGGGGGTGTTTGGGGTGGATGAAGCCGTGGTCGGTTTCACCCTTTCAACCCAGACGCCCGGGGACTTTTCATGAAAGGTCGTGATTTTGCCGCTCAGCGCGGATGTCACGTCAAGGAACGCGGATCCTTTCATTTGCGGATCGCTGCGCAACTGGCCAACCACCGTGCCCCGGAAGCGGGTCTTGACGATGCGCTTGTTGGGAGCGGTCGATGGCCGGGAAGGCCCGGGTTGCGGCGCCAGGCTCTGGCGTTCCAGCAGCAGGCTCGCCAAGTGCGTTTCGGTGCGTTGCTGGAACGCTTCTATACGCTGGCGCATCAGGTCCAGTGGTGGTTGCAGCAACTGCCCGGGGAACTCGGCCGACAGATCGACGATGCGCTGGTTGACGGTGGTCAGTTGCTCAAGCACATCGCTCAGGCCGTCGATTCGCTCGGGCAAGCGCAGGATGTCATCCTCGGCGGCCAGATCAAGCGAAGACTGGATGGAGAGGGCAGCGTCTTCGACCACGGCGTCCAGCGCCTGTCGCACATCCAGGATGGGCGCGGCGCTACTTTCGTCGACGCACAATTCCTGGGCCAAAGTGATCTGGAACAGCTTGAGCTCCTGCAAGTCGAACGACGGCAGGATGACCCTGAATTCTCGACTCGCCTCGGCACCCCCTTTTCCAAGTAGGTTCAGTTGCTCGAACACTGACTGCGCGAGCTCGATCTTGTTGATGTAACCCTCGGTCAGATCGCTCAAGTGTTGATAGGTCTGACGAGCAATCTGGGTGTTTGCAGCTGCATCGCTGTCGAGCGATTCCTCGGAACGTCTCAGTTGTTCCTGGAAGTCAGGACGCTGCTGCACGAACCATTTGTCTATCAGTGACAATTGGAGCTTTAGGCGGCTGATCATTGCCTCTCGGTAGTTGCTGATCGCCTCGCGCGCATTGAGGATTTTCATCTGTTCGATATTGCCGATGACCGATGCAATTCGTGCGTCGAGCGTTTCAAGGTATACCCGGCGATGGGTGTCGGTGGCGGTGGCGGACTGCGCATTTTTTTCCGCCTCGTCCAGTTCCGCCTCCCGACGGTCTGCCTGGCTCTCGAACACCGCCATCTGACGTTTCAGTTCTGCATGGCGCTGGGCGTTTTCCCGTTCCAGTCGCTGTTGCGCCTTGCCTGCGCCCCTCAACCTCAGGCGCAGATCGATGAACCACTGGCCTTTTTCATTCTTGACCAACAGCGGGCCGTTGCGCGTGGGGGACTGGCGAGAGTCAATGATTTGCACGTCACCGTTGTCGTTGAGCGTGGTTTCGAACCATCGCTGGCCGACCTGGGCATACCATTTTCCATTATGCGAGCCGAGGTATTGATGGGGGCCGGGGGCCGAGGTGCCGACGCTCATGCCCTTGGGTTCGGCGATGGCCAGCTCATCGAGAAAAGTGCCCAGGGAGGAGGCCGGGAGTGCGGCGACGGCATGCAGGGCTGCTTCGTGGGTAGGCGGTAAGCGCTGAAGGTCAGGCAGGCGCGTCACCACAGGCTTTGTCGCTGCCAGGATCTCTGGCGTTTCGAGGGGAAGCCCTGGTAGCTTGCGCGCGCGGTTCACCGGCCCATGGCGAGAGGCTGCCTGATGGGCGAGCACCATGCCGAGCGTCAATAGCAGATCGGTCATGGCAGTCCAGCCTCGATCGCTGTCATCGCTCTCTACGGCCTCGCTCACTTGCTGCAAGTCGTCCATGATCTGCCAGATCCAGGCGGCGATGCCGACATTGCGTCCGAGGAAGGGCAGGGCGATGTTGAACAGCATCCAGGCACCCTGCTTGAACGTTGCCCAGCGAGCTTGGGCATTGGAAACCGATTGACGGTCCGCCAGGCTGATCAGGGCATTGGCGTTGGTCTTGAACAGCGTTGCCAACGGATCGTCATCCAGTGCGCGGGTACCGAGTGACACCGTGCCCATCCTGCCCAGTGCCGATGTGGGATCGACCAGCAACTGGGTCAGTGTCCAGACCGATGGCAGGTCACCCGTAAACACATACTGGGAGTAGTTGAAGCGCACATCGTCAGGGAGCCAGGCCAGCACTGATTGGCGCAGTGCCTTGTCATGCTTGATGGCGTACAGCAGATTGGATTCGCTCGGGTATTGCATCAGCGAGGGTGTGAGCAGTGGCCGATACAGCAGGCAGGGGCCCTGATCGGGATGGCGGGGGCCGATCACGAACATGTTGGCGACTTCGTCGGCGGTGGTGTCCATGCGATCACCAGTCACGAAAGCCAGCGGTCGAATGACTATCGGTTGCCCGTTGACGACGCGATCGGCTGCGTTTTCCTGCAGGGCCGCCACCACGTATTGATAGCCGCATTCGTTGATGCCTGCTTCACCGCGCATTTTGTGCTGCAGCGCCTGCAACGACAGCTGGATGCGCAAGTGCCGGGTGTAGAGGCCTTGTCGGCGCAAGCTCTCCTGCGGATCGTCCAGCAGTTTGCTTTTGATCAGGGCCGGGTACACCGCGCCAATGTCGACCTGGGTCACGAGCCTTTCCAGATAATCCGCGCTCAGCCAGGTCGGCACGGGGTCACCATTCGTGTATTGCACGGTCTTGTTGCCCAACGGGACGGCGATCAGGTTTTGCAGCGCCAGTTCACTGAGCGACAGCGTGACCGTCTGCGTCTTGCCAGGCAGCACGATGGTGCCCAGCACCACGACACTGGTGATGCTGATTTCGATGTCCTTCAGTGCCAGCCCTGCTGCCGCGGGATGATCCTTGATCATGTGTTCGCGCAGGGCTTGCAGGGCGAATTCCGGTAGCGCGGCGATGCCCTCGTCGAAGGTTTTGCCGCCATCCTGTTCGCGCAGCAGTGCCAGGTCCATCAGGTGTCGGCTGCACCGGCTGAGATCGGCGGTCGAGGCCTTGTCCAGCCAGCGTGGCAATACGCCCCTGACCTTGTTGAAATGCGACGAGGACAAGGTTTCAAAGTCGGTGAAATGCTTTGCGGCGGCGCTGACTTGTGCAGAAAGGCCGGCCGGGAAGAGGGGCTGGAACGCCTGTAAAGCACCGATGGCCTCGGTTTCAAGCGCGATCAGAGCGCAGGCCTGGTGATGGAAAAAATTCCCTTCGGGTTCATACAGGCGCCACTGCAGGTTCTGCCCCCTGCCGGCTAGCGTTTCACCCAGCGCCTCAAGGGACTCGTAGCGCTTGAACCCCTCTGAAATCGAGTGCGTCAATACAAGGCTGCGACTGCCCGCCGTGCCCACGAGAACGGCGGTGTCCAGCACCTGTCGATGGACGCTCACAGCGTTTTCCAGGTGGTCGATGTCGATCAGGCAGGCCTTGCTCAAGTACTTGTCCTGAGGCCGTCGAGTCACCCGATCCGGGTGATCGAACAGGCTGCGGGCCAAAGCTTTCTGGTCCGCGTCCCAGTCCGCGGGCGGTACGCTGTTCCAGAGGTTGTGCAATGAGCGCGAAAGCTGATGCCAGCGCGGAGTCGAGGGTTTGGTTTCCTGATTCCAGTAATCCAGTTGCTGTTGCTGATAGGCGATGAACAGCTGTGAAGCGAGGCGATTGATCAGGCGGCCTATCGCATCGATTTTCACCGGCATGTGAACCAGTGGCTCGGCACCGGGTTGCAAGGTTAAAAAGTGTTCACCGTCGATGAGCGTTACAACCGACCCCGACAAGCCG
This sequence comes from Pseudomonas sp. V98_8, assembly GCF_029967975.1. Classification (NCBI taxonomy): domain Bacteria; kingdom Pseudomonadati; phylum Pseudomonadota; class Gammaproteobacteria; order Pseudomonadales; family Pseudomonadaceae; genus Pseudomonas; species Pseudomonas sp. V98_8. The sequence goes on from NZ_JASCAE010000034.1 coordinate 32,852, forward strand.
ACTCGCACCAGCACATCGGTGAGCGATTCATAACGGTTTTCACCCGGCACGACACTGTCGTCGGTAATGATCCACGTCGGGGTGACGACCGTGGCGAGCGTCGGGTCGATCTTCAACGCCGGGTACAACGTGCCGAGCGCGGGCGCTAAAGCCGTTGCCGCGACTTCTCTGATCGAGGGACCGGTGACCAGTTGGGTCAGTATATCTTCTGCATTCTGAGGTATGGTTTCGGGCATGGTCGTCTCCTGACTGGGGCGCCGCAGTCCTGCCGGCGCTGAATCTGGAAACGGTATCGAGCCGCACCACCGGTCTGGCGGTACATAGATATCGCGGGTAAAAAAAGACCCGCGAGTGCGGGTCTTTGGTTTCCTGACAGGTTTCAGGTGCCTGACTTGATCTTGGTCCAGGCCCGCGTACGTGCACGTTCGGCATCACGCGGCAGCGGTTGCAGGGTGTAGAGCGTGCCCATTGCCGCTTCGGTCGGGTACAGGTTGGGGTTGTTGCGGATCGCCGGGTCGACCAGTTCCGTGGCGTCCTTGTTCGGGTTCGGGTAACCCACGAAGTCACTGACCGGTGCGATCACCTGCGGTTGCAGCAAGTAGTTGATGAAGGTGTAGGCGTCCTGCGGGTTCTTTGCGCCCTTGGGAATGGCGAGCATGTCGAACCAGATCGGCGCGCCTTCCTTGGGCAGGCGCATGTCGACGACCACGCCGTTCTTGGCTTCCTTGGCGCGGTTGGCGGCCTGGGAGAAACTGCCGGAGTAACCGACGGCGACGCAGATGTCACCGTTGGCGATGTCGGCCATGTACTTGGACGAGTGGAAGTAGGTGATGTGCGGACGGATCTTCATCAGCAGCGCTTCCGCCTTGTCGTAGTCCGCAGGCTTTTTGCTGTTGGGGTCCAGGCCAAGGTGCTGCAGGGCCAGGGGCAGGATCTCCGAAGGCGAGTCGAGCAGGGCGACGCCGCACTGCTTGAGCTTGCTGATGTTCTCTTCCTTGAAGATCAGGTCCCAGCTGTCCACCGGCGCATCGGCGCCCAGCGCGGCCTTGACCTTGTCCGGGTTGAAGCCGATCAGGATGGTGCCGTACATGTACGGCACGGCGAATTTATTGCCCGGGTCATTGGCTTCGATCAGCTTCATCAGCTTGGGATCGAGGTGGTTCCAGTTCGGTAGTTTGCTGCGGTCCAGAGGCTGGAACACACCGGCTTCGATCTGCTTGGCCAGGAACACGTTGGAAGGCACCACCACGTCGTAGCCGGAGTTTCCGGTCAACAGCTTGGCTTCCAGCGCTTCATTGGTGTCGAAGATGTCGTAGACCAGTTTGGTCTCTGGGTTCTGGGCCTTGAAATCTTCCAGGGCCTTGGGGGTGATGTAGTCGAACCAGTTGTAGACGCGCAACGTTCGTTCTTCTGCATGTGCGCCGCCACCGAGCACCGTGGCGCACAGGGCAGGAACAATCAGGCGCTTTAGATTTTTCATTGTCATGCGATTCCCCGTTAAGCGTTTTCAAAGCCTTCAAGCACGTTGACGGCGTTGATGCCGATTTCTTCCACCGCGTAACCGCCTTCCATCACGAACAGCGTCGGCACACCGAGCCTGGCGATGCGTTGACCCATGGCCAGGTAGTCGGGGCTGTCGAGCTTGAATTGGGAGATCGGATCGTCCTTGAACGTGTCCACGCCCAGGGAGACGACGACGATGTCGGCGCCATAGGTCTCGATCTCGTTGCAGGCTTGCTCCAGCGCAGCGCTCCAGGTATCCCAGCCGCTGCCGGCGGGCAAAGGATAGTTGAAGTTGAAGCCTTCACCGGCGCCTTCGCCGCGCTCGTCCTCGTAACCGAGGAAGAACGGGAACTCGGCTTCCGGATGTCCATGGATCGAGGTGAACAGCACGTCGCTGCGCTCGTAGAAAATCGACTGTGTGCCGTTGCCGTGGTGGTAGTCGACATCGAGAATCGCGACTTTTTTGTGGCCCTGGTCGAGAAAGGCCTGGGCGGCGATGGCCGCGTTGTTGAGGTAGCAGTAACCGCCCATCAAGTCGCTGGCGGCGTGGTGTCCCGGTGGACGGCACAGGGCGAAGGCGCTGCGCGCACCGCGCTGGATCTCTGCTTGCGCGGTGAGTGCGACCTGCGCCGCGCTGTACGCCGCTTGCCAGGTGCCGGCGGTGATCGGTGCGCCGCCGTCGAAGCTGTAGTAGCCGAGCTGGCCGTGCAGGCTGGTGGGTTTGACCTGACGCAGGGTACGCGCCGGCCAGGTGTAGGGCAGCAGGTCACCGTCGGTGTTGAATTCGGTCCAGCGCGCCCAGGCACCTTTGAAGAAGTCGAGATAGTCGCGGCTGTGGATGCGCTCGATTGGCCCCAGGCCAAAATCCTTCGGCGCTTCTACGGGACCCAGATTCTGCTTTTGCACACGTGACAGCACATGATCGGCACGCGAAGGCATTTCAAAGCAGGGCTTGAGTTGCCCGTCAATGAGTTCGCAACGGCCGTGGTGCAGGTGGTGATCATCCGAGTAGATCGTCAGCATTTTCTTGTTCTCCGCAGGCGGTTTCGGTTGCACACAGTCTTGCGGCGCGGACGAATTCGGAGAACGGCAGGAAAGGCCAAAAGGGGATTAATGTGGCCAAAATAATTGACCGAAATTCGCCCCTTGATGATGTGGGACTCACAATTAGGTGAACACTCATTACTCTTGATGTGGCCTTTTGCTGTTCAGGGCCGGAACTGGCTAGGCGTCACACCACTCCAGCGCATAAACGCATGGCGGAAACTCGCGGTCTCGCTGAAACCCAATGCTTCGGCGATCCGGTAGATCGGCATCTGGTCTTCACACAGCAAAAGCTTGGCCTGCTCGAACCTGAGCTCATCGAGCAATTCCTGATAGCTGCACCCCAGGTCCTTGAGATGCCGGCGCAAGGTGCGTGCTGAACAATTCATCTGCTCGGCCAATCCCTCGAGTCCCGGTGCCGCATGCAATTGTGCCCTGAGCAGCTGGCGGATCCGCCCCAGCCACGCCTGGCGCCCGGTGAACTCGGTATTCTGCTTGCGGCAACGCTCGGCCATGGCCTGGTGGGTGATGGCATCGGCCAGGGGCAAGGGTTGATCGAGCCAGCGCTTGTCGAACGCGAAGGCGTTGTCCTGGGCGCCGAAATGCAGGGGGCAATTGAAGTGATCGTTATAGGACGCTTCATAGTCGGGCGCAGCATGTTCAAAGCGTGCAGCCAACAGCGGCAGTGGATGCCCGAGCAGGTCATCGCAGATGACTTTCAGCGACACCAGGCAGAACTCGGCGTTGAACACCGCCAGTGCCGGATTCTCCCGGTAATCGGCGGCGACAAACCAGACGCGCTCGTCGTCCTCTTCCAGGCTCAGTTCGAAAAGTGTTCCCAACAGCGCCGGATAACGCAGCGCCAGGCGCAATGCGTCACCGAAGGTGGCACTGGTGAGCAGGGCGTAGCCGAGGATGCCGTAGGACGAAACATGCATGCGTCGACCCAGCTCCAGGCCGATATCGTGCTTTAGGGCGACGGCGTTGGCGCAGACCTGCATCTCTTGATTGGTGGTGATGCGCGTGTCCGCCCGGGCCAGATCCGCGGCACAGATGCCGCTGCCGGCGAGCAGGGTGTCGCTGGGCAGACCTTGGGCCTTGAAGGTGTCGAGCACCAGGGAAACGGCGTTGAGGGTGGTGAGGTGGGAGTGGAGCATGCTCGATTCCGGTGTGGGGGTGCCAGAACCGAGCAACTTGTGTGCCGGTTTGCGTCAGAAGGCCTTAATGACCGCTGAGCAAGGACGCCGCCCCGGCTCCACCGAACAATCCGGCGCTGACCCGGTTGAACCAGCTCTGCCCCTTGCCGCTGCGCAGATACCGCGCCGCGCCATGGGCACCCAGGCCGTAGGCCAGCTTGCATAGCAGATCCAGTACGGTCCAGGTGGCGATCATCACCAGCAATTGCGGCAGGAACGGTTGCCCGGCGCTCAAGAATTGCGGCAGGAACGCGGCGAAGAACAGGATGTCCTTGGGATTACTCGCGCCCAGCATGAAGGCGCGCCCGAACAGTGCGCGAAAGCGCGGCACTGCGGCGGCCTGAGGCACTTGCGCACCGTGGGACGGTTGGCGCGACTGCTGCCAGCTCTGCCAGGCGAGGTAGAACAGGTACAGCGCGCCGACGATTTTCAGTGCGCTGAACAATTGTTCCGATGCCAGCAGCAGGGCGCCCAAGCCCAGCGCCGAAGCACTCAACAGGCAGATCGAGGCAATCACGCCGCCAAGAAACGCGGGGTAGGAACGGACCAGGCCGTAATTCAAACTGTTGCTGATCATCAGCAAAGACAGTGGCCCCGGGATCAGGATCACCACCAGCGCAGCGCCGCTGAACAGCAGCCAGGTTTCCAGACTCATCACTTTCCTCCATTTGCACAAAAGCCTCACCCGACGGGGTGAGGCTGGTTTAACGCGCGTACCGCCGAGATTTACAAGAAGATGAACTTGGCAATGAAAATTGCGCAGAGCACCCACAGACTGACGGAGATTTCCTTGTACTTGCCAGTGCCGGCCTTCAGCGCCACGTAGGTGATGAAGCCCAGCGCGATGCCGTCGGCGACCGAGAAGGTCAGGGGCATCATGATTGCCGTGACGATTGCCGGAATGCTGTCGGTCGCCTCGTCCCATTCGATGTGGGCCATGCCGCCCATCATCAACATGGCCACATAGATCAGCGCACCGGCCGTGGCATAGGCGGGGATCATCCCGGCCAGCGGCGCGAAGAACATGGCCGCAATAAATAGCACACCTACGGTCACTGCGGTAAGACCAGTCCGACCACCCGCGGCCACGCCCGCCGCACTTTCCACGTAGCTGGTGACCGGCGGAACGCCCACGACCGCACCAAAGACACTGGAAGCACTGTCGGCTTTCATGGCACGCGAGAGGTTTTCGATGCGACCGTCAGCGCCCACCAGGTTGGCGCGCTGGGCCACGCCCATCAGGGTGCCGGCGGTGTCGAACATGTGCACGAAGAGGAAGGCCAGCACCACGCTGATCATGCTGACGTTGAACACGCCGGCAATGTTCATGGCCATCCAGGTCGGGGCCAGGCTCGGCGGGGCCGACATGATGCCCTCGTAGTGCACCAGGCCCAGGCCCCAACCGGCCAGGGTCACGGTGATGATGCTGATGAGGATCGCGCCGAACACCTTGTGGTAGCTGAGGATGGCGATCATCAGGAAGCACACGGCGGCGAGCAGCGGGCCAGGCTCGCGCAGGGAACCGAGCTTGATCAAGGTGGCCGGGCTATCGACGACGATGCCTGCGGTTTTCAAGCCGATCAGCCCAAGGAACAGCCCTACACCAGCGCCCATCGCGTAGCGCAGACTGACCGGGATGCTGTTGAGCAGCCATTCGCGGATGCGTGAGAAGGTCAGGATCATGAACAGCACGCCGGAGACGAATACCGCGCCCAGTGCAGTTTCCCAGTTGTAGCCCATGGTGCCGACCACGGTGTAGGTGAAGAAAGCGTTCAGGCCCATGCCCGGTGCCAGACCGACCGGCCAGTTGGCGTACAGGCCCATCAACAGGCAGCCCAGGGCGGCGGCAATGCAGGTGGCGACGAACGCCGCGCCATGGTCGATGCCGGCATCCGCCATGATGTTGGGGTTGACGAAGATGATGTAGGCCATGGTGATGAAGGTGGTCAGACCGGCAATCAACTCGGTCTTCACCGTGGTGCCATGCAAGCTGAGTTTAAAGATGCGCTCCAGCCAGCCATTGCGTAAAGGCGGCGAGAGATCCAGCGTCGATGCTTCGGATTTGCGGCTTTCCACAGCGAGGTACTCCTCAAGAGTTTTATTGTTATTTCCAGGGCCGGACCCATGAGGGTGGCAGCGGCCCTTTGAGGCACTTGCGATTTGTTGACCGATAGGTCAGGAACTCGCACGAAGTGGATTATGCTTTTGTATACAAATAAAGCAAATAATGTTTTTGATTTTGTAGACGAAAAGTTTGGCAATAGGGATATATCGCCTGCTCTGGCCCCTTCGCGAGCAGGCTCGCTCCTACAAGGGATCGCATTCCCCTGTGGGAGCGAGCCTGCTCGCGAAGCTTTTGTGGTACTCAGATTTTTTGCTGGTTCTCACCCAGCGCCATATTCACCGCCAACCACCCATTCACCGCCGTCTCACCCGCCTCGGCAAACACCCGCTCCAACAATTTCACCTGTTCGCGGCGCAGCGCCTGTTCAAACCGCGCGCCGTCTTCGGTCAACTCCAGCAGCCGCTTACGCTTGTCGGTCTCGGACGCCACGCTGTTGACCAAATGCATCTCCAGCAGTTGGCGCAACGGCATGTTCAGCGCCTGTTTACTCACGCCCAGCAATGCCAGCAACTCCTTGACGCTAAGGTTCGGGTAGCGGGCAATGAAAAACACAATGCGCTGATGCACCCGACTCAAGCCGCGGCGCTCGAGCATTTCATCGGCCTTGGCGGTGAAGGCCTGGTAGCCGAAGAAAAACGCTTCCATGGCCTGCTGTTGGGAAATCGGGCTTTTAAGGTCAATCATGTTGACGTATCCGTTGGTGATGCCGTAATTTCGGTCAATAAGTTTGACTCATTTTTCCCTGGCCTCGCTACCGGTGACCCCCATGGCTTTTTCCGAACGTGTCTCGCGCCTTAAAAGTTCTTTGATCCGTGAAATCCTCGCTGCTGCCCAGCGTCCGCAAGTGATGTCGTTCGCCGGGGGCTTGCCGGCCGAAGCCATGCTGCCGAAAGTCGAATGGGCGCGGATGCCGGTGTCCATGGGGCAATACGGCATGAGTGAAGGCGAACCGGCTTTGCGTGAAGCCCTGGCGCAACAAGCGCGAGCGGTGGGCGTGCCATGCGAGGCGAGTCAGGTGTTGGTGGTCAGTGGTTCACAGCAAACCCTCGATCTGGCTGCCAAGCTCTATATCGACAAAGGCACCGAAGTGCTGCTCGAGGCACCGACTTACCTGGCGGCGCTACAGATCTTCCAGCTGTTCGGCGCCGATTGCCTCACGGTGCCGCTGGAAGCCGACGGCCCGAACCTGGCGCAGCTGCGTTCGCGCCTGGAAAAACATCGCCCGGCGTTCATCTACCTGATCCCGACCTTCCAGAATCCATCGGCGGTGCGTTACAGCGAAGCCAAGCGCGAGGCGGTCGCCGGATTGCTCGATGAGTTCGGCGTGACCTTGATCGAAGACGAACCCTACCGCGAGCTGACGTTTGACGGCGGCAGCGCCAAACCCATTGCCGGACGCCTGAAAAAATCCAGCTGGATCTACACCGGCACGGTGTCGAAAACCTTGCTGCCGGGTCTTCGCGTGGGTTATCTGATCGCCAGCCCGGACCTTTTCCCGCACTTGTTGAAACTCAAGCAGTCGGCGGACTTGCACACCAATCGAGTCGGCCAGTGGCAAGCGTTGCAATGGATCGGCAGCGAGTCTTACCAGCAGCACCTGAGTGAGTTGCGTGGTTTTTACCGCGTGCGTCGCGATGCATTCCAGGCGGCGCTGCAAACGCATTTTGCCGATCTGGCGGATTGGAATGTGCCCCAGGGCGGGCTGTTTTTCTGGTTGACGCTCAAACAGCCGCTGGATACCCGTACGCTACTCGATGGGGCGTTGGCCAACGACGTGGCGTTCATGCCCGGCGAGCCGTTTTTCCCTGAACCGGATAATCATCACGGGCACATGCGGTTGAATTTCAGCCATATTGACCCGGCGCGGCTGGAGGAGGGGATCAAGCGGTTGGCGCAGGTGGTGCGACAGGCGCAAGCGGCGCAAGCGGCCTGAAGAAAAAAACCGCTTCCAGGGCCGGTTTGTTTTTGTCCGGGATTTGTAGCGTTTGTGCCGGCCTCTTCGCGAGCAGGCTCGCTCCCACATTGAATCTGTGCAACCAGTTCCCTGTGGGAGCGAGCCTGCTCGCGAAAGCGTCGGTCAGAACACCACAAATAAATCAGGCTGCCGCGAATCGCTTATCCAGATAATCAATGATCACCTTGGACTCATACATCCAGGTCGTCTGGCCATTCTCTTCAATACGCAAGCACGGCACCTTGACCTTGCCGCCGTGCTCGAGCAGGGCCTGGCGATCCTGTTCGTTGTTTTTCGCGTCGCGCAGGGCCACCGGCACGTTCAGGCGGCGCAGAGTGCGGCGGGTTTTCACGCAGAACGGGCAGGCATGGAACTGATACAGGGTCAGGCCCCTGGCGGCAGCTTCGACCTGGGCCTGAGCGGCGGCAGGGCGCTGCTTCTTGCCTGGACGGGTGATGAAGTCGATGAAGATGATCAGTTGGCCAAGGCCGACACGAAGCGCTTTTACGAACACGTTGAAGCCTCACGGTGCTAATGAGAAAGGCGCGCAGCTTACCTGATTTTTTCAAGACGAAAAAAAACCGGCGATGAAAGCCGGTTCTCTTCGTACCGCCAATTACTTGATCAAGCTGAGAAACTCGCTGCGGGTCGCAGCGTTCTCACGGAACTCGCCAAGCATCACCGAGGTGATCATCGTCGAATTCTGTTTTTCCACACCGCGCATCATCATGCACATGTGCTTGGCCTCGATCACCACGGCAACGCCCAGGGCGCCGGTGACCTGCTGGACTGCATCGGCAATCTGGCGGCTGAGGTTTTCCTGGATCTGCAGGCGGCGGGCGTACATATCGACGATACGCGCGACTTTCGACAAACCCAGCACTTTGCCGCTCGGGATGTAGGCCACGTGGGCCTTGCCGATGAACGGCAGCAGATGGTGTTCGCACAACGAGTACAACTCGATGTCCTTGACCAGCACCATTTCGCTGTTGTCGGAGCTGAACAAGGCACCGTTGGTGACCTCTTCCAGTGTCTGTTCATAACCGCGGCAGAGGTACTGCATGGCTTTGGCGGCACGTTTTGGCGTGTCGAGCAGGCCCTCGCGGGAAGGATCCTCGCCCAGTTGGCCAAGGATCGCGGTGTAATTCTGTTCCAGGGACATGAAACTACCTGTGGGATTTTACGCAAAGGGCAAGGGTACGGTGGCAGACACGGCGCTGCAAGCGCGGCGCATCAGGTTTACTCGTCGCGACCTTCCATCATGGTGCGTTTGAGCATCACATAAACGGCTCCGGCACCGCCATGCCTGGCCTGGCACGAGGTGAAGCCAAGTACCTGTGGATGCTGGCGCAGCCAGGTGTTGACGTGGCTCTTGATCATCGGCCGCTTGCCGTCCAGGCGCACGGCTTTGCCGTGGGTGACACGTACGCAGCGGATTTCGAATTTTGTCGCTTCAGCCAGGAATGCCCAAAGGGTTTCCCGGGCTTTTTCCACGCTCATGCCGTGCAGGTCAAGGCTGCCCTCGAACGGGATCTGCCCGATCTTGAGCTTGCGCATCTGGCTTTCCTGCACGCCGTCGCGTGCCCACATCAGTTCGTCTTCCGGGCCGACGTCGATGACGAACTGATCGGACAGCCCGTCAACAGTGGTGGCATCGGTACGCACGGTGGCGGCTTGGCGCAACGTGGCGATGTGCGCGCGGTCCGCCTTGGGCTTGCCGGTTTCGGCGCGATCGTGCTTGATCGGCTTGACGCCTTGGATCGCACTTTTGAACAGGGAAAAATCGTCGTCTTGCATGTCAGCCTCCGCGAAGGGTGGCCAGTTTACCCAACTCGAAGCGAATCGGGCGCGAGAAAACGTGCGGCATCGCGCTGCAACTTGCGCTTAGTCGTGTTTTTTCATCAGGTGCGGGGAGATGTTCAGCGCGTTCGACTGGCGCGAGCGGCGGCGGCAGCGGCGCCACAGCCAGATCCCGAGGTACAGCACGAACAGGCCCAGGACCAGGATCACTGCCGCGCCCGCCCGGTTGGTGTTCAACTCGCCCAGGGCCGGAGCGTGGCCGAACAGGCTGGCGGCGCCGGCCATCGCCAGCAGCACGCCGCAGGTCGCCAGCAAGGCAGCGAAGGCTGCGCCGATTCGAAAACGCCAGTTGCTTTGGCCTTTGGGCCGTAAACGGCGAGCGTCAAAACCATCGGATAACTTCATTCCGACCTTCCTCAATGGGTATCGGCCCTTCGACCGGAAGTTGACCGGGATGTTCCTGAGGCTAAGACATTTACGGCATACGAGAGGCTTTTGCGGATGAGCGGCGGCATGGACCGCTCACGAACCGCCGATCAGACCAGGTCGTTGGTCAGGGCGAGGGCGGCAAAGTTGTCCGCCATGATCGCCATTTCGGTCTGCTGCACATGCTCGGCACTCAGGACGCCGCCTTTGTACGGCAGGTCTCGGGTGGCGCAGGCGTCTTCCACCAGGGTGCAGCGGAAACCCAGGTTCTTGGCTGCCCGCACGGTGGTACTGACACTGGAATGGCTCATGAAGCCGCACACCACCAGATCCACCGAGCCCAGGTCTTCCAGGCGTTTTTTCAGGTCCGTGCCATGGAACGCGCTGGGCAGGATTTTCTCGATCTTGATTTCCCCGGCCAGCGGTTCCAGCCCTGGAATGAACTGGCCGCGCTCGCCGCGTGGGTCGAACAGCCCCCCAACGGTGCCGAGGTGGCTGACATGCACGATCGGTCGGCCGGCCGCGCGGGCGGCAGTCACCAATTTCTTGATGTTCGCGACCGCCGCATCCATGCCGCTCAGGGCCAGGGGACCGCTGAGGTATTCTTTCTGGGCATCGATGATGATCAGGGTCGCATGACTCAGTTTGGCTGCTGCATAACCGCGGCCGCTGAGTTGAAACATCGTTTGTGGAACGGACATTCTGGGGCTCCTTCGGGTGGGGCTTTTGCGACATTGTCCTCTGGCTGAGCGCTTCTGTGAATCGCTACCATCGCAGGCACCGTCGTTACTGGCTTACAGCGTTGTCAAGTATTGAGTTTTGTTCAATAGCCGGCGATAAAACCAGATAATTCCTACATTTGTCCCGGTGTATTTCCTGCGTCGTCGGGACGCCGTTTGACTGGTAGAATCGCCCGTCGATTTTTCTGGAGTTTACCGTCGTGATCACTTCCCGCCTTCGTACCCTGCGTGACCATATCCGTTGGGCCGTCAGCCGCTTCCATGGGGAGGATCTGTTTTTCGGCCATGGGACCGACAACGCCTGGGACGAAGCCCGTCAATTGGTGTTGGGTGCGCTGCACTTGCCGTGGGAAATCTCCGACAGTTACCTGGACTGCAATCTGGAAGAAGACGAAGTGGCGCACCTGCAGAACCTGCTCAAGCGCCGGATCGAAGACCGCGTGCCGACCGCCTACCTGCTGGGTGAAGCCTGGTTCTGTGGCATGTCGTTCATCGTCGATGAGCGCGTATTGATCCCTCGCTCACCGATTGGCGAACTGATCGAAAACCGTTTCGCACCCTGGCTGGGCACCGAGCCTGCGCGAATTCTCGACCTGTGCACCGGCTCCGGCTGCATCGGTATCGCTTGCGCCTACGAGTTCCAGAATGCTGAAGTGGTGCTGGCCGACCTGTCCTTCGAAGCGCTGGAGGTGGCGAACCAGAACATCGAGCGCCACGGCGTCGACGAGCGTGTCTACACCGTGCAGGGCGATGGTTTCGATGGCTTGCCAGGGCAGCGTTTCGACCTGATCGTGTCGAACCCGCCGTACGTTGATGCCGAGGATTTCGCCGACATGCCGGACGAATACCAGCACGAACCGGAACTGGGCCTGGCCTGTGGTGATGACGGCTTGAACCTGGTGCGCCGCATGCTCGCCGAAGCGGCGGATCACCTGACCGAGAAGGGCTTGTTGATTGTCGAGGTAGGTAATAGCCAGGTGCACGTCGAGACGTTGTACCCGGAGGTCGACTTCGCCTGGCTGGACTTCGAGCGCGGCGGGCATGGCGTGTTCATGCTGACGGCTGAGCAGTGCCGCGATCATCAGGCCCTGTTCGCCTCCCGCGTCTGACTCAGATCGTTCCCACGCGCTGCGTGGGAACGATCAGCCGTTACCGTTACCGGTGCGTCGCAATCCAGATCAGCAACCCCGCCTGAAACACCGCAAACGCCACCAAACACGTAATGGTGAAGCGCAAACCGGCGTCTTCACGCTTGTATTTGCTGACCTTCTCCTCGTGTTTCTTGAGTTTGACTTCCTGCTCGGCCAGGTTCTGCTCGGCTTGCTGGAGCATCTGCGCCGCCTCGAGAATTTCCACGACTTGGACTTTCTCGGTGTTCCAGTCACTCAACAGGTCGCCGACCCTGACCTCCTTGACGCTGCCCTTCAAATGCTGGGCATCGGCATAGATCACGTCGAACCCGTGCACCCGCAAAAAGTGATCGCGGCGCAGGCGCGTGTCTTCGTTCAGCGCGTCCTTGTTGTTGAGATCGGTGCCGTCGACGGTGTAGCCAGGCCATCTTTTCTTCGCCCAGTTGATGCCGTGGGCGGCCATGAAACGGCCGATGCCACGGTTCAGTGGTTCGATTTGCAGGCCGCTGTCGGGTCCGAAATGCACGCGTTTTTCCGCGTGGTCGACCCATACGTCCAAATGATTCTGTTCCTTGCGCACGCGCTGGCCGGGCAGGGCGATGCTCATGCGCATCAGGCTGCGCAACTTGTCGTTGCGCTCGGCGTAGCCGAATTCGACAAAGCGCAGGGGCCGGCCACCGGTATTTCGGTCTGTCTGCAGCGGCGCCAGGCGGAGCATCTTGTGGTGCTCGACGTGGACGTCCGCCCAAGGCAGCTCGACCGCTGGCGGTACGTCTTTTTCAGCGGTGGTGTCGGGTGAAGTCTGGGTATCGGTCATAACGGCGAGATCCTGTCCAAGCTCGACTGCCGCCAGCCAGTACGCTGGCGACAAAGGCTTATCGGCCGTTTTCGACAAGACTGGAGAGCAAATTAGCTGGAGCGAAGCCCGTCAATGAATCCGAGGATGCGCGCGCCCAGCTCCGCCGCCAGTGGCAAATTCGGATCCTTGTAGGAGGCCAACTGGCGTTTGACGTCGTTGGGCACGATGCGCATCACGTGGTTCATGCCTTCGATCAGCGCCAGTTCGGCGTCCGGTTTGGCCGCCTTGAGCAGTTTGGCGTCGTTGACCCCGACCTGGATGTCATTGCTGCCCTGGATGATCAGTGCCGGCATTTTCAACTTCGCGAATGCGGCGGCGGGGTCCTGGCGGAACAGCGAAATCAGGTACGGCTGCACGCTCGGACGGAATATCACCTGCAGTGGCGGTGGCACGTTGTCGTCGGTTTTCCCGGCCTTGAGGCTGTCGAGCAGCTCATTGCTGCGCAACATCAGCGGGGGAGGCAGGCGATTGCCCAGTTGCTGGCGCAGGACCTGGTCGATCGGCCGTGCGCTGCCGGACACGGAAATCACCGCCGCCGCATTGACGCTGGGTGCCGCGAGGCTGGCGATCAAGGCCCCTTCGCTGTGACCCAGCAGGATCAGTTGGCCGAAGCGCGGATCGGTCTTGAGTTTTCGCCCCCAGGCTTCGGTGTCGGCCACATAGGCTTCCACTGACAGGTTGCGTTCGTCGGGGGTGGCCGCCAGGCTCGCCGCCACGCCGCGCTTGTCGTAGCGCACGCTGGCGATGTTGTGTTTGGCCAGCACCCAGGCCAGGCGCTTGAGGCTGTCATTGCGCCCGCCTTCGGGGTTGTTGCCGTCACGATCGGTCGGGCCGGAACCGGAAATGATCAGGACAACAGGCACCGGGGTGTCGGATTTAGGCAGCAGCAGCGAGCCGAAAAGCTCGCCGGTGCCGGTGTCCAGGGAGATTGGCCGCTGCAGGACAGTGGCCTGGGCGAAGCCGGAAATCAGGGTAAGGCTCAAGGCAAGAACTCGCAGCATTGTCGGGCCATCATCAAAGGGTGCCGGTTGGACTCGCAGGCAACCATAAGGTTCGAGGATGAACTAGTTGGATAGCCTGCGTATACTGGCGCGCATTACGTATTCAGGTTCATTTCACGGAGCGTCCTGCATGTCCGGCAATACCTACGGCAAGCTATTCACTGTCACCACCGCTGGCGAAAGCCATGGCCCGGCGTTGGTCGCCATAGTCGATGGCTGCCCGCCGGGGCTGGAGATTTCCCTGGAGGACCTGCAGCGCGACCTGGATCGACGCAAGCCCGGCACCAGCCGTCACACCACCCAGCGCCAGGAAGCCGACGAAGTCGAAATCCTCTCGGGGGTATTCGAAGGTCGCACCACCGGCTGCGCCATTGGCCTGCTGATCCGTAACACCGATCAGAAGTCCAAGGACTACTCGGCGATCAAGGACTTGTTCCGTCCGGCCCATGCCGACTACACCTACCACCACAAATACGGCGAGCGCGACTATCGCGGCGGCGGCCGCAGTTCGGCCCGGGAAACCGCGATGCGCGTGGCCGCAGGTGCGATTGCCAAGAAGTACCTGGCGACCCAGGGCATCGTCATTCGCGGCTACATGAGCCAGCTTGGCCCAATCGAAATTCCGTTCAAGACCTGGGACTCGGTGGAGCAGAACGCGTTTTTCAGTGCCGATCCGGACAAAGTGCCGGAACTGGAAGCCTATATGGACCAGTTGCGCCGCGACCAGGATTCGGTCGGCGCGAAGATCACCGTGGTCGCCGAAGGCGTGATGCCAGGCCTTGGCGAGCCGATTTTTGACCGTCTCGATGCGGAGCTGGCCCATGCGCTGATGAGCATCAACGCGGTCAAGGGCGTGGAAATCGGCGCCGGTTTCGCCAGCGTCGCCCAGCGTGGCACCGAGCATCGCGATGAGATGACTCCAGAAGGCTTCCTCAGTAATAACGCCGGCGGCATTCTCGGCGGCATCTCGTCCGGCCAACCGATCGTCGCGCACCTGGCGTTGAAGCCAACGTCCAGCATCACCACGCCGGGCCGTTCCATCGATATCCATGGCAACCCGGTGGACGTCATCACCAAAGGCCGCCACGACCCCTGCGTCGGCATCCGTGCCACGCCGATCGCCGAAGCGATGATGGCCATCGTGCTCATGGACCACCTGCTGCGTCACCGCGGCCAGAACGCCGATGTGCGTGTGAGCACGCCGGTGTTGGGCCAGATCTAAGCCAGCGGTGACGGCGCTCCCGTACTGGCGGCTGTCCAGCTTCTATCTGTTCTATTTCGCTTTGCTCGGTTCGACAGCGCCTTTTCTGGCGCTGTACTTCGATTACCTGGGATTCTCCGCGGCGCGCATCGGCGAACTGGTGGCCATCCCGATGCTGATGCGTTGCGTAGCGCCGAACATCTGGGGCTGGCTCGGCGACTATACCGGGCGGCGGCTGGCCATCGTGCGCTTCGGCGCCGTGTGCACGTTGCTGACGTTTTCGCTGATTTTCGTCAGCCAGACCTATGCCTGGCTGGCGATGGTCATGGCCTTGCACGCGTTCTTCTGGCACGCGGTGCTGCCGCAGTTCGAAGTCATCACCCTGGCGCACCTGCAAGGCCAGACCTCCCGCTACAGCCAGATTCGCCTGTGGGGCTCGGTTGGTTTCATCATTACCGTGGTCGCGCTGGGACGCTTGTTCGAATGGCTTAGCCTGGACATTTACCCCGCGGCGCTGGTGCTGATCATGGCCGGGATCGTGCTCAGCAGTCTGTGGGTACCGAACGCCCAGCCGGTCCAGGGCGAGCGATTGAGCGGCGACGGTTTCCTCGCGCAACTGCGCAGCCCCGGGGTGTTGGCGTTTTACGCCTGCGTAGCGCTGATGCAGATGAGCCACGGCCCTTATTACACCTTTCTCACGTTGCACCTGGAACGACTGGGCTACAGCCGGGGCGTTATCGGCATGCTCTGGGCCGTCGGCGTGGTCGCTGAAGTGCTGATGTTCATGGCGATGAGCCGGATCCTCGCGCGTTTCTCGGTACGGCGCGTGCTGCTGGCGAGTTTTCTGCTGGCGGCGTTGCGTTGGCTATTGCTCGGTTCGCTGGCCGAGTTTCTCTGGGTGCTGTTGTTTGCCCAGGTGCTGCACGCGGCGACGTTCGGCAGCTTTCATGCCGCGGCCATCCAGTTTGTGCAGCGCAGCTTCGGCCCACGCCAGCAAGGGCAGGGCCAAGCGCTGTACGCCGCATTGGCCGGCACCGGTGGCGCAATGGGCGCGTTGTATTCCGGTTACAGCTGGACGGCCCTTGGCGCCCCCTTAACCTTTAGTATTGCCAGCCTCGCCGCGTTGGCCGCAGCCGTTATCATTGCCACACGAATGCAAGAGGACACGCGTTCCCTCTTGAACCCTTAAGGAGTTGTCCTGATGAGCACCCTGTCCGTTTATCACGTTTCCAGCCCCGACGTACCCAACAAGGTGCTGACTCATTTCGAAGATATTGCCTCGACCCTCGCCGAGCAGGGCGTGCGCTTCGATCATTGGCAAGCCACGGCGAAAATCCGCCCCGGTGCCAGCCACGAAGATGTCATCAGCGCCTGCCAGGCGCCCATCGATACACTGATGACCCAGCACGGGTTGCGCGCGATCGATGTGATCAGCCTCGATCGCGATCACCCGCAAAAAGAGTCGATACGCGCGAGTTTCTTCGCCGAGCACCGCCAGGACGAAACCGAAGTCATGCTGTTCAGCGCGGGTAGTGCACTGTTGTCTGTATACATCGACGACTATGTCTACGCCGTGCTGTGCGAGAAAGGCGACCTGATTGTGCTGCCGGCCGGCACCCGGCAGTGGCTGGACATCGGCGAACAGCCCTATGTGGTGGCGATTCGTCTGTCCAGCAGCCAACCCTGGGTGGCCAATTTCACCGACGTCGACAACGCTGGACGTTTTCCGCGAATGGATGATTGAAAGCTGTTGGCGACCCACACAACTCAGGCCGTGAAGCGAAAGCTTGCACGGCCTGATGGTTTACCGCGGCGCAACCTTACAGCGAATGATAGGTCGGCAGGGCAAAGCGCTGCTGGCTTTGCAGCAGGGAGATTTGTGGCAATTCGCTGGCCTGTTCGGCCAGGTCGCGGCGAATGGCGCTGATGACCCACGACAGTTGATCGCCATTGTGCAGCTGCTGGTAGGAGATTGAGCGTTTGAATTCCTTACCCTCGCCGCGCAGGGTCAGCAGGATGCCGCCATCAGGTCGGTCCTGGGTGGTGACGTCGAAGTTGGAGAACAAGGAGGAAAATTTTTCTTGGATGAGGCTCATGTCTGTCAGCTCCGTTAGCTCTTGAATGGCAAGCATGGGGAGACTGTTGCAGTGATTGTGCCAGTATGTAGTTCTCTAAAATAATCATATAAAACAACGACATATAAAATCTGACGATTTTTGGTTTCGTGCAATCTGCATGAATGGCTATCGTGCATCCTGCATTTTGCGTGGTCGTCGGCGCTTCAATGGAACCATTTGCCGTACACGCGCTCACGATTTCAAACGTCGGTGTCGCGGATACAAAACATTTCAAAAACCGCGTGTACAGCCGCAGAACCGTTGACGTATTTTCGGGGTCATTCAATGCCGCCCGACAATAAGAAGAGCCAACGGGATCAGCCATGAGCCGCACGCCGCACGACACGATCACCTGGGGCATGATGCTCCGCAAGCTGCCTTCCATTGCCAAAGCCATTCCTCGCGTGGTCAAGGGCATGAAGGTCGCCAACGTCAAGGATCCGACCCAAGCGTGTGGCCTGGGCTGGAGTTTCGAGCAGGCTACCCTGCGTAACCCCGAAGGCCCGGCCTTGCTGTACGGAGAGGTGCGGCTGACATATGCCCAGGTCAACCGTTGGGCCAATCGCATCGCCCACCACCTGATTGCCCGAGGCATTGGCAAGGGTGACGTGGTGGCGGTCTTCATCGAGAACCGCCCGGAACTGCTGGTGACCCTTCTGGCGGTGGCCAAGGTCGGTGCCATCAGCGCTTTGCTCAATACCTCGCAAACCCGCGATGCCCTGGCCCATAGCCTGCACCTGGTGACACCCGCGGCCATTGTCGTCGGCGCGGAACTGGTGCCGGCCTACCTGGCGGTGCGAGAGCGGGTGCCGATCGAGATGGCGCGTATCTGGTTCGTCGCCGACCAGGACACCTACAGCCACCCCGGCATCGCGCCCGACGGGTTCGTCAACCTGATGACAGCCAGCGTCGATGCCTGCAGCGACAATCCCGCCAGTAGCCAGCAGATCTTTTTCGACGACCCTTGTTTCTACATCTATACCTCGGGCACCACCGGGCTGCCCAAGGCCGGGGTTTTCAAGCACGGGCGCTGGATGCGCAGTTGCGCAAGCTTCGGCATGATCGCATTGGATATGCGCCCAGAAGACATCGTTTACTGCACGTTACCGCTGTATCACGCCACCGGCCTGTGCGTGTGTTGGGGCTCGGCCATCAGCGGGGCGTCGGGGTTTGCCATCCGCCGCAAGTTCAGCGCCAGCCAGTTCTGGAACGATGTGCGCAAGTACCGGGCGACCACCCTGGGCTACGTGGGGGAGCTGTGCCGCTACCTGGTCGACCAGCCTGCCAGTGCCGACGACGGCAAACACGGCGTGACCAAGATGATCGGCAATGGATTGCGTCCCGGCGCATGGGGCGAATTCAAGACGCGCTTCGCGGTCGGGCACATCTGCGAGTTGTATGCCGCCAGTGACGGCAACATCGGCTTCACCAACATCCTCAATTTCGACAACACCGTGGGCTTTTCCCTGATGTCCTGGGAACTGGCCGAGTATGACCACGACAGCGGTGTGCCGATCCGTGGCGCCGATGGGTTCATGCGCAAGGTCGGCAAGGGCGGGCAGGGGTTGCTGCTGGCCAGGATCGACGACAAGGCGCCGCTCGATGGTTACACCGATCCGCATAACACCGAAAAAGTCGTGCTGCATGACGTGTTCGCCAAGGGCGATCGATACCTCAACACCGGCGACCTGTTGCGCAACATCGGTTTCGGTCATGCACAGTTTGTCGATCGCCTGGGCGACACTTACCGCTGGAAGGGGGAAAACGTGTCGACCACCGAGGTCGAGAACATCCTGCTGCAGCACCCGAACATTTCCGAGGCCGTTGCCTATGGCGTGGAGGTGCGCAACACCAATGGCCGGGCCGGGATGGCGGCGATCACGCCAGCGGAATCCCTGGCAACCCTGGACTTCGGCGAGCTGCTGGCTTTCGCCCGACAGCACCTGCCGGCGTACGCGGTGCCGCTGTTCCTGAGGGTAAAGGTGAAAATGGAAATCACCGGGACTTTCAAATACCAGAAGACCCGGCTCAAGGACGAAGCCTTCGACCCTGGCAGGACCGGCGATGACCCGATCTACGCCTGGTTGCCGGGCACCGAGACCTATGTGCAGGTCACCGGGCAGGTGCTGGCGGACATCCAGGGTGGCAAGCATCGTTATTGAAAGAAGCGTTATTGAATTGGGCTATGGCCGCGCAACAGAAAAAACAAGTGACAGTGGCGAGCACCGTCGGGAAACTATCGGCTTTGCGAAAAACTGAAAGTGGAGCGTTCAATGTCTGACAAAAGCCGCCAGATGACCCCCGAAGAAGCCGCCGAGTTTGCCGAACAGGTCTTCAACAAGGCGCGCGAGGGTGATGCGGCCATGATGGCTGCGCTGCTGAGCAAGGGCCTGCCGCCGAACCTGCGCAATCACAAGGGCGACACCTTGCTGATGCTGGCCGCTTACCACGGCCACGTGGACACGGTAAAAGTCTTGCTTGAGCACAAGGCTGATCCGGAAGTCCGCAACGACAACGGCCAGAGCCCGATTGCCGGCGCGGCATTCAAGGGCGACCTGGCCGTGATCAAGGCCCTGGTCGAAGGCGGCGCCCAGGTCGAGGGCTCGTCATTCGACGGGCGCACTGCGTTGATGATGGCCGCGATGTTCAACCGTGTCGAAGTCGTCGACTACCTGATCAGCAAAGGCGCCGACCCGAAAGCCAAGGACGCCAACGGCATTACCGCGCTGGATGCTGCCAAGACCATGGGCGCCGTCGATACCGTGGCGCAACTGGAGAAATTGCTCGGCTGATGGCGTTTCGGGCCAGGTTCGATGTGCGCGCGGACCTGGCCTGGCAGCCTCAGTAGACCCAGACCTCGACCCGCCGATTCCTGATCCGTCCTTCATCCTCGCTATTGGCCGCCACCGGCATTTCGGCGCCAAAACCGCGAATGTCCCGCAGTACCACGCCGCTTTTCACCAGTTCGCGGCGCACCGCCATGGCCCGCAACTTCGACAGCAGGTCGGCGCGTGCCGGATCGAGCTTGGCATCGCCGAACCCGACCAGCGTTACCCGGCGATCGGTCTTTTCGTGCTGCTTCATATAGTCGAGGACCCGTGACAGGTCCTGTCGGGCCTTGTTGTCCAGGCTGGCGCTGCCTTCTTCGAAACGAAAATTCACTGTCAGGCGCATGGCGTGGCGGCTCAGTGCCTGGTAGCCCTCGGGCATCAACGCATTCGGCGTGACGCTCATGGCCTGGATCGTCTGGGCGACGAAACCGTTGGCCGCGACGATCGCCTGGCCTTTCTGACTTTGCGCGAAGGCCACCAGTGCTTCGGCCCAAGGGTTTAAGCGCTTGGGGGGCAGGTAAAAAAACAAGCGCCGCGACAGCGGATAGTCTTCAGTGGCAATCAGGCTGTTGAGTGGCAACATGGCCATGGACTGGCCGTCGGCAATCGCCACGGCCTTGGCCGAGCGCACGTAGGGCAGGCCGATAAAGCCGATGCCGTGCGGGTCCTGGCTGACTGCGTCGGACAACTGTTCGCTGGACTCGAATCGTTTTGCGCTTGCGCTCAGGGTTTTGCCATGACCACTGAGCACCAGTTCCCTGAACGTATCGTAGGTGCCGGACTGATCGTCGCGCGCATAGAGATGGATGGCCCCGCCGTGGCCACCGAGCTCCTCCCAGGTTTTCACCTCACCGCTGAAAATGCGCGCCAGTTGCTCAGTGGCGAGGGTGTTCAACGGGTTTTGCGGATGGAGGATGATTGCCAGCCCGTCGATGGCGATGACTTGTTCGGCGTTGGCGCCTTTCAGGTCGCCCAAGGGTTGCAGGTTGACCAGCTCGCTGTCCTTGATCGGCCGGGAAGAGGCAGCGAGATCGGCACTGGCCGCTTTCAGCGCGCTGAATCCGGTACTGGAGCCATGGGCCGCCAGTTGCACTTCGACCCGGCGGCCTTGTTCGGTTTCACCGACGATACGCGATTCATTGGGCTGGTCCGTCGCTTCGCTGTGCACCTTGAGCAGACCCTGCTCACGCATCAGGCCCTCGACCAGCGCCGGCCCCAGTGCCGCGCCAATGGTGTTGGAGCCCTGGATACGCAGCACCGGACCTTGCCCGGGAATCGGCAAGGCGCTGGCCGCCACCGACAACGGCAGCCAGGTGCAGAGGATCAACAGGAGCAAACCGCGTAGCGACATGCCGGCACCTTTCAAGACCAAGGGAAGTGCCGGGAGAATAAGTCAGAAAGATTTCCGAAAGATGACAGCTCTGTCTGCCACCCATGCTTTGATCGTTCCCACGCAGAGCGTCACTAGTGTCCGGTAAACATGTTTCATAGCTGAAGGCTGCCTTGGGCAGCC
>NZ_JASCAE010000070.1:0-53428 GCF_029967975.1 Pseudomonas sp. V98_8
CCTTGTCCCTCCTCCTCCCTTCAAGTCCTACCATACAAGCGAGCCTGCTCGCGAATAGGCCAGCACAGGCAACTCGTGGCTCACTTCTCAAACAGCTCGTCGATATGCCGATACCCGGTTTGCAACTGCGCCGCCAACACCTTGCTGCGCCCAAGGCGAATCGGCCCGCGTTCGATGTCGATCACCAATCCTGGACACTCGAGGGCGGGCAACGACGGCCACTCTTTCAAGCGGCCATCGGTTATCACCAGCAAGCGCTGCTGTTCGGCCGGCAAGCGCTTTTGCCGCGCGGCAAGCCACAGTGCCGCATCACCCAGCGCCGCCAGCAACGGCGTGCCGCCGCCCGCACCAAGTTCGTCGAGCCAATGGCGCAAACCGCTGGATGCCTTCAGTCCCTGCACCTGCCACTTCGGCACTGCACCGCTGACCGTCAGCAATGCCAGGCGTGCGCGCTGGCGGTAGGCATCGTCGAACAATTGCGCCAACAGGCCCTTGGCATCACTCAATGCCTGGTGGCGGCGGGTCGAAGCCGACGCGTCGACAATCACCAGCCACAGCTCATGCGCCGCGCGCGTGCGCTGCTGGAACAACACATCCTGGCGCTGGCGTGGCCGTCCGTTGAGTAACGTGCCTGGCCAATTGATCGAGCCGCCATGGGACGCGTGACGTTTACCCTGTTTACCGTGATCGAGGCGTCCTGCACGAGGTCTGGCATTCGCCCCCGCGTCCGATCGAGGGCGAATGCCTAGGGCTTTTTTGGCCAGGTCGGCACCTCTCGCCGCGCGCCGACCGGCAACGCTTGGGCGGGCATCTCGCCCCACTGGCCCTGGCCTTCGCTCGGATTGGGCTGTTGGCTGGATGGGGAATTGTTGGATTGTGGTGCCGATGGCGTGTGCTCGCGACGACGATGGCGCAAGGCAAACTCGGCGACCGCGTCGATATCCTCTTCGCCAATGGCTGTTGCACCGCGCCAGGCAGCATGGGCACGCGCCGCGCGCAACCAGACCAAATCGGCGCGCAAGCCATCGACACCGGCGGCAAAGCAACGCTCGGTGATCTGCGCCAACGCGTCGTCGTCGAGGGGAATGCTCGCCAATGCACTGCGTGCTGTTTGGCAACGCTCACGCAACGACTGCTGCTGGCTCTCCCACTCGGCGCAGAACTGTTGCGGATCACTGTCGAAATCGAGGCGTCGACGAATGATTTGTCCACGTTCGGTTGGTGCGGTATGACCACTGAGGGCGACGTTCAAGCCAAAACGATCGAGCAGTTGCGGACGCAACTCGCCCTCTTCCGGATTCATGGTGCCGATCAGCACGAACTTCGCCGAATGCCGATGGGAAATACCGTCACGCTCAACCAGATTGGTGCCGCTGGCGGCCACGTCGAGCAGCAGATCGACGAGGTGATCGGGCAGTAGATTCACTTCATCGACATAGAGTACGCCGCCGTCAGCCTTGGCCAGCACGCCGGGGGAAAATTGCGCCCGACCTTCACTCAGGGCCGCGTCGAGGTCGAGGGTGCCGACCAGGCGCTCTTCTGTTGCCCCCAGGGGCAAGGTGACGAATTGGCCGCTGGCCAGCAGGTCCGCAAGACCACGGGCCAGGGTCGACTTGGCCATGCCGCGCGGGCCTTCGATCAGCACACCACCGATCTTCGGGTCGATGGCGGTCAGGTACAGCGCGAGTTTCAAATCGTCGGCGCCGACCACGGCGGAAAGCGGGAAATGGGGGGTGTCGGTCATCATCAGTACTCAGTCATGGTCGGGGTCAATGATCGTTCCCCTGTGGGAGCGAGCCTGCTCGCGAAAGCGGTCTATCAGTCAACGATGATGTTGATTGTGCTGGCCTCTTCGCGAGCAGGCTCGCTCCCACAGGGGTAATGCACTAGCTGTCTTCTTCCATATCCAGCAGCAAATTTTCCAAGGCTTCGCGATACGAACCCGGTTCTTTCCACATCCCCCGCTGTTGCGCTTCGAGCATACGCTCGGTCATGTCGCGCAAGGCATGGGGGTTATGCTCGCGCACGAAATCCCGAGTACCCGGGTCAAGTAGATAGGCATCGGCCAGCAATGCGTACTGGTGATCGTCGATCAAGCGGGTGGTGGCGTCGAAGGCGAACAGATTGTCCACCGTCGCGGCCATTTCGAATGCGCCTTTGTAGCCGTGCCGCTTGACCCCGTCGATCCACTTTGGATTCGCTGCCCGGGAGCGGATCACCCGGTTCAGTTCTTCCTTCAGGGTGCGGATCTTCGGCAGGTCCGGCTGGCTGTGATCGCCGTGATAACTGGCCGCCGCCTCGCCACTCAGGCTTTCCACGGCAGCCAGCATGCCACCCTGGAATTGGTAGTAATCATTGGAATCGAGCAGGTCGTGCTCACGGTTATCCTGGTTTTGCAGCACCGCCTGTACCTGGCTCAGGCGCTGGGAAAACTGTTCACGGGCCACGGTGCCTTCATCCGACCCGCCGTACGCGTAGCCACCCCAATTCAGGTAAACCTCGGCCAGGTCCTCGCGGCTTTGCCACAGGCGACCATCAATGGCGCCCTGCACGCCTGCGCCATACGCGCCGGGCTTGGCACCGAAAATGCGCCAGCCGGCCTGCCGCCGCGCCGCGTCTTCATCCAGTCCCGATTGCAACAACGCTTCACGCTCGGCGCGCACCTTGGCTGCCAGCGGATTCAAGTCATCCGGCTCATCGAGCGCGGCGACCGCTTGCACGGCCGCATCGAACAGGCGGATGAGGTTGGCGAAGGCATCGCGGAAGAAACCCGATACACGCAAGGTCACGTCCACCCGCGGACGATCGAGCAGGCTCAGCGGCAGAATTTCAAAGTCGTCCACCCGTTGACTGCCGGTGGCCCAAACCGGCCGCACGCCCATCAACGCCATGGCCTGGGCGATATCGTCGCCGCCGGTGCGCATGGTCGCGGTGCCCCAGACCGACAGGCCGAGCTGGCGCAAATGATCACCATGGTCTTGCAGGTGTCGTTCAAGAATCAGGTTGGCGGACTGGAAACCGATGCGCCACGCGGTGGTGGTGGGCAGGTTGCGTACGTCCACCGAATAGAAGTTGCGCCCGGTGGGCAGCACGTCCAGGCGACCGCGACTCGGCGCGCCACTGGGGCCTGCCGGGACGAACCGGCCGCCGAGGGCGTCGAGCAGGCCGCGCATTTCTGCGGGCCCACAGGCATCCAGCCTGGGTGCGACCACTTCGCGCAAATGCTCGAGGATAGCGTTCACTTCAGACCAGCACGCCTCCTGTGGGAGGTTCTCACAGGGGGCATTCAACACCTGTGTAATAAGCTGTGCGGCGAACAGTTCGAGGCGTTCACGGGTATCGCCCGTGGTGCGCCAGGGTTCACCGCTGATCGACAATAATTCGCCGGGACGCGGTCCGTTCCACGGCTCGGCCAACGCGCAATCCAGTGGGTCGAAGCCCAGCGCGAACGCCTTGGCCAAGGCTCGCAGCACACTCGATTGCGCGCCACGGCCATCGCCCCGGGGAATGCGCAGCAGCGCCAGCAACGTATCGATGCGCAGCCTTCCGGCCGGTGACTCGCCAAACACGTGCAAGCCATCGCGGATCTGCGACTCTTTCAAGTCGCACAGGTAAGTGTCCAGGCGCGGTAGCCAGATCGCCGCATCGGCATCGCTGTCGAGCTGATCGTCCAGTTGCAGCTCGCGGTCGATGTGGGTGTCCCGGACCAATTGCAGGATGTCGCGCTGCAGTTCCCGCGCACGCCCTGGATCGAGCAATTGCGCATCGTAGTATTCGTCGGCCAGCAACTCGAGATTACGCAGCGGGCCGTAGGTCTCGGCGCGGGTCAGTGGCGGCATCAGGTGGTCGATGATCACCGCTTGCGTGCGGCGCTTGGCCTGGGCGCCTTCGCCCGGGTCGTTGACGATGAACGGATAGATGTTCGGCAACGGCCCGAGCAGCGCATCCGGCCAGCAGTGCTCCGACAACCCTACGCCCTTGCCCGGCAGCCATTCCAGGTTGCCGTGCTTGCCCACATGGATCACGCCGTGGGCGCCGTAGGTATTGCGCAACCAGAAATAGAACGCCAGGTAGCCATGGGGCGGCACCAGGTCCGGGTCGTGATACACCGCACTTGGATCGACCTGGTAACCCCGCGCCGGCTGGATGCCAACGAAGGTCAGGCCAAAGCGCAACCCGGCGATCATCATCCGCCCGCCACGACACATCGGATCACTGTCGGGCGCGCCCCAGCGCTCCAGAACGGCCTGGCGATTGACTTGCGGCAACGCGTTGAACATCAGCAGGTAATCGTCCATGGCCAGGCTTTGCTGGCACGGGCGTTGATCGAGGGTATCGAGGTCGTTGCTGACACCGCCCAACAATTGCTGGATCAACGCGGTGCCGCTGGCAGGCAGATCGGCTGGCAGCGGATAGCCTTCTTTATGCAGCGCACGCAGGATATTCAAAGCCGCGGCCGGTGTATCGAGCCCGACGCCGTTGCCTATCCGACCATCACGGGTCGGGTAATTTGCCAGAATCAGCGCTATGCGTTTTTCGCCATTGGGCAACCGCGCCAGATCGATCCAGCGCCGCGCCAGCTGTGCAACAAAGTCCATGCGTTCCGGCTGAGCGCGATAGCAGACCACGTCGGACTGACTGCGCTCGCTGCGCCAGGCCAGGTCCTTGAAGCTGATCGGCCGGCTGATGATGCGCCCGTCCAGTTCCGGCAGCGCAATGTGCATCGCCAGATCGCGGGGGCCGAGGCCTTGTTCACTGGCTCGCCAACCCGGTTCGTTGTCTTGGGCGCAAATGGCCTGGATCACCGGGATATTGCGGCGAAATGGCCGCAAGTGCGGCGCTTCCGGGCTGGATTGGGCGAAACCGGTGGTGTTGAGAATCACCCCCGCCTCGACTTCATCCAGCCAGTCCTCGACCACGGCAAGGCAGCCCGGCTCTTTCAGGCTGGCCAGCGCAATTGGCAACGGGTTAAGCCCCGCCGCCTGCAAGCGCTGACAGAAAACATCAATGAAAGCGGTATTCGCCGCTTGCAAATGCGAGCGATAGAACAGCACCGCCGCCACTGGCTGACCGCTCTGCCATTGGGCCCGCCAGTCGCCCAGCGTTGCAGGGCTTTTTTGTGGGTGGTAAATCGCCGTACGCGGCAAGGTGTGCGGCTCTGCCCAGGCGTAGTCGCGATCGAGCCAACGATTGGCCAGGCAACGGAAAAAGTCGAGGGCATTGCCCATGCCACCCTGACGCAGGAATTGCCACAGCCGGTCGCGATCCCCAGCGTCCACGGTGCTCAGATCACTGAGCTCCGGGTCCGGTCGATCATCGCCCGGCACCAGGATCAACCGCACACCCCGCTGCGACAACTCCACCAGCCGCTCGACGCCATAGCGCCAATAGGCAATGCCGCCGTGCAGCGAAATCAGGATGACCGTGGCGTGGCGCAGGACTTCGTCGACATACAGATCAACTGATGCATGGTTCTGCACCTGCATCGGGTTGGCCAGGCGCACGCTTGGGTAGTCGTCGGGCAACTGCTGCGCCGCCTCGGCAAGCAGCGCCAGGCTGGAGTCGCCGCTGCACAGGATAACCAGCTCGGCGGGGGTTTGCCCCAGGTCGGCAATGTTGTCATCCGACACGAATCCGCCGGGCTGGGTCCTGAGCAGGTGCATGGGTTACACGCTGAGCGCGGCGCGCAATTGCGCTTCGAGCGTCGCGGCGTCCAGCGCCTGGCCAATCAACACCAGACGGGTGGTGCGTGCTTCTTCAGCGCTCCACTTTCGGTCGAAATGCTTGTCGAATCGGGTGCCCACGCCCTGGATCAGCAAGCGCATCGGTTTGTTCGGGACCGCGGCGAACCCTTTGACGCGCAGGATGCCGTGCTGCACCACCAGTTGGGTCAGCGCATCCATCAACAGGCTTTCGTCGGATGCCGGCAGTTCGATGGAGATCGAATCGAAGGCATCGTGGTCGTGATCGTCTTCGCCTTCATGGTGGTGATCGTGATGGCTGTGACGGCTGTCGATGTGTTCTTCGGACCCGGCACCGAGGCCGATCAGCACGTCCAGCGGCAGGCGCCCGCTACTGGCTTCGATGACTTTCACCGCTGGCGGCAGTTCCTCGGCGACTTCCAGGCGTACGCGGGCCAGGTCTTCAGGGCTGATCAGGTCGGCCTTGTTGAGGATCACCAGGTCGGCGCTGGCCAACTGGTCGGCGAACAGCTCGTGCAAAGGCGATTCGTGATCCAGGTTCGGGTCGAGTTTGCGCATGGCGTCGACTTGATCCGGGAACGCGGCGAACGTGCCAGCCGCGACGGCCGGGCTATCGACCACGGTGATCACCGCGTCAACGGTGCAGGCACTGCGAATTTCCGGCCATTGGAAGGCCTGGACCAAAGGTTTTGGCAGGGCCAGGCCGGACGTTTCGATCAGGATGTGGTCGAGGTCGCCACGACGGGCCACCAGTTCGCGCATTACCGGGAAGAACTCTTCCTGTACGGTGCAGCACAGGCAGCCGTTGGCCAGTTCGTAGACGCGTCCGTTGGCCTCTTCTTCGGTGCAACCGATGGAGCACTGCTTGAGGATTTCGCCGTCAATGCCCAGCTCGCCGAACTCGTTGACGATCACCGCGATGCGGCGGCCCTGGGCATTGTCGAGCATGTGCCGCAGCAAGGTGGTTTTGCCCGAGCCGAGGAAGCCGGTGACGATGGTGACGGGGAGTTTGGCCAGTGTTTTCATCGGATGCCCTTTGGCAAGGTGGCGGGCATACGGGACGAGAACCGGCAACGCACACGCGCGCAGGAAGCGTTCGCCACCGGATCACCCCGCCCGGTTGTAGTGAGAATCTGTATCGAGGCAGGTCTCCTGGCTGACGGCTGGCCAGTCGTTGGACTGGCGGTTGCTGCGCCTTCCCGCGCGCGCCATGGCTGGCGCATGCAGTGGCATGGCAGAAACTGAACCGTTCACAGTTGCGGGGGCAGCCGCGGCATTGACCGCGTTCCCTTCTTAGCTTCGACAAACGCCGAAGAACCTCGAAAGCGCAAGGCTACGCATGGTATCGGGGCCGGTCAATGTTCACATGATTCCTGCGGTGCGCCCTTCGCGAGCAAGCCCGCTCCCACGCTCGACCGGATCTGCCCTGAAGGAACTCGGTCAAATGTGGGAGCGGGCTTGCTCGCGAAGGGAACGACTCGATGTTCAAACGAGAACCCTTGCCAATTGACGCCCGCCCCCCGCCCATGCTCTCCTACGCATCTTGTTACGGGTGCCCTTCACAGGGTGAAACGGGAAACCGGTGAATCATGTGCTTTACTTCAGGCCATGTCAGTCCGGTGCTGCCCCCGCAACGGTAAGCGAGTGAGGCGTCAGATCCACTGTGCCAATGCGGCATGGGAAGGTGACGCTGGAAGGTCCAGGCTAACGCCTGCGCCCCTCGTGAGCCCGGAGACCGGCCCGCAACACAAAGTGACCATCACCATCACTTCAATCAACAAACCCGCGGTGGGCGGGCGCTGTTCGGACTTCTGCGCGCTCGGTCGTGCAGAGCTCTGCTTGCGCTCTTATTCCCCGCTGACCGAACAGAGGGAAGCGCCATGTCGATTATCAGCAGCACCGGCCACAGCAATGCCGCCAGCAGCACCACTACCCTGTCCCAACGCCTGAGCGCTGCGATTTTTGCGTCGATCCTCGGCGCCAGCCTGGTGTACTTCGCCGGTTTCTCGCACATCGAAGCCGTTCACAACGCTGCGCACGATACACGCCACAGTTCCGCGTTCCCGTGCCATTGAGACCTGCCGACATGATCAAGCGTATTGCGCAAACCGCAGGTTTCACCG
Source organism: Pseudomonas sp. V98_8 (assembly GCF_029967975.1). NCBI lineage: Bacteria > Pseudomonadati > Pseudomonadota > Gammaproteobacteria > Pseudomonadales > Pseudomonadaceae > Pseudomonas > Pseudomonas sp. V98_8. The sequence goes on from NZ_JASCAE010000070.1 coordinate 7,826, forward strand.
GGTTGCTGGCCGCCCTGCTGCTGACCCTGCTGCAAAGCCTGTGGGTTTCACCGCTGATTTTGCAGGCCGAAACCTACGAACAATCAGGACCAGCAGCAGTTGAGGTTCACGAACACGCCGCTGGTGTTGCCGCTCATACTCACGATGCCGATGCCTGGGAACCGGAAGACGGCTGGCAGCGCGTGCTGTCGACCACTGGCGGTAACCTGGTAGTGGCGGTCGGTTTCGCCCTGATGCTCGCTGGTCTCTACACCCTGCGTGCGCCGACCAAAACCTCCCAGGGCCTGCTCTGGGGCCTGGCTGGCTACGCGACATTCGTGCTGGCGCCGACGCTTGGCCTGCCACCTGAGTTGCCGGGCACCGCGGCTGCCGATCTGGCGCAACGCCAACTCTGGTGGATCGGCACTGCCGCCTCCACCGCTGTCGGTATCGCGCTGATCGTGTTCAGCCGTCACTGGCTGATGAAAGTCCTTGGCGTGGCGATCCTTGCGGTGCCTCATGTGATTGGCGCTCCGCAACCGCAAGTGCACTCGATGCTCGCTCCAGAGGCGCTGGAAACTCAGTTCAAGATCGCTTCGCAGCTGACCAACGTGGCGTTCTGGCTGGCCCTGGGCCTGATCAGTGCCTGGTTGTTCCGCCGCAAAAGCGATGGTCAATACCCCGCATGACAGGCCTCAGCGCAGCGCCGACCCTGGTGGTCGGCCTGGGCTGCCAACGTGGCTGCCCCGTCAGCACGTTGCGGGCACTGCTTGACCAGGCGCTGCAGGCGCACCAGATCGAACTGCATCGGATCAAGGCCCTGGCCAGCATCGACTTGAAGCGCGACGAACCGGCGCTGAACGAGCTGGCCGAACAGCTTGGGTTACAGATGATGTATTTCAGCAGTGAACAACTGGCGAGCTATCAACCCCGACTGAGCCATCATTCGGACATAGCGTTTGAGCGTACCGGGTGCTATGGCGTAGCGGAAAGTGCCGCCCTGGCACTGGCCGAGCAACTGGCCAATGGCCCGGCTACATTGCTGATCCCGCGCCAAAAATATGCCCAGGCCACCCTCGCATTGGCTGGCGCCGCGTAAAATCCCCGATAATCTGCGCATTCGATCATGAGCATTCTTCATCTGAAGCCTTGCCCAGCGTCTCTTTTCAACAGGAATTCTTAATGACGGTCTACTTCATTGGCGCAGGTCCCGGCGACCCCGAACTGATCACCGTGAAAGGCCAGCGGTTGGTTCGTAGCTGCCCTGTGATCATCTATGCCGGCTCGCTGGTGCCCGCCGCCGTGTTGGAAGGGCACTGCGCCGAACAGGTGGTCAACAGCGCCGAACTGCACCTGGAACAGATCATCGAACTGATCAAGACGGCCCATGCCAATGGCCAGGACGTGGCGCGCGTGCACTCCGGTGATCCAAGCCTGTATGGCGCAATAGGCGAGCAGATACGCCACCTGCGAGAACTCGGCATTCCTTTTGAAATAGTCCCCGGCGTGACTTCCACGGCCGCCTGCGCTGCGCTTCTGGGCGCGGAACTGACCTTACCGGACGTGTCGCAGAGCGTGATCCTGACCCGCTATGCCGACAAGACCGAGATGCCCGCGGGCGAAGAACTGGGCAGCCTGGCGCAGCACGGGGCGACCATGGCGATCCATTTGGGGGTCAAACACCTGCAGAAAATCCTGGCCGAACTGCGGCCGCACTACGGCGCAGACTGCCCAATTGCGGTGATTCACCGGGCGACCTGGCCGGATCAGGATTGGGTGGTGGGAACGCTTGAGGACATTGCCGACAAGGTTGAAGCCAAGGGTTTTCGGCGCACGGCGCTGATTCTTGTGGGTCGGGTGCTGGGCAGTGAGCAGTTCAGCGAGTCGTCGCTGTATCGTGCGGGGCATGCACATTTGTATCGCCCATAGGTCCTGTTCGCGAGCAAGCCCGCTCCCACATTAGACCGGTTTCAACATGAGAACGCGGTCGAATGTGGGAGCGGGCTTGCTCGCGAAGAGGCAGTAAATTGATCGTTCCCACGCGGTGCGTGGGAACGATCGGCGCTCACGATGGACGCCGTTTTTTCATTTCGCAGCGAACACCTTAGTAGTAGGCGTTTTCTTTCTGCGTGTGGTCGGTCACGTCACGCACACCCTTGAGCTCGGGAATACGCTCGAGCAAAGTGCGCTCGATGCCTTCCTTCAAGGTCACGTCGGCCTGGCCGCAGCCCTGGCAACCGCCGCCGAACTGCAGGACGGCAATGCCGTCTTCGACCACGTCGATCAGGCTGACCTGGCCGCCGTGGCTGGCCAACCCAGGGTTGATCTCGGTTTGCAGGTAGTAGTTGATACGCTCGTTGACCGGGCTGTCGGCGTTGACCATCGGCACTTTGGCGTTTGGCGCCTTGATGGTCAGCTGGCCGCCCATGCGGTCGGTGGCATAGTCGACAACGGCATCGTCCAGGAACGCTTCGCTGAAATGGTCGATGTACGCGGTGAAGCTTTTGAGCCCCAGCGCAGTGTCTTCGGGTTTTTCTTCGCCCGGCTTGCAGTAGGCAATGCAGGTTTCGGCGTACTGGGTGCCAGGCTGGGTGATAAAGACGCGGATGCCGATACCCGGGGTGTTCTGCTTGGAAAGCAGATCAGCCAGGTAATCGTGGGCGGCGTCGGTGATGGTAATAGCGGTCATGGAAACTCCTCGCAGGCTTGGGCGCAGTTTACGCCAATCATCGCGCCGGACAAAGTCCTAGTATTTTTGTCGGGAAAGATTCCGACAATCCCCCTGTAGGAGCTGCCGCAGGCTGCGATCTTTTGATTCTGGTTTTCAAGATCAAAAGATCGCAGCCTGCGGCAGCTCCTACGGGTGTTAAGCGTGATTACAGGTTCTCGTAGCGATTCATGTCCAGCACGCCCTCTTCCACCGGCTCGGTTTCGTGGATATAGCGGCTCAGGTCATGGAAGTACTGCCAGAACTGCGGATGACTGCGGCGGACTCCCCAGCGCTCGACGATTTTCTCGAAGCGCTCGGCATCCTTGGCGTTTTCCATCGCATCGACGAACTCAGGCACTTGATCGGCGGCAATATTGAACATGAAGTTCGGGTAATTGCTCAGAACCCCAGGGAAGACGGTGAGCGTATCGAGTCCCGGCTGATAACGCAGCGACTCACCAAGCAGGAACGCCACGTTGCTGTGCGCCCGGTTGCGCAGCAGGCTATAGACCACTCGCTGCCCACTCGCCGTTTCGACGCGCAGCATGGTCGCTTCCGGCAGTTGATCGATGACCCGCAGGCCTGCCGCCGGACGTGAGGCCAGGCGGCTCAGGGCCTGCTCCGCGGCCTGCAGGGCCGGATCGATGTTCGGCCGCGAGCAATACGCGCCGTCGCAGCGGTTGATCGGATCAGGGGTGGCGTTCAGCTCGCCGTAGCGCGCCAGCAGCTGCATGGCGAAGTCGCGCTTGGGGTCCTTTTCATCGAGTTTCAGTGCGCTCGGCGTGTCGTCGTCGATGGCCTCATAGTCCAGCCACATCTTGAATTTCCCGCTGTTCTGGTACCAATCGTCGAGGTAGCCCTCTCGGGAGTCGGCCGGCATCAGGCGCAGGAAATTCTGCTCGGCGCCATTGCGGATCAGGTCGAAATACAAGCGCGTCTGGGCCTGGTGGGAAACATTGCCGAACACGTCGAAATTCACCGCCAACTGGTAGTAGGTACGCTCCAGCAGCGGGAAGTCGAACAACCACATCGTCTGTGGTACGTCGCCGATCAGGCCCTTGGTCACCGCGGCGCTGTCGAAATGGCGGAAAATGCTCAATAGTGCGTTGTCGTTGCCAGCCCACAGGCTCGACCAGCTCGGTGCCGGCAGATCGGCATAGCTGTCCCGGCGCAGGGCTTCGTATTCGTTACGCTTGTCGCGGTAGTCGTGCCACAGGCTCAGGACACTGCCAACGTCGTCGTTCTGCCCCGGCATCGCCAGCAACGGCGTCGCCTGGCCGCGGTAGTTCGGGTCGGTGATGTAGAGGTCGTGTTCCGGTGCCTGGAACAGCGCCCAGAAGTTGTCGCGGATCACATCGGTCGCGATTTGCCCACGGCAGACCGGGCCGCGAATAAAGGTGCGCACAAAATACTCGGCGTTATCGAGCATGAATTGATAACGCGCCTGGGCCGGGATCGCTTCGAAGGTGGCAAACGGATTGGCCCGGCGTTCCGGGCCGTAGCCCGGCAAGGCGTTGACCTGCCAATTGCCGTTGTAAAACAGGCTTTTGACCCGGGCCAGCTTCGCCGCGCTCAACGGATAAGTGATGTGCGTTTTGTGCACGATCACGCCCTGCACCGGCCGCAAGCGGTAATACACCTGAGTGCCGGGGTCGTCGTTCGGCCGACGGGTGTTGATCAGGTCGATGGGCTGGCCGGTCGGCGTGCGAGATCGCACCCATTGAAAGAAATGTCCCGGCTCGCCGTCCTTGAAATAGAGGTGCGCGAGAAACCAGTGCTCGAACAACCAGCGCCCCACCAGACTCTGCCGGGCGCCCGGTGCGTTGAGCAGGTTCTCCCACTGCACCACTTGCAACGCTTCCTTCGCGCTGGGCACCAAGGCCTGTTCATCGATCGGCGCACCCGAGGCCAGCCAGCGTTGCAGCGTCTGGTATTGCTGGTCGGTCAGGCCGGTGACCGCCAAGGGCATGCCCTCCTTGGGATGCGCGCTGGCATAACCGTCGAACTCGGCAGGCAAGGCGCACATATTGTTGCGATTGAGGCCCAGGACGATGTCCTCGGGCAGTTTGGCATTGGGTTGCACGCGATTGGTATGACCCAGCTCAAGCATGCGCGTCATCAATGCCGCCTGATTGCCCTGGGCGTCGAGCACCGAATGGAAGCCTTTTTGTTGCCAGGCTCGCTTGCCGAACGCGTCATAGAACAGTCGGCTCGGCGCAGCAGCCTGGCTTCGTTCACCGTCGTACACCGGGACTTTCGTCGCGCCACGTGCCGCACCTTCGCCGCTGCCCAGATTGAGCTGACAGGGGGCGTCGTTGCAGGCATGGCAGGCCACGCACTTTTCGGTGAAGATTGGCTGTATATCCCGGCTGTAGGAGATTGCAGCGGAACTCGCCGGACTTTGCGCGACCGCGCCCCAGCTTAAAAACATCAACACACTGGCGATGATGACGCGATACGGCATGTCCCTGGTCCCGATCCTTTAGAAAACGCCGCGATTCTACCGGGCTGGCTGGCACACCAACATGAGCGATATTCATGCAAAACCCGAACATGCTCTAAAAGCGTACAGGTTTGCTATCATCCCGGCCCTTCGTCATGGTCTTTCCGAGTAGTCCCAATGTCCGATCGCAGCGTTCGCCTCCAAGCCCTCAAGCACGCCCTCAAAGAGCGCATCCTGATTCTCGATGGCGGCATGGGTACGATGATCCAGAGCTACAAGCTCGAAGAGCAGGATTACCGTGGCAAACGTTTCGCCGACTGGCCGAGCGATGTCAAAGGCAACAACGACCTGTTGGTGCTGACGCGTCCGGACGTGATTGGTGGCATCGAGAAAGCCTACCTGGATGCCGGTGCCGACATCCTGGAAACCAACACCTTCAACGCCACCCGGATCTCCATGGCCGACTACGGCATGGAGGAACTGGCCTACGAATTGAACGTAGAAGGCGCTCGCCTGGCGCGCAAGATCGCCGATGCCAAAACCGCCGAGAACCCGGACAAGCCGCGTTTCGTTGCTGGCGTACTCGGCCCGACCAGCCGCACCTGCTCCTTGTCGCCGGATGTGAACAACCCCGGCTACCGCAACGTGACATTCGATGAACTGGTGGAAAACTACACCGAGGCCACCAAAGGCCTGATCGAGGGCGGCGTCGACCTGATCCTGATCGAAACCATCTTCGACACCCTCAACGCCAAGGCCGCGATCTTTGCCGTACAGGGCGTGTTCGAAGAACTGGGCATCGAATTGCCGATCATGATTTCCGGCACCATCACCGACGCCTCCGGCCGCACCCTGTCCGGGCAGACCACCGAAGCGTTCTGGAACTCCGTGGCCCACGCCAAGCCGATTTCGGTCGGCCTGAACTGCGCCCTGGGCGCCAGCGAACTGCGCCCGTACCTCGAAGAGCTGTCGAACAAGGCAGGCACCCACGTTTCCGCGCACCCGAACGCCGGCCTGCCCAACGAGTTCGGCGAGTACGACGAACTGCCGGCGCAAACCGCCAAGGTCATCGAGGAATTCGCCCAAAGCGGCTTCCTCAACATCGTCGGCGGCTGCTGCGGCACCACCCCGGGCCACATCGAAGCCATCGCCAAGGCCGTGGCCGGCTATGCGCCACGCCAGATTCCGGAAATCCCCAGGGCCTGCCGCCTCTCGGGCCTGGAGCCGTTCACCATCGATCGCAACTCGCTGTTCGTCAACGTCGGCGAGCGTACCAACATTACCGGCTCGGCCAAGTTTGCCCGCCTGATCCGTGAAGACAACTACACCGAAGCCCTGGAAGTCGCCCTGCAGCAGGTTGAGGCCGGCGCCCAGGTGATCGATATCAACATGGACGAAGGGATGCTCGATTCGAAGAAGGCCATGGTGACCTTCCTCAATCTGATTGCCGGGGAACCGGACATCTCCCGCGTACCGATCATGATCGACTCCTCCAAGTGGGAAGTGATCGAAGCCGGGCTCAAGTGCATCCAGGGCAAGGGCATCGTCAACTCGATCAGCATGAAAGAAGGCGTCGAGCAGTTCATCCACCACGCCAAACTGTGCAAGCGCTATGGCGCCGCCGTGGTGGTGATGGCCTTCGACGAAGCCGGCCAGGCCGACACCGAAGCGCGCAAGAAAGAGATCTGCAAGCGCTCCTACGACATTCTGGTCAATGAAGTCGGCTTCCCGCCGGAAGACATCATCTTCGACCCGAACATCTTTGCCGTGGCCACCGGCATCGAAGAACACAACAACTATGCCGTGGACTTCATCAACGCCTGTGCCTACATCCGCGACGAACTACCCTATGCATTGACCTCGGGTGGCGTGTCCAACGTGTCGTTCTCGTTCCGCGGCAACAACCCGGTGCGCGAGGCGATCCACTCGGTGTTCCTGCTGTACGCGATCCGCGCGGGCCTGACCATGGGCATCGTCAACGCCGGCCAGCTGGAAATCTACGACCAGATCCCTGTCGAGCTGCGCGACGCCGTTGAAGACGTGATCCTCAACCGCACCCCTGAAGGCACCGACGCCCTGCTCGCCATCGCCGACAAGTACAAGGGCGATGGCAGCGTCAAGGAAGCCGAGACCGAAGAGTGGCGCAACTGGGACGTCAACAAGCGCCTGGAGCATGCGCTGGTCAAGGGCATCACCACGCACATCGTTGAAGACACCGAAGAGTCGCGCCAGTCCTTCGCCCGCCCGATCGAGGTGATCGAAGGGCCGCTGATGGCCGGCATGAACATCGTCGGCGACCTGTTCGGTGCCGGCAAGATGTTCCTGCCGCAAGTGGTGAAATCCGCCCGGGTGATGAAACAAGCCGTGGCGCACCTGATTCCGTTCATCGAACTGGAGAAAGGCGACAAGCCGGAAGCCAAGGGCAAGATCCTCATGGCCACCGTGAAAGGCGACGTGCACGACATCGGCAAGAACATCGTCGGCGTGGTGCTGGGCTGTAATGGCTACGACATCGTCGACCTTGGTGTCATGGTGCCGGCGGAGAAGATCCTGCAGGTGGCCAAGGAGCAGAAGTGCGACATCATCGGCCTGTCCGGCCTGATCACGCCGTCGCTGGATGAAATGGTCCATGTAGCCCGCGAGATGCAGCGCCAGGATTTCCACCTGCCGCTGATGATCGGTGGCGCCACGACCTCCAAGGCGCACACGGCGGTGAAAATCGAACCCAAGTACAGCAACGATGCGGTGGTGTATGTCACCGACGCTTCTCGCGCTGTCGGCGTGGCGACCCAGTTGCTGTCCAAGGAACTGAAAGCCGGCTTCGTCGAGAGAACCCGCGAGGAATACATCGAAGTGCGCGAGCGCACCGCCAACCGCAGCGCCCGTACCGAACGCCTGAGCTACGCGGCTGCGATCGCCAAGAAACCTCAGTTCGACTGGAGCACCTACACGCCGGTCAAGCCGACCTTTACCGGCGCCAAGGTGTTGGACAACATCGACCTGAAAGTCCTGGCCGAATACATCGACTGGACGCCGTTCTTCATTTCCTGGGACCTGGCCGGCAAGTTCCCGCGCATCCTTCAGGATGAAGTGGTCGGTGAAGCCGCTACGGCGTTGTATGCCGATGCCCAGGAAATGCTCGCCAAACTGATCGACGAGAAGCTGATCAGCGCCCGTGCGGTGTTCGGCTTCTGGCCCGCCAACCAGGTTCGCGACGACGACATCGAACTCTACGGCGATGACGGCAAGCCCCTGGCCAAGCTGCATCACTTGCGCCAACAGATCATCAAGACCGACGGCAAGCCGAATTTCTCGTTAGCCGATTTTGTCGCACCCAAGGACAGCGAAGTCACCGACTACGTGGGCGGTTTCATCACCACCGCCGGCATTGGTGCCGAAGAAGTGGCCAAGGCTTACCAGGACGCTGGCGACGATTACAACTCGATCATGGTCAAGGCCCTCGCCGACCGCCTGGCCGAGGCTTGCGCCGAGTGGTTGCACCAACAAGTGCGCAAAGACTACTGGGGGTATGCCAAGGACGAGACGCTCGACAACGAGGCACTGATCAAGGAGCAATACAGCGGCATCCGCCCTGCCCCGGGCTACCCGGCGTGCCCGGATCACACCGAGAAAAGCACCCTGTTCGCCCTGCTCGACCCTGAGGCCAGTGAAATGCGCGCCGGCCGCAGCGGCGTGTTCCTCACCGAGCACTATGCGATGTTCCCGGCGGCGGCGGTCAGCGGTTGGTACTTCGCCCATCCGCAGGCGCAGTATTTTGCCGTGGGCAAGATCGACAAGGACCAGGTGCAGAGCTACACGTCGCGCAAAGGTCAGGAGTTGAGCGTCACCGAGCGCTGGCTGGCGCCCAACCTTGGGTATGACAACTGATTGATCCGAGCCTTGGGCTCTGGAGGCAGACCTGTGCTGACTCCAGAGCTTTGCCGGCTGACGATCAGGCCTGTGCGCCCAACTCGGCTACCTCACGTTCGCTGAGTGTGGTCAGCAGTTGCAGGCGGTTGGCTTTATTGACGCTATCCAGGGCGTCCATCTCCTGCAGGTAGGCCGAATTGAGCTCCGGGTATTTATCCTCAAGCTCACTGACCTTGTCCTGGAAACCCTGCTGCACCCTGGTAAATTCTGCGGGGTATTTCTCCTCCAGGTAATCTCTCCAGTATCTACGCGCGGTCAGTTGCTCGATGAACTCGGGGGTCTTTTCCCCGGCAATGATCCTTGTGTAGGCTGCGTCCAGATCCGCTGCGGTCACTTTCGCCAAACCCTCATAGAGCATGCCTTTGGGCTGGTTGGGCAATTCAAGACGCCGGGCCAGACCGATTCGATAGGCCAGGCGTACCTCGGCAGGATCGAGTGACGGCATGAGCCGGATACGCGTGGCGGCTATCTCCTCGACTTGCGACAGGCGGAACAGGCTTCTGGACAATTTCAGCAGCTCGCGACCTTTGTGTTCAGGGGCGATGTCCTTCAAGGCATTGAACTCATAGACCTCGATTTCCAGTTCGTTGAACAACAGTATCCGGCCATCACCACAGGTCGCGCGATTCCTCAATGCCCTCGAGGTGCCCATCAACCGCTCGCTCAGCGCCTCATCGCCATACGCGGCTTCAAGGACACGCCAGACGCGCTGCGTGAGATCCAGGCGGTCGGCGGCAAAGTCCCGGGTGTACTCCAGTTGCGAGAGGATGTATGAAAAGTCATGGGTGGTGTCCCGCTCCATCACGGCGTCCCACATCTGGTGCTTTTCCGAGTCTGCCGCCACGTTGGCAAACCATCGCGCTTTTTGTACCTGCGGTGTCTCATTGTCGGGGTGAACTTCCTCATCAGTAGTCTCGCCCCCCTCGGACGCCTCAGGTCCGAAGCCCTCCAGAAATTGTTCGATCTCTTGCGCGGTGTAACCCAATCCACGGCCAGTTTCCCGCTGGTACTCCTGCAACCGTAAGACTTCTTCCATTTCCAGATTGACGTTGTCAGACAAGTCGGTGCCGGCCATCAAGGTTGCGTGTTCAGGCAAGAAGGCATCGGGAGGAATTATCGCTATCTGGTTGCGACTCAGGTTAAGTGTTGTCAGCGCTGGCGCTTGCAACACGCCCTGGGGCCATTCCCGAAGATTGTTGCTGCGCAGGTCCAGCCCTTGCAACTGCTCAAGGTCGGCGACATCAAAACTGCCAAGCCTGTTCCAGCTCAAGTCCAGCCACTGCAAATGCCTCAAGGAGCGCAGCTGGCGCATCAACACATCACTGGTGCGCAAATCGTTAGAACTGGCGCTCAACCGGACGAGGTATTCACATTGCCCCACTGCCTCGGGCAACGCCCCCAGGCGGTTGTTATCGAGCGTCAGGCTACGCAAGCGGGGAAACGAACGCAGGAACGTATTCGTACTGTCCGTGAGCCCGACACCGTTCAGGTCCAACGCGCCGACATGTTCGAACGTGACCGACAAGGCAGGCAAATCGCCGATCAGGCCGGTAAAAACAAGTGCAGCGTCAGTCGGCGCCCCCTCGGCCGCAGGAACATCTCGCAAGGTGGCTCGCCAGCACTCCAGAAGCTGGTCTGCCGCCCGGCGGCGATCTACAGCGCCCACCCAACCCTGGCGAGCGCGAACGGCCGGGACATCGATCCAGTCATTCAAGTCCTTGATCAACTGTGTCTGCTGTTGCTGCCACTGGATCAGCCGGGCTTCAATTTCGAGAGCCGTCATACCCTGGGCAAGCCATGCGTCGATCCGTCCAACGGCTTGCGCATCCCCAAGCTGAGGATCAAGGCGCTGCAGCCTGGCAGCCGAGGTCTGGGGCAAATCACCTGCGCCAGGCTCCAGGTGCAACGGCAATAGCAGGTCCGGGCGCTCCGCTACTTCATCCGGAAAGAACTCCGGATCGCCTCCGGTGCGTCCGGCCGAGAGGTGCGCTTGCGCAATACCCATCGGGTTCCCGGATACGGTGCGTTGCGCGTATGTCCGTACCGCCGTCAATGCTGGCGGGCTCAGCCGACAACCTTGCAGCGAGGTCCCCGCCAACAGCTGATCATGCCCGGTCAGGGCCGCTGCCGGGATGTCGGTAATACCGCTGTGATTCAGGGCCAGGCGGTGCAGGTTGGGCAATGACAACACGCCCTCGGGCCATTGGCGGATATTGGTGTGGCTCAGGTCCAGGCTCTGCAGGCTCGTCATCGAACCGACCTCGAGAGCGCCGACCCGGTTGTACGCCAGGTTCAGCGTTTTCAACTGGCTCAAACGGTTCAACCGCGCTTGCCCTGACGCCGTGATACTGATCCGATTGAACGAGAGGTTCAACTCGCTGAGTTCTGCGAGCGTATCAATTGCCTGCGGCAGCGCGGTCAGTTGGTTGGCGCTCAGATTGAGGGTACGCAGTTGGGGAAATCCACTGAGGAAGTCATTGACCTGCGCGGTCGAAAGCCCGCTGTCCCTGAGGATCAGGCTGCGCACATGAGGAAAGACCGAATCGCCAAGCACGGGCAAATCACCCAACGGCCCAAACCCCGTCAGGTCCAACACTTCGTCCACTGCATCAGTTTGCCGCCACGACGGCCCTGCCACAGGCTCCGGGGGGCAATAGCGGGAACGCAGCGCCTTGCGAGCGCATTCGCGGATTCTGCCAGCGATCACCGCACGTTCTTCGACCTCCACCTGTCTGCCATCGACCCGCACAACCCTGGCCTCCCAGGTGTCCAAAGACTGATTCAATGCCTGCTGCTGCTCGTGCAGTGCATCAACCTGTGCCAGTAATGCCCGTCCCGATAGCCCGTCCTTGCTGAACTGCGCCATTGCGTCTGATGCAAAGCTGTAATCATTGGGCAACAGTTTCGACAAGCGCCCTCTACAGTACCGAGCAACCATTTGCGGCTCATCGACCAGATGCGCCGGGTTGTCATGCACAAAATCATAGGCCTTCATGAAGGCTTGCGGTTCCAGGGCAGCCCAATCCACTTGCAAGCTGCGCCATAGCGACTCCTGCCCGCTGAACAGCTCGTCAGGCAGCGATTTGATTGGCACACCCTGTAAATCGACGGTTTCAAGCCGGTTCAGGCCCGACAACCCACTCGGCCACTCGTCCAGATTGCCCACCAGCCTCAAGGACCGCAGATTCGTCAGCGTGCCGAAGTCCATTACGCCCAGATTGCCCCTGAGGGACAGCTGCTCCAGTTGAGTCATGCCCTGGAGCGCTTGCACCAATTGCGGCGAATACGCCTCCACTGCGCAATCAAGGGCAAGCTCGGTAATGTCGGTCAATTCCGGCAGCTTTTCTGCCAGAGTCGCCATATCCTGCACGTTCACCGAGAGTCCCAGCTTTTTGATCTTCGTAAAGCGCTGGAGCAACTCACCGCCCGAATCACCGATCAGCTGGCCGCTGTCCAGTTCCACGCTACGCACATGGCTGAAGACGGCATCCCACTCGGGCAAGGGGTCAGCACCGCGTAAATCCAGAGAAAAAGAGGGCTCCAACTCTCGGTACAGACCATAACGCCAGCAATGGATCAATCGATCGGCGATCACCCGGCGAGACTGCCCACCCGCAGCGACCGGCGCGCCAGCATCGACCCAGTTGTTCAATGCAGTGTCCAATGCGTCGAATTCCCGTTGACGATTATTCAACAGATTGAACACTTGCTGATCGGTGTCTCCCGCGCTCAGGCGGCTTCTGACGAATTGACTGGCTTGCACATCGGAGATGTTCGGGTAAAGGTCCCGCACCCTTGAGATCAACGCGCCATCGGGCAAGCCGACACCGCGCCCACTGGCCAGGTAACCCAGGCGGCCATCGGGCAGGCGCAGCGCCGGCCCGGGGCCATTCAACGGACGCTGCTTCAAGATCAGTGCCATGTCGCTGCGATGAGTGCTGGCATGGTTCGCCAGTTTTTTCTGCAAGGCCTGGCCTTGATTGCCTTCCAGGGTTGCCCGTGTCGCTTCGGGCAGAAATTCCAGCAGCGATTCATACAGATTCTGGCCATGGGCGGGGATGTTGTTCACCGGCCTGCCTTGGTCGTCGCAGGCGCGAAAATATCCGTCGCCCTTGACCAGGTAATTGCGAATCGGCGCACTTTCGCTACCAATGCTGTCCAGCAATGGGCCCTTGATCGTACCGGAGCGCAGTTCCACGCGGACATCTGCCGGCCAGCCGGCCAACTGTTCCAGGCTGTGCAATGCCAGACGATCGCTGGCCACGGACGCCATGCTCTCCAGATGCAGACCGCAAATTGCCCGGTTCAGGGCGCCCTGCTGTAAATGGACGCGAATTTCCTGAGCCTGGCGCAAAGGTATTTTTGCGCTGCGCAATTGGGCCAGCTCGGCAGCGCTGGCGTTGTTCAGCACGTGCCGCGCGCCCTCCGGCGACAGTGAAGGGAAACTTCGCTGCAGTCGTTGAATATCGGCATCAGGCGTCTGCTGGCCGGCCAGCAGTCGGTCGAACAGCGACTTTTTCCTACCCAGCCCGTGATCGGCCAGGCTGTCCCTGAACATCTGCACGCGATCCGCGCCTTTTTGTGCGCTGCGTGCCCCCAGCAATCGGTTGATTTGTGGCTCGTCGAGCGCCTGCAATACAGTTTCCGGCAATTTTCCGGCCCGCACTTGCGCTCGGGTGATCTTGATCGTGGGCTTCACGCTGTTCAGTGCCGCCGCTGAACCGAAGCGTTGCGAGGCCCCCCAGGGTTCCAGCCCCTCGAAGACTTCCACCACTTCGTCGACGGGCCAGTCCGGCAGTTCCACAGCCATCGGTACGACAGCCTCGTAAGCACTACCCAGGTTATTGCCGGTGCGGATCCGATCAATCAACTGGCTTGCTTGCTGATCAGCCTTGAACGCCCTGATGGTCTCGGCCAAAAGCGGTGGCGGTGGCTGTTGATCGATGTGCATTTGGCGCAACGCATCATCACTGACGCCGCTGGCTTCGGCAATTTGCTGCAGCTGCGCATCAGAAAAATCCTCCATGGATGGCCCCATTCGCCGCAACAATGTTGGACGATCCCATTCCAGCGGCCGTTCAAGCGTGTGGCGCCAGGCGCCGAGCTGATTGTGCTGCAAGATCGGTTGATAGGCCTGGGGATCGCTGGGGTGTTGGATCCGCCATTTTTTCAGTGCCGGGTCGAAGGTCTTTTCGTAGACATTTCCCTCATGTCGAATATAGGTCTTGTCCCCGACCTTGTACTGCCCCATGGCATTGGGCTCCAGCCCCTCCAGAGAGACACTGCTCTTGTAAGGTGCCAGATCGGGACTCCACAAGCGCGGTTCACCAAAAGGCGTGGAGATCCTGCTCATCCCGTTGACAAACCGCGAGTTGACGATTGGTGGCGCCTTGCTCGCTGCCGCGCCCAACACGGCCATGAAGGCTACGTTCTGCACCACTGATTTGAAATGTTCCCAGGCCTCTTCGGCATCTCCCTCTTTCCACGCCTGCGCCCCCTGGTACACCTCGTAACTCAATTGCAGGGCGGTGACGGCCAGCATGACCTCGCCCAGCCCCGGGACAAAAAAGGCCGCCACGTTCAAAACGGTCAAGCCCCATTCGGCAAAGTGTTTGAGTCGCGTATTCCAGGCGGCGTGGTCGACTTCGGCGGTGGGTACCGCCAGCAACCTGGCATTGGATTTCACCCTGGCCAGATGAAATTCATAACAGGCTCCAAACACTTCTTCATCAATGAAGACTTCATCCATCCCCAGGTCGAGATTCTCGTTCCACACCTCTACATACATGCCATTGCGGAACGCATCCGGGTTATAGGGCGGGCCCGGGTAGACCGGAGCCGGGTCCCACTTGTGGACCTTGAGCTGACGCTTGAGCCGGTGGACAAAACGGCCCGACTCATCTTGCGCGACAAAGCCGGCGAAGAAGCGCTGGTAACCGGCGGTACGCAGCTTGATCGCAAGGTCCTGGGCAAACTCGCGGGCGCAGGCATACGCCTTGAGCGGGCTGATAGGATCGCCTGGAATGTAGACGATGATCCGCGAATCAGGAATCAGATTGCCCAGCGCGGGTGAGCCCGCTAGGGCAGAGAGCCAGGGATTCTGCAGGGTATGCCTGTGTCTTCGCGACGCCGCCCCGATAATCAGCACGTCGTTCAACGCCGAGCCAAGAACCTCCAACCGGCTGTAAATGATCGGCTCGGCATCGAGTCGCCCTGGCGAATCACCATCGAGTATCGCCAGCACCGTCGCATAGTCCGCAGCATCAATGTCTGACCTTATCCGAGCGATGTGCGCCTGCACGCGCATTCGGTTCTTGTTCGCCGTAATCGTCTGTTGGCGAACAGTCGCAGCCTTGTCGGGCGCATCGAATACAGCACTCAAATGGTCCTGATACTGTTTGCCCACGTCCAGTTCCCGGCACAGGCTGGCGAACTCAGCGGGCTTGATCGACAACTTGTCTCGTATGCTGTAGCGCACCTTCGCAAACGGGTAATGTTTGCTGTGATCGTAATAGTGCCGCTCCAATGCCCCCGCGGGCGCCAGCGCACTGGTTTCCTGCAGGGCAACGCCGTCGAAGGAATCATCCTGTTCGAAGTTTCGCAGCGCCGCCTGCAACAATGGCTGCTCTTCTGCCAGATTGGGCGAACGCATATGAAACAGCGCCGTGTTGACAATATCCGGCGCCTGACCGAATTTTTTCTGCAACGCATCCGTCAGCAATGGCTTGGCGAACTCGGTGATGCCTTTGAAATCCTTGAGAGTCGTGGCCAGCGCCTGGTTGGAAGCGTTGCTCTGTGCCTGACTGTCGAGCAAGGCCTGGCGCAATGCCTGCGGTGCCTTGGCATACAGTTCAGGGTACGCCTTGATGAATCGCCGGGCTGGATTGCGCGCCTGTGTCATGGCCTGGAGATGGGGGGTGACCAGGTGACGCGTCCAGTCGGGAAGACGGCTCTTGATAAACGGAACGTGAAATCCCGGTTCAGCGGGTATGGAAGGGTCCGGCATGATGTTGCTCCTGATGCTCGATTGAGAGCGCATCAGGACACCACGGCCATCCGGCGGCATGGCGGTACATATTTATAGGGGGAAACGGGCAGTTTGTTTGGCTATGCTGAGATCTCACACCTTGCTGAAGAGGGATTTATGGACGATCCAGTCGATAACAAGCCACCCACGTTTTGGCAGATGCTCCACAGCGTCATGGCGGCGGCGTTCGGGGTGCAGAGCGGGAAAAACCGGGCGCGGGACTTCACCCACGGCAAACCCAGCCATTTTGTGATCCTGGGGATCTTGTTCACGGCAGTCTTCGCACTGACACTGTACGGCATCGTGCAGCTGGTACTGCTATTAGCCGGGGCATGAGGCATCAGCGTTACAGCCTGAACGGATATCGAAAGGCGTAGAAAATCTTCGCTATTGACCGTACCGGGCCTCCGGAAGATTCGCGCGCACGACAGCCCGCGAACCGACAAGCGTCGGCAGAGACCCGGACGGGTTGGTTTATTGGTGACTGACCCAGAATACCGCGGTGCCGACCACCAGGATGATCAGGAACAGAATTGCCCAAGCGTCGACCGAACTGTCGCTTTTGCGTGCTTTGGTTGGGTTGCTCATTGCATCGCCTCTTGTCGGTTTTATCGGTGATTGCATAAAGACTCGATCACAGTAAAGACGACGATTGCCCGCACCACAAACAGGGACATTGCAACGACGAATCTCATTAGTCCTTTTGGTTCTTTACATATACTCAAACATCACTTTTGCGCATAACTACAAACTGGTATCTTGCCCCGGCTCCCTAAGGAGTGCGCGGCCGTGCGCGCAGAATTGCGAGGCTCTTGGACTGCGGCAAGCACAAAAACGCAGCTGTATCCGAGCGACCCAAGCCTGAGAACAGGACTTATATGTACGTATACGACGAATACGATCAGCGGATCATCGAGGACCGCGTCAAGCAGTTCCGTGATCAGACCCGACGCTATCTGGCAGGCGAGCTGAGCGAAGAAGAATTCCGCCCTCTACGCCTGCAGAATGGCCTTTATATCCAGCGCTTTGCGCCGATGTTGCGGGTGGCGGTACCTTATGGCCAACTGACTTCGCGCCAGATGCGAATGATGGCCAAGATTGCCCGCGACTACGACAAGGGCTACGCGCACATCAGTACCCGGCAGAACGTACAGTTCAACTGGCCTGCCGTGGAAGACATCCCGGACATCCTGGCCGAGCTGGCCACCGTGCAGATGCACGCGATCCAGACCAGCGGCAACTGCCTGCGCAACGTCACCACCGACCAGTTCGCCGGTGTCGCTGCCGACGAACTGATCGATCCGCGCCCGTGGTGCGAGATCGTCCGCCAGTGGACCACCTTCCACCCGGAATTCGCCTACCTGCCGCGCAAGTTCAAGATCGCCGTCAACGGTTCTACCTCCGACCGTGCCGCCATCGAAGTCCACGACATCGGCCTGGAGCCGGTGCACAACGCCGCTGGCGAACTGGGTTTCCGCGTGCTGGTCGGCGGTGGCCTGGGCCGTACGCCGGTAGTGGGCGCGTTCATCAATGAATTCTTGCCATGGCAAGACCTGTTGAGCTACCTCGACGCCATCCTGCGGGTTTACAACCGCTATGGTCGTCGCGACAACAAGTACAAGGCGCGGATCAAGATCCTGGTGAAAGCGCTGACCCCTGAGGTCTTCGCCCAGAAAGTCGATGCGGAAATGGAACACCTGCGCGGTGGCCAGACCACGCTGACCGAAGCCGAAGTGCATCGCGTCGCCAAACACTTCGTCGACCCGGACTACAAGGCGCTGGACGACCAGTCCGCCGCCCTGGCCGAACTCGACCAGCAGCACCCAGGCTTCGCTCGCTGGCGCGCGCGCAATACCCTGGCGCACAAGAAGCCAGGCTACGTGGCCGTGACCCTCTCGCTGAAGCCGACCGGCGTTGCACCAGGCGACATCACCGACAAGCAGCTCGACGCCGTGGCCGACCTGGCCGACCGTTACAGCTTCGGTCAATTGCGTACTTCCCACGAGCAGAACATCATCCTGGCCGACGTCGAGCAGGACAAGCTGTTCACCCTGTGGGGCGAGTTGCGCGAGAAAGGGTTCGCCACGCCGAACATCGGCCTGCTGACTGACATCATCTGCTGCCCGGGTGGCGATTTCTGCTCCCTGGCCAACGCCAAGTCGATCCCGATCGCCGAATCGATCCAGCGCCGTTTCGACGACCTGGACTACCTGTTCGACATCGGCGAACTGGACCTGAACATCTCCGGTTGCATGAACGCCTGTGGTCACCACCACGTCGGCCACATCGGCATCCTCGGGGTGGACAAGAAAGGCGAAGAGTTCTACCAGGTTTCCCTCGGTGGCAGCGCCAGCCGCGACGCCAGCCTGGGCAAGATCCTCGGCCCGTCCTTTGCCCAGGAAGCCATGCCTGACGTGATCGAGAAGCTGATCGACGTGTACATCGAACAACGTACCGAAGACGAGCGCTTCATTGACACCTACCAGCGTATTGGCATCGACCTCTTCAAGGAGCGCGTCTATGCAGCGAATAATTAAGAACAACGAAGTCGTCGACGAAACCTGGCACTTGCTGCCCAAGGATTTCAGCATCGATGAGATCACTAACTGCGACGACTACATCGTTCCGTTGCAGCTGTGGCGCGAACACAGCCGTATGCTCCTGGCCCGCGACGGTGGCTTGGGCATCTGGCTCGATGCCGATGAAGAAGCCGAGGAAATCGGTGAAGACGTGGCGAACTTTCAGGTTATCGCCCTGAATTTCCCGGCCTTCACCGATGGCCGCAACTACTCCAACGCTCGTTTGCTGCGTGACCGTTACGGCTTCAAAGGCGAACTGCGGGCCATTGGTGATGTGCTGCGCGACCAGTTGTTCTATATGCGCCGCTGCGGTTTCGATGCGTTCGCGATCCGCGCCGACAAGGACCCATACCAAGCACTGGAAGGTCTCAAGGACTTCTCCGTGACTTATCAGGCTGCCACCGACGAACCGCTGCCGCTGTTCCGTCGCCGCTGATCGGCAAACCTTGAACCCCTGGCGGGGTTCAAGGTTCACCCGTTACTGCGCGCTTATCGGAAACGGACGTCCCATGGCCTCCCAGTCCCGATAAAACCGGGCACGATCCTCAAGTGCCACGAACAGCGCAAACGGGTTTTCAGGATCGACCTGGGCCGATTCAATATCCTGAACCAATCTCTCCCATAGCGCTTGCGAAGCATCGGCATCACCGAGCAGCCGCCACACCCTTCCCTGAAGCGACAGATAATCGACCCGAAAGTCCGCCGTCAGGCTGAGTCCATCCACGACCCTCAGGAACCGGCTGCCGAAGGGCCTGGCTGCCAGCCGCTGCCAGATCAATTGTCGCGTCGCCTGCAGCTCCCCATCGCTTTCGCGCAGCCATTCGATGACATCCCCGTAATCGGGCCCGGGATCACTTAACCACAGGTTGATACCTGTGCGCCGCCGATGATCGACAATGCGCAACAAGGTGTCCTCATCCGTCAATGGATTGCCCTGCAACAGCACTCGATCCCTCGCGATAGCCTGGTTAAGCACTGCTGGTGGCACCCGGGCTATCTGGTTATTACGCAGGTTCAGGCACTCCAGGTAAGGCGGGTCCATGATCCCGACCGGGCAAGAGCTGATTTGCGTATTTCTCAAATCAAGCCATCGCAGGTCATTCATCCCCAGCACCAAAGGCGGGACACCCAGGGGGTTATCGCTCAGAACCAGGGTGTGCAGACGGGTCAAACCCGTCAGTTGAGACGCGGCGGCCTCGCTGAACGTCAGGTTTGTCGACCTGAGATTGAGCGTAGTCAAATGCCGCATCTGATTGATTGCAGCAGGCAGGGCACGTGGCGCGACGCCGCCAGGATTGAAGTGACTCAGGTCGAGACTTTCCAGATTCAACACTTCAAGATTGGGAAAGCCCTCGAGAAACCCCTCCAGGCTTTGCACTTCGGTCAGTTGGAAGCCGCGCATCGACAAGTGGATGACATTATCGAACCGGACATTCAAGTCGGGTAACCGGTGGTGATTCTCGAAGTCGAGATCCAGCTTGATGCCGCGTATCTGATCAGCCGCCAGTAACAGATCCTGTGGCGTCCTGCGTTGCTGCCAGATGGCAACCAGCTCCTCGGCCAACTCATTTCGAACCGCGCCTTCGTTGCGCATTTCAGTCTGCAGCAGCTCAACGTTATAGGCCTGGATTTGAGCATCGCTCAATCCCGCTGCTTCGGGATCATTCGGGGTGAGGAAATCGATACCCATCTCATGGACGTCATCGGCCACCATATCCACCCAGGCGGTCAGGTCGGTGTCGAGTTGCTGTAGCTGTTGCTTCAACCATTCGATGTGCGCCTGAGCGTTGTTGCCCTCCCGCAGGAGAATCCCGTCGGCCTGGGCATCGGTGAAGTCTGGATAGATCTCTTTGAGTTGCAGGCGCATCATCTGGTGCGTCAGGGCCTCGGCCTGGGGCGTTCCCGGAAAGCCGCCGCCTCTGAGCCCCCGGGCTTCAAAAGGCAGCCCGGCATCCCTCCTCCGTAGTCCGAGACTGAACTCGGACCGGGGCAATGCCTGATCGCCGATTTTCTGCCGCAGTTGGTAGGCCTGATCAGGCGCGTGCAAATGCAACGCCGAACGCTCGTCTTGCGACAACAAACCCAACAGCGCTTCATGGAAGTTCGTTTGCATGCCCTGGTGCAGGTAATGGTCGGAAGTCTTGATCAGGCGTCGAACGTCGGTCGCCTCCAGTGGACCAATGCGGTCGAGCACGCGTCCGATGGCGGTCTGTTCAACAACATCGACCCGAAGATTCCCGGGCCAGCCGGGCAGGCTCTGCAGCGAATGCAGGGCCAGCGTTTCCGAGTCCGGGCTGGCCACCGAGCGCAGAAAAAGACCTTCATAGGCCCGATTTAGCCGCACATGCTGTTGGTATTGCCGCGCCTTGCTGTCCAGGCCTGCAAACGCTTGCCTGGCTTCGGACAATTGGGGCGAGCGCTGGATGTCCACGCCATAACGGTCAAGCATTTGCTCGATGACGTTCTTGGGCAGGTTCGGATATTCGCGCTGGAACAGTTGGACCCATTCATTCTCCGAGCGTTGAAGCGCGGCGTAACGACGGTCGAACAATTCGGCTGTACCGGCAGGACCAAGGTCTTGGTCGATCGTGAAGCGACTGATCGTGTCAGCCAGCAGCGGCGTCGGTGGGCGACCCGATTGCATCAACCGCAACATATCGTCGTCGATCGCGCTGACTTTGCCGATCTGTGCCAGGACTTCATCGCTCAAAGACGCCACGGCCGGCCCGATGCCGCGGATCAGCTCGACCCGTGTCGGCAATGCCGGCTTCGCGGGGCCCGGCATTGGCGACGTGCTTACTTGCGAGCCGGGCATCACTTCGCCTTCTTGCGGAGGGACGACCGTGGTTTCCCCCTTCAGCGCCACTTCAGCGGCTATCGGCAGGGCGTTGAGCAAACCAAAAACGGTGCGTGTCACGCCTTGCGAACGCTCGCTCGAGGTTTGCCCCGTTACCGCCTGAACCAGACCGTAACCGGCGTCGATCAGCCCGGCCAGCGCCAGGATGCCCTCGCCCCCCGGAACAAACAGCGCCAAGGGGCCGAATTGATTGATCCATTGCACAAGCGGCTCGACGACGGCGCTCAGGTTGTCGCGATTGACCTGGGCATCGCTGCGGACGCTGGCGACGCTGGCCTGGGCCGCCCGTTTCATCGTCAGCACCAGTTGCGCAAACGGATCGCTCGCCGATGGCGGATCGTCATAGCCGATGTACTCGGCCGGATCCCAGTAGCCGTCGTTGTTGAACAGACCTGCATTGTTGGTCAGTCGGTGCTCCGCCGGATACTGCGCCATGCCATCGAGCGCCGTGCGCACACCGGCGTGAAACGTTCCGTCGTCGCGATCGTCTTCGGCAAAATGCGCCGCCAATGCCTGTTTAGTCGCGCCGACCTTGCCCTGCGCAACGATCCATTGGTGCATTTGCGTGGCGTCAGCGAACTCATGCAAGGGTGACGAGTTACCCGGTATGTACAACAACAGCCTGGCACTGGTGGTGTCGCGCAAGGCCCAGATATCTGTCGCGGTATAACGATACAGTTTCAAGCGACCGGCCTTGACGGACGAAGACACGCGTGTTGGTGCTTGCAGTTGCTCGATGGTCAGCGTTTCCCATGACTGGTCAGGGGGCAAGCCTGCCGCCTGTAACGCCAGCTCCAATCCCTTTTGGGTCAAGCGTTGCTCATGACGCTGCAACCAGGCCGTCATGACGAACGCCGCCTTGACCGACGTGCGCAATGCGTAGGGCCGGTCGGCAACAAGCTCTTCGTCCGATGGCCAGGCGTGGTCAAGATAGCGTTGATAAAGCCCATGCAAGTCCAGCTCCCACACCCATCGCTTGAAGTCCGCAGGCCTCAGGCCAAGCTGAGTCTGGGGTCCGTAGGCTTGTGGAAACGTTTGGCGATAGATGCCCTCATACGTGTCATGATTGCCGCTGCCATGATCGGCGAATTCATCGACGTTCTCTACGATGCGAACCGAAGGCCCGATGTCAGGCGGCGTGTACAGGCCAAACGCCGTTTCACCAAAACGCCCGTCTCCAACGGTCTGGTAGTTGGACAGCAGCGCTTGCAGCAGCGACTGCGAGCTCGCCACTTGTCCCTGCTCGATGCCATCCTGTGCAGGATGACCCTTGTAGCGGTAATAGAGGGTCACCAGCAAGGCCGTCTGCGGCTCGATGTGCGCTCCCCACTTTTCCTTGATCAAGTGCTCGCCAAACTGGCTGGGGGATTGTGGCAGCGCGAGGTCCACGACGTTTTTCAGTTCATCGCGCAGTTGCAGAGACGACACCGGGGATGGGCCGGCATCATCTTCAGATAGTTCATTCATGGTGCATTCCGTTGCAGTCATTTCAGGACCACCACCCTACTCGACCCACTCCCCCAAAAAAGCGGGAGCGATTGACAGTGGCGATAGGAAATTTCGCTGCTTGGGGACGGAAAGCGTTTTGAAGGCCAAAAAAAATGAAACCGTGGTGATTACCACGGTTTCATTGGTTTGAAGCGTTGAACGTTACCAGAAGCGTTGCTGGGTCAACCGGCTCCACCAACTCAACAACACACGATCAACCGAACCGCTGGCCGCGATGCCAATTCGTTCCGGCAGGCTTTTGCGTTCGGCGTAGTGCAAGTGGTAAAGCTCCGATTTTTTCGCCCGTTCGGCGAGGTATTCATCACTGGTCTTGAGTTCATCGACCAGTTGCTTGTCCAGCGCGGCAATACCGAGCCAGATTTCACCGGTAGCCACTTCGTCGATAGCCAGTTGCGGGCGATAGCGGGCAACGAAGTTCTTGAACAACTGATGAGTGATGTCCAGGTCTTCCTGGAACTTTTCCCGGCCCTTCTCGGTATTCTCGCCAAACACGGTCAAGGTTCGCTTGTATTCACCGGCGGTCAGGACTTCAAAATCGATGTCGTGTTTTTTCAGCAGGCGATTGACGTTGGGCAACTGCGCCACCACGCCAATCGAGCCCAGGATGGCGAATGGCGCACTGATGATCTTCTCGCCGATGCAGGCCATCATGTAGCCGCCGCTGGCCGCGACCTTGTCGATACACACCGTCAGCGGCACGCCAGCATCACGGATGCGCGCCAGTTGCGAGGAGGCCAGGCCGTAGCTGTGGACCATGCCGCCACCGCTTTCCAGGCGCAGCACCACTTCGTCCTTGGGCGTTGCCAGGGTCAGCAGCGCGGTAATTTCGTGTCGAAGGCTTTCAGTGGCGGAGGCCTTGATATCGCCGTTGAAGTCCAGCACGAAAACCCGGGGTTTGGCGTCGGGTTGTTTCTTCTGTTTTTTCTCGGTCTTGGCCTGGGTCTTGCGCAAGGCCTTGAGCTGGTCCTTGTCGAGCAAGGTTTGCTCCAGGCGTTCGCGCAACCCTTTGTAGAAATCATTGAGTTTGCTGACCTGCAACTGGCCGGCGGATTTACGTCGACCTTTGCTGCGCAAGGCCGCAAAGCTGGCCAGCACCACCAGGATGGCGATCACCAGGGTCACGGTCTTGGCCAGGAAAACGGCGTACTCGGACAAAAACTCCACAGGGACTCCTTAAACGTTGCGCGGCATGCAAGCGCGCGGGATACCACCAGCATACCCATGCGCCGCTCCTGCTACCAGCCGTGAAACCTCTGGCAACAGGCCTGTAACGAGCATTTCAAACAAGCGTATGTTTTTTCATTGACAGCTCACCGTCATCCCCATAACCTCGCCAAACCTTCAACGTACCGGGATGACGCGGACGTGGGCAGTATCTATTTGATTCGACATGGCCAGGCCTCCTTTGGTGCAGACGACTATGACGTCCTGTCGCCCACCGGTATCCGCCAGGCAGAAATCCTCGGTCGACACCTGGCCGAACTCGGGATCAGCTTCGATCGGTGCCTGTCGGGCGACCTGCGCCGCCAGCAACATACGGCCAATAGCGCGCTCGAACAATACGCCGCCGTGGGCCTGCCGGTGCCGGTCCTGGAGACCGATAGCGCGTTCAATGAATTCGACGCCGACGCGGTGATCCGCGCGCTGTTGCCTGCCATGCTGGCGGACGAGCCGCAAGCGCTGGACATCCTGCGCAACGCCGCGCAGAACCGTGGCGAGTTCCAGCGTATCTTTGCCCTGATCATCGAACGCTGGCTGGCCGGCACCTACGACACCCCGGGCCTGGAGAGCTGGCTGGGTTTTGTCGAGCGGGTACAGGCCGGCCTGCAGCGCCTCCTCGAACAAGCCGACAACACGCAGAAAATCGCCGTATTCACCTCCGGCGGGACCATCACCGCCCTGCTCCACCTCATTACGCAAATGCCTGCCAAACAGGCTTTTGAATTGAACTGGCAAATCGTCAACACCTCGCTCAACCACCTGAAATTCCGTGGTCGCGAAGTGGCCCTGGCTTCCTTCAACAGTCATGTGCACCTGCAGCTGTTGAAGGCCCCGGAACTCATCACGTTTCGCTGAGTCCGGACTATTGTGACCCTGGCTGTAACCACCCAGCTCTTATTACCAAAAAAGGATCAAACCATGACCTCCGTAGCTGATGCCGTACAAGCAATGAAAGCCAAGTTCAACCCAGCCGCCGCTGCCGGTCTGGACCTGGTCTTCGGTTTCCGCATCGACGAAGACAAGCACTTCTCGCTGGTCGTCAAGGACAGCACCTGCGAGCTCAAGGAAGGCGAAAACCCGGACGCCCAGGTGACCCTGGTGATGGACGGCGAAACCCTGCAAGGCATCGTCAGCGGCGAAACCGACGGCATGCAAGCGTTCATGGGCGGCAAGCTGCGCGCTGAAGGCGACATGATGCTGGCGATGAAACTGTCCGAGCTGTTCCCGGCCTAAGCGAGCCGCTTGCGACTTGCGCAAGCGCCCCTGGCTGCAAACGAATCCCGCCCCTTGTGGCGGGATTCGTCGTTTTGCGCGCCTGAAAACGGCTACCTGCGGATTTGCCGTCTATATTCCATCTGGCCGCATGCGGCTGCCGTAAGCGTTTACCCTCAACTCACGTTGCGCGGAGCACTGACATGAGCCCACCTGAGGAACACAACGGCGTCAACCGCCGCCACGTACTCCAAGGCCTGTCCGCAGGCGCCGTCGGTGCCTGGATCAGCCCGTTGTTCGCTGGGAGTAAAACCATGCCAGACACCCCCGCCGACCTCATTCTCTACAACGGACGCCTGCACACCGTCGATCGCAAGAAACCCCAGGCCAGTGCCGTCGCGATCAAGGACGGCCGCTTCGTGGTGGTCGGCAGCGACGCCCAGGCCATGGCCCTGCAAGGCCCCGGCACGCAAGTCATCGACCTGCACGGGCGCACGGTGATTCCGGGCCTCAATGACTCGCACTTGCACCTGATCCGTGGCGGCCTCAATTACAACCTCGAACTGCGCTGGGAAGGCGTGCCGTCGCTGGTCGATGCCTTGCGCATGCTCAAGGATCAGGCCGAGCGCACACCCACGCCGCAGTGGGTACGGGTGGTCGGTGGCTGGAATGAATTCCAGTTCGCCGAAAAGCGCCTGCCCACGCTTGACGAACTGAACAAGGCCGCGCCGGACACACCGGTGTTCGTCCTGCACCTGTACGACCGCGCGCTGCTCAATCGTGCCGCGCTGAAAGTGGTGGGCTATACCCGCGATACGCCGAACCCGCCGGGCGGTGAAATCCAGCGCGATGCCAACGGCGACCCCACCGGCATGTTGATCGCTCGGCCCAACGCCATGATTCTGTATTCAACCCTGGCCAAGGGGCCGAAGCTGCCGCTGGAGTATCAGGTCAACTCCACCCGGCAGTTCATGCGCGAACTCAATCGCCTGGGTGTCACCAGCGCGATCGACGCCGGCGGTGGCTATCAGAACTACCCGGACGACTATCAGGTCATCCAGCAACTGGCCAAGGATCAGCAACTGACCGTGCGCATTGCCTACAACCTGTTCACCCAGAAACCCAAGGAAGAGCTGACCGATTTCAAGAACTGGACCAGCACCTCGCGCTACGGCCAGGGCGACGATTTCCTGCGGCACAACGGTGCCGGAGAAATGCTGGTATTTTCGGCGGCGGACTTCGAAGATTTTCTTGAACCGCGCCCGGACCTGCCCGCTTCCATGGAGCAAGACCTGGAACCGGTGGTACGCCACCTGGTGGAACAACGCTGGCCGTTTCGCCTGCATGCCACCTACAACGAATCCATCAGCCGCATGCTCGATGTATTCGAGAAGGTCAACCGCGACATTCCGT
This sequence comes from Pseudomonas sp. V98_8, assembly GCF_029967975.1. Lineage (NCBI taxonomy): Bacteria > Pseudomonadati > Pseudomonadota > Gammaproteobacteria > Pseudomonadales > Pseudomonadaceae > Pseudomonas > Pseudomonas sp. V98_8. The sequence goes on from NZ_JASCAE010000070.1 coordinate 34,706, forward strand.
TCGACGGCTTGCCGTGGTTTTTCGACCATGCCGAAACCATCACCCCACAGAATATCGAGCGGGTCAAAGCACTGGGCGGCGGCATCGCCATCCAGGATCGCATGGCCTTCCAGGGTGAGTACTTCGTCGACCGCTATGGCGCCAAGGCCGCCGAGCATACCCCGCCCATTGCACGCATGCTGGCCGAGGGCGTACCGGTAGGCGCGGGCACGGATGCGACGCGGGTGTCGAGCTACAACCCGTGGACTTCGCTGTACTGGCTGGTCAGCGGCCGTACTGTCGGCGGCCTGGCGCTGTATCCGCAAGGCTTGAGCCGTGACACCGCGCTGGAGTTATTTACCCACGGCAGCGCCTGGTTTTCGTCCGAGCAAGGCAAGAAGGGCCAGATCAAGGTTGGGCAACTGGCTGACCTGATCGCGCTGTCGGCCGACTATTTCCATATGGAGGTCGAGGGCATCAAGAGTATCGAATCGGTATTGACCCTTGTCGATGGCAAGGTTGTCTACGCCAGCTACGAGTTCGAAAAACTCGGCCCCCCGCCCATCCCCGTGGTGCCGGAGTGGTCGCCCGTGGCAAAGGTTCCCGGCCACTGGAAGCCATCGGCACCGCTGACGACTCAGGTTCATCAATGCGTCGGGGCTTGCGCGGTGCACGCGCACAGTCACGAACGGGCGCGTTTGTCGAATGCTCCGGTGAGTGATTTGCGCGGGTTCTGGGGGGCGTTTGGCTGTTCCTGTTTCGCGTTTTGACCTGAAAAACAAAGATCGCAGCCTGCGGCAGCTCCTACAGAGAACGCATTCCCCTGTAGGAGCTGCCGCAGGCTGCGATCTTTTGATTTATGCCCCTACAATGCGAACATTTCCCGCACCGGTCGCCCCATGGACATCGATCTCGCCCGCACCTTCCTGGAAATCGTCCGCCACGGCAGCCTTGCCGCGGCTGCCGAGAAACTCCACGTCACCCAGACCGCGATCACCGCGCGGGTACAGAAGCTGGAAAGTCACCTGGGCAGCACGCTGTTCGTACGCAACCGTGCTGGCGCCCGCCTGACGCCCAATGGCGAGGCCTTCGTGATCTATGCCAATCAACTGGTGGAAACGTGGGAAGCCGCGCGCCGGGACTTGCCCTTGCCCGAGGGGTTCCACGACGTGCTGCACATCGGTGGCGAAGTCAGCCTGTGCAACCCGCTGATGCTCAGTTGGGCCGGTGTATTGCGCGACAGGATTCCCGGCCATGCGCTGCGCATGGAAATCCGTGATGGCGAGCACCTGCTGCGCCAACTGGAGCTTGGGGTACTCGATGCGGCGCTGGTCTATCAGCCCGAATACTGGCCGCGCCTGCAAGTCGAACAGATCCTCGAAGAAAAACTCATCCTCGTGCGCCACCCCGAACGCCCCGAACCCTACGTGTACATCGACTGGGGCCAGGACTTCAGGCGCCAGCACGACGCCGCCCTGCCGGAAAGAGCCAAGGCGGCGCTCAGTTTCAATCTTGGCCCCCTGGGTTTGCAGTACATCCTCGAACACGGCGGTAGCGGCTACTTCCGCACCCGGGTGGTCCAGAGCTACCTGGAAAACGGCATGCTCGAGCCCGTGCCCAAGGCCCCGGAGTTCAGCTACCCGACCTACCTGGTGTACTCACGCGACCGCGATTCTGCAGCTCTACAGCGAGCTTTCGATCTGCTGCGCGAGGTGATCAGCAGCGATGACGACTGGTCACAACGCTGGAACCCGCTGAGCTGAATCGGCTTTGCGGGCGAGCATGCATTTGCGTGCTACCGCGAGCCAGACAACGCGTCGTGTTTGTCGAACCGCGTTATCGTTCTTCGCCAGCAAGCCGGCTCTTACGGTAATTCGCGTATACGCACCAGCAAAAATACAGGGGCAGCTACTAATCTGCTGGAGACGTGATCATTCCCACGCTCTGCGCGGGAACGATCACATCACATCGCTCACAGTCCTGCGATGAGGTGGGCTTCAAGGCCGCTTTTGATTTGCTTGCTTGCGTCAACCTGAAAGACCTCCATCGGCGCCCTAAGAGTCATCGTCCGTTGCCATGACCGCAGCTCCCGCAAAAATCCAGCCCAGCTGCCAACCAAAACGCCGGGATCGACTAATCTGCTGGAGATAACAATAACGACAGGTGATTGCAGTGAGGCAGACCACCGAAGCATTTCGCGCCCGCTACCGTTGTGACATCCATCCCCGCTATAACCCTTGGCTGCATGGCGCCTTCGTGCTGATGTTCGGCCTGGTGGCGATCGGTGTTTTCTGGAGCACCGTGCACCAGGTACAGCCCCTTGAATGGCTGGCCGTCCCGGTGTCCCTGTGGTTGTTCAGTTTCATTGTGTACATGGTGCATCGCCACCTTGGCCATCACAAAAAAAACTTCGCGCGGATGTTCTATGCCCGCCATGCCGGCGACCATCACAGCTTTTTCGCCCCCGGCAAAATGACGTATGACAGCGCCCGCGACTGGCGCGTCATCCTGTTCCCCGCCTGGCTGATCGTGTTGCACACGCTGCTGATCGCCCTGCCCCTGTGGTGGCTGCTCAAGCCCTTGGACGTCAACGTCGCCGGGCTGGTGGGCGGCTGCCTGGTCCTGGGGTACCTGACCTATGAAGTGTTCCATGCGTGTGAACATCTGCCGCCGCACAACCGGATTACGCGGCTGCCGTGGATCCGCCAGATGCGTCGCCTGCATGAATTGCACCACCGCCGCGAAATGATGCAGCAACGTAATTTCAACATCGTTTTTCCGTTGATGGATTACCTGTTCGGCACCCTCTACTGGGAGCCGGAACCGGAACCGGCCATCGAAGACCTCAAGAGAACGCCCATGACCCGCATGCAGCATCAGATCGACATCGCCGGTAGTCCCGTTGCCGTGCTCGCCTATGCCAGCACGGTGACCCGTTGGCCGCAGTGGCATCCATCGTCCTTGCGGATCAACGGCCCGAAGGGGCCTTTGCATGCTGGCGCGCGGTTCGAGGAGGACATCCGCGCCGGTGGGCGAGACGGCCACTTGAGTTGGGTAGTCGATGAGTATCTGCCTGGCCGCCGCTGGATTGCCCGGGCCCATGGCGATAATGGCCTGTCGTTGCTGTTGACTTACGAATGCGCGGCCGAAGGTAGTGGCACGCGGTTCGTGCGCACGCTGGAATACCGGTTCAGTGGCCTGGCGATGCGATTGGCCAACCAATTGCTGCTCAAGCGGCGGATCGATCGCGAATCGGCCGCGTCCATGCAAGCGCTTCGCGACACCGCGCAAAAATACCTGGCGCTGTCAGGAGTCCGTGCGTGAGCCGACCGATCAGGTTTCACCATGGGATACTGCTGCTGATCATCGCCCTCGGCGCTTTCCTGCTATTGATGCCGACCAAAGTGCAGCCCGTAGCCTGGAACCCAGAACCCGCGCCGTCCCTCAGCAGCGGCCCGTACGCGGACAACCAGCGCCTCAAGGGCGTGGTACGCGTCGGCGCCGCGGACATCGATGGCCCCGAAGCGCTGCTCCTGGAAAATAATGCACTGATCACCGGGTTGCATGATGGCCGGGTCATTCGCACCAGCCTGGACGGTCAGGACACCAGGATGCTGACCGATACCGGCGGCCGGCCCCTGGGGTTGGCCCGCCACCCCAATGGGTTGCTGGTAATCGCCGACGCCGTCAAGGGCTTGCTGTCACTGGACGCCCAGGGTCGCCTGGTGGCCTTGACCACCAGCGCCGACGGTGTGCCGTTGGGGTTCACCGACGACGTGGTCATCGATAAACCCGGGCACTATGCCTACTTCAGTGACGCCTCCCGCCGTTTCGGCTACGGCGAGGACCTTAATGCAATCATCGAACATGGCGGCGACGGACGCTTGCTGCGATATGACTTCCAGACCGGCAAGACCACAATGCTGCTGGACAAGCTTGAGTTCGCCAATGGCGTCACCCTGGGTCCGGACGATGCCTTCGTTCTGGTCAACGAAACCGGCGCGTATCGCATTACCCGCTACTGGTTGAGCGGGTCGAAAGCCGGCACCCATGACCTGTTCATCGACAACCTGCCGGGATTGCCCGACAACCTGGCCTTCAACGGAAGCGACCGTTTCTGGGTGGCGCTGTATACGCCGCGCAACGCCTTGCTCGACAACACTGCGCCACACCCATTTGTGCGCAAGATGATCGCCCGGGCCATGACCGTCCTGCCCCAGCCGGTGGAAAAACGCGCCTTTGTATTGGGCCTTGACCTTGACGGCAAGGTGATCGCCAACCTGCAGGATGGCAGTAGCGGCAACTATTCGCCGATAACCACCGCGCGCGAGTACGGGGACTGGTTGTATTTTGGCTCGTTGAGAGCGAAAAACATGGTGCGGTTGCCGCTCAGCAAGGCAATGCCATAAACCTGTGGGAGCGAGCCTGCTCGCGAAGACTGCAGCGCATACAACATCGATGTCGACTGTCAGGCCCTCTTCGCGAGCAGGCTCGCTCCCACAAGGTTTGTCGTGAATTTGACTACCGCGGATCGGATTCGCCATCGCGCACCGCATTATCGGTTTCTTCACGCACCCGTTCGCGATCGATGTCAGTGCCGTCATCCTGATCCATGGGGATGGCACCTTCGTTGTTCGGCAATTCATCAATGCCCGGTTCATCCTCCGGGTTGACGGCAGTGCGACCGGGACTCAGGGGTTCGGGATGGGTCGGAATGGGGTCGTAGCCCCCTTGTTCTTCGCTGGGAAATTTTGGATCAGCCATGGGGCACCTCGCCTGCAGCCACGTCATCGGGCTTTGAACATTCGAGGTGCCGGTTAATATCGCCGTTCCAATTATTCAGCCACCGACTGTCGGTGGCTCACCACTTGCATCAGGAGGACGACTGGAGCTGTTTGACGATCTTGTCCTTGACCTCCAGGCGCTTCGCCTTGAGCTTCGTCACTGCATCATCACTGGATTTGGCTTCCTCTGCCTTTACCACTTCGGCATCCGCCAGCGAGTATTTGTTGATCAGTGAATCCAGTAACGGGTCCTTGGTGCGTTTCTGCTGGATTTCTTCCTTTGTGCAATGCAAATCCTGAAAAAGGTCGTGGGGCACCGGCATGGAACACCTCCGTTTGTTAATCGGTAGCAAACGCGATTGATTGCGTTCGCCAACTATCAGAATGGCCTTGGTTGGCCGGTTCTGTCGACCATCTGTCAGACCAGCGGTGCCCGTTCGTCGTCCTGTCGCAAATGCGATAAAACCTTCGACCCCTACGCGACCTCCACACTATAACGATCAATTCGATCGCCCATGAAAACTGTGTGGAGAAGAACCAATGGAAGGATTTAACCTGCGCCATCTCACCCTGGCCATCGCCTTGAGCACCAGCATGGGCGCGGCCTTCGCGGCAACCGATAATGACTTTGTCGACAAGGCCGCCGCCGGCGGTATTGCCGAAATCGAAACCAGTCGATTGGCCCTGGAAAAAAGCCAGTCTGCCGATGTCAAAGCCTTCGCCAATATGATGATCACCGACCATTCCAAGGCCAACGATGAGCTAGCGGCCATCGCGAAAAAGAATGACATTGAAGTGCCGGACAACACGACGCTGGTGAAGCAGGCCAAGGAAAAAATCCTCGATATGCGTGACGAGTCTTTTGATTCGGCCTATGCCAACAACCAGGTCAAGGCGCATGAAGACACCATCGAGTTGTTCAAGAAACAAGCCAACACCGTGACCGACGACAGGACCAAAGGCGCAACGGAACTCAAGGGTTTTGCGCAAAAAATGTTACCGGGGCTGGAAAAACACCTGGGTATGGCGAAAAAACTTCAGGCGGCCCATCCAGACAAATAGACCTGATCAAATGAAAAGACCGCATCGATGGATGCGGTCTTTTCATTTTCGCCAGGTTTCTCCGCCAGCGGTGCGATGCAAAAAAAAAGATCGCAGGCTTCGCCAGCTCCTACAGTGCATGTACAAGCGAATGAAAATTGCTGTCGAACGCGCACAACTATTTCATCGGCTAAATGTCATTGCTTCTGCGCCGTTCAGTTTTCCCGGGAATCGGGCGCATACACTCAAGGAGACAAGTTCCATGGCGGCACTGCAAACCAGCACTCTCGATGCGATGAAGAACAATCAGGCACAACTGCTCGCCGAATGGAAAAATAGCCTGGAGGCCAGTGGCGCCACGCGCAACCTCAAAGAGAAAGACCTGCAACAGCAGACAGCGGAATTCCTGCAACTGGTGATTTCGGGTCTGCAAAACGGCAATGACCAGAACATCGCTACAGTCGGCTGGGATGAAATTCGCCAGTTCCTCGACAAGCTCTCCCATAGCCGTGCGCTGCTCGGCCAGGATTCGCATCAGACCGCCAGCTTTATCTTTTCGCTCAAGGGTCCGCTTTTTGCCCTGCTGCAGAATCATTACCAGGACAGCCCGGCGTTGTTGGCCGAGCAACTCTGGGAAATTTCCGAATTGCTTGACGCCCTGGGCATGCACACCATTCGCACGTTCCAGAAGTCCCGCGAAGCCGTGATCAAGCGCCAACAGGAAGAGTTGCTGGAGTTGTCGACCCCGGTGGTCAAACTCTGGGACGGCGTCCTGGCCCTGCCGATGATCGGCACGCTGGACTCGCAACGTACCCAAGTGGTGATGGAATCGCTGCTACAGCGGATCGTCGACACCGGTTCGGAAATTGCCATCATCGATATCACCGGCGTGCCGACGGTCGACACCCTGGTCGCCCAGCACCTGCTCAAGACCGTCACCGCGATTCGCCTGATGGGAGCCGACTGCATCATCAGCGGCGTTCGTCCACAGATTGCCCAGACCATCGTGCACCTGGGGCTGGACCTGCAAGGCGTGGTGACCAAGGCGAACCTGGCCGATGCCCTGAAACTGGCCCTGACCCGGCTGGGACTCTCCGTCAACAAGGCGGACTGAGCCCATGGAGCGCATTCCGATTCTGCAAATGGGTGGCTTCCTGCTGGTGACCATCCAGGTGGACATGCATGACCAACTGGCGCTGACGCTGCAAGACGACCTGTCCGAACGCATCAGCAAGACGTCCGCGCGCGGCGTGCTGATCGATATCTCCGCCCTGGACATGGTGGACTCATTCATTGGCCGGATGATCGGGACCATCTCCGGGCTGTCGAAAATCATGGATGCCGAGACCGTACTGGTCGGCATGCAGCCAGCCGTGGCCATTACCCTGGTGGAGCTTGGACTGACCCTGCCTGGTGTCAGTACCGCGCTGAATGTCGAGCGCGGGATGAAACTGCTTCAGGAACGAGTACGCAACCAATGACTGTGCGCAGCAGCGGCACTCATCCGATTCACATCGAACAGGACGTCGTCCTGGCCCGGCAGCTCGCGCGCAAACTCGCCCAGGACTGCGGCATGCGCCTGATCGACCTGACCAAGCTGGTGACCGCGGTCAGCGAGCTGGCGCGCAACACCATGGTGTACGGCGGTGGAGGCGACATGGACTGGCAAATCCTCGATGAAAGCCCGCGTACCGGCCTGCGCCTGGTTTTCCGTGACGAGGGGCCGGGAATCCCCGACGTCAAACTGGCAATGACCGATGGCTGGACCTCAGGTTCCGGCCTGGGTCTGGGCCTGACCGGTGCCAAGCGGCTGGTCAATGAATTCGAACTCGATACTGCGCCGGGAAAGGGTACTCGCGTAACGATTACCCGATGGACATGAACATCGGCGGCTCGATGACCCAAGTGCTGCTCATCGAGGACAATAGCCAGATCGGCTACGCACGACGCACCGCACAGAATCTAGCGCAACAACACGGCTTCGACGCCACGGATGCGGGGCGGGTAGCGCTCGTCGCTACCGAGCTTGCCAGCAACATTCTCAAGCACGCCAGCCGTGGCGAATTGCACCTCAGGGTCATACCTCGTGCCAGCGGCGCCGGTATCGAGATGCTCGCCATCGACCGCGCACAGGGCTTCGATTTGCACGCCTGCCTGGCCGACGGTTTTTCCACCGGCGGCACCCAGGGCATCGGCCTGGGCACCGTGTCACGGCAGACTGAAGTGTTCGATGTCTATGCCGACTCACGGGGTGCCGTGCTCCTCACACGGTTGTATCCCCGGACGGACAAGGCCGCGGACCAACGCATCGGCATCAGCCAGCATTCGTTGCACCAGGATCCGGCTTGCGGTGATACCTGGCACCTGGCATTTGACGGACCGCGCATCAGCGCCCTGGTGATCGATGGCCTGGGTCATGGTGAAGAAGCCGAACGCGCCGCCCGTGCTGGCGAGAAAGCCTACGCACTGGCACCCTTCGACTCACCGTTGCTGGTGCTCCAAGACATTCATCTAGCCATGACCGGCACCCGTGGCGGTGCGGTGGCCATTGCCCAGTTCAACGCCGACAGCGATGCGTTGAAATTCGTCGGCATCGGCAATATCGGTGCCTGCCTGGTCGCACCGGGTCAATCCCGCGGCCTGGCCTCCCATCCCGGCATCGTCGGCGGGCAGTTTCGAAAGGCGCAACCCTTTGACTATGCTCAGGTGAGCGGACAACTGCTGATCATGTACAGCGATGGCCTGCAGTCGCGCTGGAACCTTGCGGATTACCCCGGCCTGGTGCACCGCCATCCTGCCGTGATTGCCGCCATCCTGCACCGCGATTTCTGTCGTGGACGAGACGATGTCACCGTACTGGTCATAGCCCTGGAGGCCGCCCATGGCTGAAACGCCCATGAGTCAAATCGACGAACAAGCTGCACTGATCGCGCGCTTGCAAGGTGAAGCCGTTGCCCTGCGCGCCGAGCTGGATGAAACCAACCAGGGCGTCCTGGCGCTGTACGCAGAACTCGATACCCAGGCCGAACAGCTGCGCCAGGCCTCGGACCTCAAAAGCCGCTTCCTGTCCTACATGAGCCATGAGTTCCGCACGCCGCTGGGCTCGATCCTGAGCATCGCCAGCCTGCTGACCGATGAGCTCGACGGGCCCTTGAGCAGCGAGCAGCACAAGCAGGTGGCCTTCGTCAGTAACGCCGCGCGGGAACTGAGCGACATGGTCGATGACCTGCTCGACCTGGCGAAGATCGAAGCCGGGCGCATCACCATTTCACCGGCTTGGTTCGATATGTTGGACCTGTTCGCCGCCCTGCGTGGCATGTTTCGCCCGATTGTCGATACCACCGCCGTGGACCTGATCTTCGAGGAGCCTGTAGGCCTGCCCCGCCTGTACACCGACGACAAGAAGCTCGCGCAGATCCTGCGCAATTTCATTGCCAATTCGTTGAAGTTCACCACCCGTGGAGAGATCAGGGTCTCGGCGCAGCTGGAAAACCGCGACTACGTACGTTTCGCCGTCAGCGACAGCGGAATCGGTATCGCTCAGGAGTTGCATGGCGCATTATTCGAAGACTTCTCGCAAGTTGACTCCCCACTGCAAAAACGCCTGCGTGGCACCGGGCTCGGGTTGGCGCTGTGCAAACGCTTCGCGATGTTGCTGGGCGGCGAAGTCGGGGTACAGAGCACACCCGGTGTGGGTTCGACCTTTTTCGTGATCATCCCGCTGGCCATCGCCATGGAGCCTGCCGATGAAACGTGACCTGCGCTTGCTGATCGTCGATGACAACGTTGCCACGCGCTACGCCTTGCGTCGGCGCCTGGAGCGTCACGGCTATGAAGTGCTGGAGTCCGGCACCGGCAGTGAAGGCCTGGAGTTGATCGCCAGCGTGACGATCGATGCCCTGATCCTCGACGTCAACCTGCCGGACATGAGTGGCTTCGACATCGTGCGCAAACTGCGATCGGAGCCTGCCACCGCCCTGCTCCCGGTGATTCATGTGTCCGCGGCGTCGATCCAGACCGGCGATATCATCACCGGCCTCGACGCCGGAGCCGACGCTTACCTGATCCACCCGGTGGACCCGGATGTATTGCTGGCGACCCTGCGCACCTTGCTGCGGGTGCGCGAAACCGAGAATGCCCTGCGTGAAAGCGAGGCACGCTTTCGCGAGATTTTCGTCAACGTGTCGGCCCCCATCGCCGTGCTGGATGCGCAACTCAAGGTCCACGAATGCAACCATGCGTTTGCCCAACTGGTCCAGGACAACCTCGACCCGGATACCCTGCGCCAGTGTTTCGCCGACGACCAGTGCGCGGTCATCGAGGAACTGCGCTTGCGCCTGGCGTACGGCGAGCGCTGGAAAGGCACCTTGAGCATGCGGGTGCAGGGCGAAATTCGCGAAACCGAGTGGCAGATTTCACCCTATCGCACGCCGGCACTGAGCCTGGTGTTCGTCGAAGATGTCACCGAGCACCGTCACCGTGAACGCTCGCACCTGGCGCGCCTGGACGACGCCACGACGCAACTGGCCAACGAAGTCGCCGAGCGCGCGCGCACCGAAGCCCAACTGTTGCAGGTGCAGAAAATGGACGCGCTGGGCAAGCTGACCGGTGGTATTGCCCACGATTTCAACAACCTGCTCACCGGCATCATCACCAGCCTGGAACTGATCCAGAAGCGTGTCGCCGAGTCCCGCACCGACAAGGTGTCTTTCTATGCCGAAGCGGCGTTGAACTCGGCCATGAGTGCCGCCTCCCTGACCCACCGCCTGCTCGCCTTCGCCCGTCAGCAACCCCTCGATACCCGGCCCGTGGACATCAACCAGCACATCCGCTCCCTCGAGGAATTGCTGGTGCGCACTATTGGCGAACGCATTGCCCTCAAGCTTGAACTGACGAGCAAGCCGGCCATTGCGCTGGTCGATCCGATTCAACTGGAAAGCGCGGTGCTCAATCTGGTGATCAATGCCCGCGATGCCCTGCCCCAGGGTGGCAATGTCTGGGTCAACACCTATGCCGCCTATTCCCACGGCGACCCCAACCTGGCCGATGGCGCCTATGTCGCCCTGTCGGTGCGCGACGACGGCACCGGCATCGAACACAACGTCATCGATAAAGTGTTCGACCCGTTCTTCACCACCAAGCCCCTGGGCCAGGGCACCGGGCTCGGGTTATCGACCATCTACGGTTTCGCCCGCCAGTCGGGCGGCGATGCGCACATCCGCAGCGTGGCGCGGCGCGGTACCGAAGTCACCATCATGTTGCCGGCCAGCGCCGACCCCAGCGCCGTCACCCTCGAACCCACGACGACGCCCGCCCAGGGCGGCGGAGAGCACGTGCTGATCGTCGAAGACATGCCGTCAGTGCGCATGTTCGTTGCCGAAGTGCTGGTGGATGCCGGCTACCGTTGCACCCAGGTGGGCGACATCGAAGGCGCCCTCGAACGTCTGCAGAACGACGAATCCATCGACCTGTTGCTGACCGATGTCGGCCTGCCGCGCATGAGCGGCCGCGAGCTTGCCGATATTGCGCGGGGGTGGCGCGAACATCTGCCGATCCTCTTCATGACCGGCTATGCCGAAACCGCGATCAACCGCCAGGTGTTTCTCGGCGACGGCATGGAAATGCTGATCAAGCCATTCCAGATCAATGAACTGCTGGACAAGGTACGACGCACCCTCGACGGCGCCTGATAGATTCGTCGGAACGCCGCCCGGAGCCCGCTCGCTCCCACATTGGATTGCGAACGCCACGGATCCATTGTGGGAGCGAGCCTGCTCGCGAAGAGGCCCGCAAGAACGACATTGGCTCAAGCCTTACCAAGGACCCTGGCAAGAAACGGCGCCGTCCGGCTCTTTCTGCTCTTGGCCACTTTCTGCGGCTCGCCCGCCACCACAACCTTGCCACCCTGATCCCCGGCCCCCGGTCCGATATCGATCACCCAGTCACTCTGCGCCACCACGCGCATTTCATGTTCGACGACGATCACCGTGTGCCCCGCCGTCACCAGGTTGTTCAATTGCTCCAACAAGCGATCGACGTCCCGTGGGTGCAGGCCCGTGGTCGGTTCGTCGAGCACGTAGAGCGTCGCCCCCCGCGGGTTGCGTTGCAGCTCGGTGGCCAGCTTGATGCGCTGGGCTTCGCCTCCGGACAGCTCGGTTGCCGGTTGACCAAGGCGCAGGTAACCCAGGCCGATATCGCGCAGCACCTCCAGGGAACGGCGCACCGCCGCTTGTTCGGCGAACACCTCGACGGCCTGGTCCACGGTCAGTTGCAGCACTTGGGCGATGGTCCGACCCTGCCAGGTGATCGCCAGCGTCTCGGGGTTGTAGCGCGCCCCGTGGCAGGTCGGGCAGGGTGCGTAGACGCTGGGCATGAACAATAATTCGACGCTGACAAAACCTTCCCCCTCACAGGTCGGGCAGCGGCCCTTGGCAACGTTGAAGGAAAACTGCCCCGCGTCGTAGCCTGCCGCCTGCGCTTGGGGCGTTGCCGCATAAAGCTTGCGCACATTGTCGAACAGCCCGGTATAGGTCGCGAGGTTGGAGCGCGGTGTGCGGCCAATGGGCTTCTGATCGACCTGCACCAGCCGCTTGATCGACGCCAGCCCCGCCGTGACCTGCCCGCCAACGACGGTCGGAGCATCATCTTCCAGGCTCAGTTCCTCCAGCGGTTCACTGTCGACGCCCGGTCGCCCGAGTTGCGCGCCGACCAGTTCCAGCAAAGCCTGGCTGACCAGGCTGGATTTACCCGAACCCGACACACCGGTCACCGCTGTAAAACAGCCCAACGGAAACTCGACACTGAGGTTGTCCAGGTTGTTGCGCGTGACACCTTCCAGGCGCAGCCAGTCGCTGGCCTTGCGCGCGCGACGGGCTTGGCTGACATGTTCGGCGAACAGGTAGGCGCGAGTCTGCGAATCCCTCACGTCTGCCAACCCCGCCGGTGCACCGCTGTACAGCACCCGACCGCCATGCTCGCCCGCCGCCGGGCCAACATCGATCAACCAGTCGGCGCGGCGCATGGTTTCCAGGTCATGCTCGACCACGAACAAGGTATTGCCCGCCGCCTTCAGGCGTTGCAAGGCTTCGAACAGCGCCTCACCATCGGCCGGGTGCAAACCGGCCGAGGGTTCGTCCAGTACGTAGATCACGCCGAACAACTGCGAGCCCAGTTGCGTCGCCAGGCGCAGGCGTTGCAACTCGCCGGACGACAGCGTCGGCGTACTGCGCTCCAAGGCCAGGTAACCGAGTCCCAGGTCGATCAAGGTGCTGACCCGTTCCAGCAAGTCCTGGGCGATGCGTTGCGCGGCGAGGCGTTTTTCCACCGAGAGATTCGGCGTGTGGCGCACATCGGGGGCGTTGGCGTGACCACTGGCGCCGTGGGCCACGCGTTGCTCACGGGCCTGGCGGGTCTGCAGGTGGGTCAAAACCTCACCCGCCTCACCGCCCTCTTCCCCTTCGTCAAGATACTGTCGGGCCGCCACCGGCTTGAGGACTTCAGCGACTTGCAACAAGGGCATCTGCGACAGTTCGCCGATGTCGTAGCCGGCGAAGGTCACCGACAAGGCTTCGTGCTTGAGCCGCTTGCCCTCGCACAGCGGGCAAGGACTGCCGAGCATGAAGCGCGAGACGCGCTTCTTCATCAGCGCACTTTGCGAATGGGTGAAGGTGTGCAGGATATAGCGCCGTGCGCCGGTGAAGGTGCCCTGGTAACTCGGCTCCATCTTGCGCTTGAGGGCGACCCGGGTTTCCTGCGGGGTGAGCCCGGCGTAGACCGGCACCGTCGGGGTTTCTTCGGTGAACAGAATCCAGTCACGCTGCTTTTTCGGCAGGTCGCGCCAGGGCACATCGACGTCGTAGCCCAGGGTCACCAGGATGTCGCGCAGATTCTGGCCTTGCCAGGCCATCGGCCAAGAGGCGACGGCACGCTGGCGTATGGTCAGGCTCGGGTCCGGGACCATCAACGCCTCGGTGACCTCGTACACCCGGCCCAGGCCATGGCATTGCGGGCACGCGCCCTGTGGCGTGTTCGGGGAAAAGTCTTCGGCGTAGAGCATCGGCTGGCCCGCCGGGTAACTGCCGGCGCGCGAATACAGCATGCGGATCAGGCTCGACAAAGTCGTCACGCTGCCCACCGAGGAACGCGTGCTCGGCGTGCCCCGTTGTTGCTGCAAGGCCACCGCGGGCGGCAAGCCTTCGATGGAATCGACATCCGGCACGCCCACTTGATCGATCAAGCGTCGCGCATAAGGCGCCACGGACTCGAAATAGCGGCGCTGTGCTTCGGCGTACAACGTCGAAAACGCTAGGGACGACTTTCCTGAACCGGACACCCCGGTGAACACCACCAGGGCATCGCGGGGAATGTCGACATCGACGTTCTTGAGGTTATGCTCCCGGGCGCCGCGCACCCTGACCATGCCGGAGGGAGGGTTGGAGGTGCGCTTGTCGGTCATGGGTAGCCTTGATCGGAAGGTTCAAAAAACAACCTGTAGGAGCTGGCTTGCTAGCGAAGGCGGCCTCAAAATCCCTGCAAGACTTGAGGGCCTCTTCGCTGGCAAGCCAGCGCCTACAGTCCGGACGTGTTCAGCCGTAGTACAGTGTGGAAATGTTTAGCCGTTGAGCACGGTACGAATCATCCTGGTCAGCGCATGCGGCCCATAGGGCTTGCTCAGCAAATGGGTATCCGGGCTCAGCTGATGGTTGCGCGAGATAATGTCACGGGTGTGGCCCGAGGTGAACAACACCGCCACCGGGGGATTCTGTACCTTGGCCCATGCCGCCAGGTCCAAGCTTTTTATCAGCCCGGGCATGACCACGTCGGTGAAGATCAGGTCCACCGCCGCTCCCTCCAGCAACATCTGCATGGCCGCGTCGGCATTGGCGGCGGTGAGCACCCGATAGCCCTCTTCGCGCAGCAGCTCCACGGTAGAAACGCGCACTGCCTCATTGTCCTCGACCACCAGGATCCGCTCGTTCGCGCCCCGTTGCAGCACATCGGCACTGGGTAGTTCTCTGTCCATCGAGCGCAGGTTGCGCGCAAAATACATCTGCACCCGGGTGCCCTGCCCAACGACGCTGGACATCTCGATATGTCCGCCACTCTGCTTGACGAAACCGAACACCATGCTCAAGCCCAGTCCTGTGCCATGGCCATCGGGCTTGGTGGTGAAAAACGGCTCGAACGCCTGCCCAAGCACTTGCGGCGACATGCCCAGGCCACTGTCCGAAACCGTGACCCGCACGTAGTCACCGGCAACGATGCCCTTGCCCAGGCAGAACCCGCGGTCCAGAGTGATATTCTCGGCACTGAGTTCAATCGTGCCCTCGCCCTCCATGGCATCACGGGCATTGATCATCAGGTTGAGGATGGCGTTTTCCAGCTGGTTGCGATCGACGAAGACCGACCAGGGGTCAACCGGGGTGCTCATGTGAACATGGATGGTTTCCCCCAGCGCACGCTGCAACAGTTCACCCAGGCCGTCGAAAATCTGCTGCGCCGTGCAAACCGCCGGAGACAAGGGCTGGCGCCGGGCAAACGCGAGCAACTGCGAGGACAGTTTTGCGCCGCGCTCAACCGCGGCAATGGACGCATTGACCCGGCGCTGCACGTTGGCATTGTCCGGTTCATGACGGGCGAGCAAGTGCAGGTTTCCGGCAATCACCTGCAGCAGATTATTGAAGTCGTGGGCCACGCCGCCGGTCAGGCCACCAATGGCCTCAAGCTTCTGTGACTGGCGCAGTTGCTCTTCTGCCGCCAGTCGCGCTTCGACTTCGTCGGCCACGCGCTGCTCCAGGTTGCGGGTGAACCTGAGCAAGGACTCTTCGGCGGACTTGCGTTCGTGGATGTCGATCAACACGCCAGGAAAACGGAAGGCCTGGCCCTGCTCATCGAACTCGCAGCAGCCGCTGGCGAGCACCCACAGGTAACTGCCATCGGAACGCATCACCCGGTACTCGGCGTTATACGGCGCACCGGTCCGAATCGATTGCCTGACCTGCTCCTCAACCCAGCTGCGATCATCGGGATGGATACGCGCTTGTGCCAGATCCTGGGGCAAATTGTTCAGGCTTTGCCCCGGGGGGAAGGAAAACGTGCGGGCAAAGCGTTCATCGCCGCTAAGCGTATTGGCCTTGAGATCCCATACGAATGAACCGAGCAAGGCTCCGGCATTGAGTGCCAGGCGTACCCGCTCGTTGTCGGCGCGATAGGCATTTTCCGCTGCCTGGCGCAGACGTTCGGAAATCACGAATTCGGTGGTGTCGACCACCATCGCCATAACGCCGGCAGGGTACCCGTCATCATCGGCAACCGGGCTGTAGTAAAGGTCCAGCCACACGTCTTCGGGCACGCCGTCGCGCAGCAATACCAGCTGTTTGTTACGGTAGGACAAGGTCCCCCCCGCCAGGCAGGTGTCGACCACATGCCGGTTGAAGTCGGCGACTTCCGGCCAGCCCAACTCCACCGCGCAACCCAACAGGTAGGGATGGCGCCCGCCGGCAAATATCGAATAGGCGTCGTTGTAGATCATGTAGCCGGCCCGGCCCCAGAGCATCACCATCGGCAGCGGTGACGCGAGCATCAGCTGTACCGCACTGCGCAGGCTCCTGGACCAGTTTTCGAGGCTGCCAAGTTCGGTCCGGCTCCAGTCGAATGCACGGATGCGCCCGGCCATCTCGCCGTTCCAGCCGGCACACCCGTGGTTATCTTCTAGAAACTGCATCGACTCGCTCTGCGCCCCGGTAACTGCACCCGTTTGTTTCGAGCTTCGCGGATGACAATGGTTTCATAGAGGGTAGCTGATTCTCGCGGTCTATCGGGAACGACCGAAATCTGTGGGTGGCAAACCCCTCTGTGGAAGAGCGCCTGGGTGTTCAGCCGGGAATACGCTGACTGTGATTCTCGGGCCATCGCAGACACTTTCCAGAAGGTTGAAGGACCAGCGTGAGCTGGTTGAACAGGTGGATGTCGGCGTACAAACCGAAGAAGCGATGGAGCATCTCACCGAACAGGCTGATGTCACCTTCGCCGGAAAAACCGTTGGCATCCAGTGTGACTTCGATGTCGACACCGCGCAGCAGAAAGCCGTTTTCAAAACGCTGCAGGAGGTGGTGCCTGACCTCGACGATGGCCGCCAGGCGCCGCCGGTTCAGTTCGTCGTCCGTCCAGTCATACAACCCCAGTGTGCCACGCAATACGTCAGCATTGTCGAGCATCGGCAGGAAGTTCGAGCCCAGGTGGCTGAGCACTCGCCAGTGGAAGCGGTCGCGGTTCGGCGGGTAACACGGCAATGTGGGTGCGCACAGATTGCGCACCTGCAAACCGATCTTTGAAGTTTGTGCCAGCGTATCGAGCAGTGTGCCTTGCAACGCTTTGCGCGGAAGCTGGCCATGGGTGCCGGTCAGGCGCAGCGAAAGGCTTTGGTTCACGTCTAGCCGGTCCTTGTCAAAACCGTCGCCGCCGAGGATCAGCCAGGTGTTATGCAGGCCATTGGCGCCTCGTTTCAAACGGGTATGGAAATAACGCTCGGGCATCTCATCCCGCAACATGCCGCCCTTGTGGCGGAAACTGCTGAACGGTATGTAGTCCTGGCGGTCGCCATTACTCGACGTAGTGACCTGATCCACCGAATAGATTTCGGTATGACCGTCCTGCAATCGCATGGGGCGAAGCAAGTAGTCGGTTTGTAGCGGCTGCAGCGCCAGCGGGTCGGACTCCAGTGTGAACGCATTGATCACCGGCACCGCATGCAAGCGGATGTGCCCGGTGCTCAGGTTGAACGCTTGCGGCCACGGTTCGCGTAACACCACCTCCAGTTCGAACCAGAGATCGCCTGGCTTGATGAGCACAAGCTCCAGTCCACACAGGGTGACGAACATGAACTTCTCGCGGAAGGTGAAATACTCCAGCAACAGTTGATAGCCGCTGAAGGCGCTGTCGCCCTTGGGCCACAATCGATCGTCATCGGCAAACCCCTTGGGCGAAAAATAACCGTCCAGCAAAGTACGACCCGCTTGGTCAGGCAGGCGTACATACAAGGCTTGAGCATTGAGGGTCAGTGCCTGGTGCAGCGCACTGGCCAGCGGTGCGTCGGCATTCAGGTACAGCGGCAAGCGACTCAGGTCGATCTCGCTCCAGGGGCTCAACGTCCCGCGGGCGAAACGCATTCGTAGCACTGAGCGCCCGTCCGGCTCATGGCCCATATGCACAGAATCCAGGGCGAGCGGCTGCAGTGTCAGGTCTTGGGTGGTGGTATATCGACAACGGGTGCTCTGCGCACCGATGGGCTGCGACAGCACTTCGAAGCCAGTGGCGATCAACTCACTGCGCTTCATCTGCTCCAGCTGCGGTGCCAGCTCGACGATGCAGAGCGAGGGAATGGTGCGCAGGTAATGCGGCCAGAGCAGGCTGACCAGGCCTTCGGTCAGCTCCGGCAGGTCATCGTCGAGTTTTTCGCGCAAGCGCCCCATCAGGAAGGCAAAGCCCTCGAACAGGCGTTCCACATTGGGGTCACGAGCGCCCTGCTTGTCCAGATTCAGTTTCGCCGCCCGGTCTGGAAAGGCTTGGGCAAACTCCTGGCCAGCCTCACGCAGATAGCGCATCTCGGCGTCGAAGTAATGCAGTGTCAGATTGTCCTTGCTCATAAAAAGGTTCCTGAGTCGCGCTCGCCAAGGCATCGGGCAAACAATTTGTGCATTGTCATTTTTTAAACCTCCCGTTTTGTGCTGCCGCCGCCCCTTCAGCCAGGAAGATCTGCGTCGGCAACTTAAAGCCGCGCAACTTGAGCAACGCCAACGGCCCCGCCCCCAGCTCAGTGCGCAAATACCAGGTCAGGCCAATCCCATCCGGCGCCTTGAGCACCACGCGAAAACGGCTGTCGCCATCGTCCAGCGGCGTGACCTGCGTCTGTTCCAGCAGG